>NZ_JBFPKF010000006.1:0-406421 GCF_040948685.1 Paraburkholderia sp. BR14374 | reverse complement strand
GCTCAGCGACATGGGCCGCGCGCTCGACACGCTCGCGCATCGCGTCGCGCGGGCCATCCCGGGTTTGCGCGGCTTCGTCGGCATCGATGTCGTGTGGCATCCGCAACGCGGGCCGGTCGTGATCGAGGTGAATCCGCGTCTGACGGTCGCTTATGCGGGGCTGTCGGCGGTGCGCGGCAGCGGCCTGACGCGCGCGCTGCTGGCCGCGCACGGCGTGCGACTCGAGCGCTGCCGGGCGGCGCGCGCCAATCCGCTCACATTCGAGGTGCGTCCTTGAGCCCCGCCCGTTCGAACCCGGCGGTGCGGTTCGGCTGGGACGTCGGCGGTGCGCACGTGAAGGTGTCGCTGATCGACGGCAGCGACGCCGTGCTCGACGTCGTGCAATGGCCGTGTCCGCTGTGGCAGGGGCTCGACCATCTGCAACGGACGATCGACCTCGTCTTCGAGCGCTGGCCGCAGGCCCGCACCGAAGCCGCGCAGCATGCGGTGACGATGACCGGCGAGATGGTCGACCTGTTCGCGGATCGCGCCGAAGGCGTGCGCGCGATCGTGGCCGCGCTCGCGCAGCGGCTCGGTTCGTCACTGCGTTTCTACGCCGGCGACGCCGGCTGGCTCGCTGCCGACGACTGCGCGGCCGGCTGGCGCCAGGTCGCGTCGGCGAACTGGCTCGCGACCGCGAGCTGGGTCGCTACCCGCATGCCGAACGCGCTGCTGATCGACATCGGCAGCACCACTACCGACATCATTCCGATCGTCGACGGCCGGGTCGTCGCGCGTGGCGCGACCGATGCGGACCGGCTCGCGAGCGGCGAACTCGTGTATCACGGCGTCGTACGCACGCCGTTGTGCGGCGTCGCGCATCGGATCGAATTCGGCGGCGCCACGCTGAACGTGATGAACGAATGGTTTGCGACCACCGCCGACGTCTACCGGCTGACGGGCGAACTGGACCCGCTGCACGACGTGCAGCCGAGCGCCGACCAGGGACCGAAAACCCAGGCGGCGAGCCGCGCGCGGCTCGCGCGCATGATCGGGCACGACGCGCACGACGCGTCGGACCTCGAATGGCTGCAGTTTGCGCGGCGCTGGCGGGCGCTGCAGGTGCGCGAAATCGGCGCAAACCTGATGCGCGTGGTCGCCGCGCAGCCGGCGCTCGCGGCCGCGCCGCTGGTGGGCGCGGGCTGCGGCCGCTTCCTCGTCGCCGCCTTGGCGCGCGACGAAGCGCGCGGCTATATCGACTTCGGCGCGTTGGCGGGCGTGCCCGATGCCAGCGCGGCGTGGGCGGCGACCTGCGCGCCGAGCGTGGCGGTCGCGCTGCTCGCGGCGCGCGAACCGGCAGCGCAGCGGCGAAGCGCGCGTGGCGAGGCAGCGCGAGCGGCATGAGCTGACCGGCGCGGCGCCGCCCGAAGACGGGGCGCCAGCGCACGAGTAGCGCAAAGAGGGACAGTGGGGACGATTGGGCGAGCGGGACAAGTTCGGTGATGAACGAGGTTGCGAAACGACGCGACCCAGCCGGGCACTCAACTGGACGCGAGGACAACAGTCATGTGGGTGGTCAAGATCGGAGGCAGCCTGAGTCACGACCCGGCACTGCGCCACTGGCTCAGCGAGCTATGCGAAGTCGGCGGCGGACGCGTGGTGATCGTGCCCGGCGGCGGCGATTTCGCGGACAAGGTGCGCCAGTACCAGGGCGAATGGAACTTCGACGATCTGGCCGCGCACAACATGTGTCTGCTCGCGATGACGCAATACGCGCTGCTGATGCAAGGTGTGTCGCCCGAACTGGTGATCGCGTCGAGCGAGGCGAAGATTCGCCGCACGTTGCGCGACGGCCACGTCGCCGTGTGGGTGCCGACCGCGCTGATGCGCGACACGCCCGACGCGATGAGCAACTGGGACACGACCTCCGACAGCCTTGCCGCGTGGCTTTCGACGATGCTCAACGCCGAGCGGCTGATCGTCGTCAAATCCTGTCCGATCGCCGCCGACGATCCGCTCGAAACGCTGGCCGCGTCGGGGGTGGTCGACCGCAAGTTCGTCGACTACGTGACGGATGCGAACTATGTGGTCGAACTGCTCGACAAAAGCAACGTCGCGCTGATGCGCGACCGTTTGCTGAACATTCCGGTGATGTGAGCGGTGGCTATAGCCGCGTCGCGCTCGTCGGGCCCGGCAGCGGCGCACCGCCATCGACGCGGATTTCGCCAGCCGGCCGATGCAACGCGCTCGCCCATTGCGCGACGCGCTCGGGATCGAGCCGCGAGCGGCGCCCGTCGGCGCACAGCGCGGTGCGAAAACCGGCCACGTCGGGCGCCAGCGCACGGATCTGCGGCAGTTGCGCCCAGCCGAGCGCACCGGCGATGCCCACCATCGCGCCGCGCTGACGCGCGAGCCGCAACCAGCGTGCGAGCGAGTCGACATCGACGTGATCGAACAGCGTGCCGCCGTCCTTGCTCGCGGTATCGAACATCAGGCCGGCAAAGCCGAGCGCCGCGGTGTGGCTGACGAGGTCGTCGTCCATGCCGCCGTCGCACAGCAGCACCGGCACGACAGTGGCCGGCAGATTCGCGAGCTGCTCGATGCAGCGGCGCGCGGCTGGTCCGCGCGCGACCCCGACCTTCACATAGTCGACGCCGGCGTCGCTGACGTCGATCACGCGCGCGGCGATCTCGTCGAACGCATCGGCCGGCACGTCGCCGATCGCCGCGCTGATCGGCTTGACCGGATAGCGCGCCCGCAGCTGTCGCGCGATGTTCGTAATGGCGCCGACCGACAGGCCGCCGAGCGCGCCGTCGTTCGGTTCTTTCAGGTCGATCAGCTCGGCGCCGGCGCGTGCGGCATCGAATGCTTCCTCATCCGAGCGGACGCTCGCAAGCAATGCGGTCATCGGGATTCTCCGCGGCAAACGGGTTGAGGGTCTAACAGACCCTAATGATGGGCGGAAGCGGCGGCGTGATTGGCCGCCCCTTCCAGATTCGCGCGGTATCGCGCGACCGCGGCGACGAGCCAGCCCCATGCGGTGCGCTCGTTGTCGCCGGCGGTTTTGTCGATCGCGATCTGCAGATAGGCCATTTCGCGATCGACCTTGTCGGCCGGCAGCATGAAAAGCCGGCTTACCAGAATCGCGCCTTCCACGACCGCCGACTGCGCGCGATTGAAGCCCGCGAACGGCGCGTGGTTTTCGCGGTGCACGCATTTCATCACCAGTACCGGGCGCTCTTTGTCGTCTTGCAGTTCGTCTAGTTCGAGTTCGGCGTGGGCCAGCGATTCGGCCAGCCGCACGCTGGCGACACGGCTTGCGGCCACGGTCGGCCAATCGGTCGCGCAGTGCGTGACGCAGCCCGCGAAGATGCGCACGTCGGTCGTGAAATTCAGCACGGCCGCGCGCGTCGCGACGATGTTCTCGAGCGTAACCGACGGTCGGAAAGGCGCAAGGATGATGCGCTCACCCTCGTAGCGCGCGCCCATCGGCGCGATATGAGGACGGCCATCGCACGCTGCCGTGGTGACGATCGTTTCGTGGATCATGGTTGGGAACGTTTGTCCCGACAGCGCCGGAAGGCCGGCCGTCAGCAGAGGTCAATCACAAACGGGAACCGCAAAGGGGCCGCGGCGTGCGGCCCGGTTGCGGGCTTAACGCGTAGCGACATACATCACGATTTCAAAACCGAGGCGTACGTCGGTGTAGCTCGGAGTCGTCCATTGCATACGTGCTTCCTCCTTCGGTTGAAACTGCGGTTGGAACTGCGGTTCGAACTGCTCTGAGCCGCCGGCCCGGCGAATTTTCATGCCCGATCTCGACGGCAGCCGGCATCACGCAATCTCCATGCCCGTGCGTGTGCCGGCCGGCCAGGCGGGCGCGCATTCGAGGGCTAATACAGCCCTCGGCGAATTGCGCCACGCCATGGCGCTCGCGCGGCTTGCCAGACGCAAGCGTCCGCGCGGTGTGCCGGAAACGAAGCAAAGTGTTCCATCGCGATTGGCCAATCCGATTGCGCTGTCACCCGTGCCCGTCTCCCACACTAGCCGATTCTGCTCCCATTGCCGTTTCATGGCGTGAAAAAGAAACTAACGATGTGATAGCGATAATCGATCCATTAAGTCTGCCAAATAAAATCGTGAATTCCCCTTGGGCGGGTCCGTGCCTACAGTGCAACTCAAGCGCTTCGTTCTTCCGGCAGTGCGCTTGCCACCTTCGAGGACACGTCATGAACGATTTCAGTCAACCGCCGATCCAGCCCGGACATCAAGCGCGCGATCCGCACAATCCGCGCGAGCGGTACGCGGCAGGCGTGATGAAATACCGCGAGATGGGTTACTGGCAACCGGACTACGAACCGAAAGAGACCGACGTGATCGCGCTCTTTCGCATCACGCCGCAACCCGGTGTCGAACCCGAGGAAGCGGCGGCCGCGGTGGCCGGAGAATCGTCGACCGCGACGTGGACGGTGGTGTGGACCGACCGCCTGACCGCGTGCGACATGTATCGCGCGAAGGCGTATCGCGTCGAACCGGTACCGGTGTCGCGCGCCGACGAGCCGCAGTACTTCGCGTACATCGCGTATGAACTCGATCTGTTCGAAGAGGGCTCGGTCGCGAACCTGACCGCGTCGATCATCGGCAACGTGTTCGGCTTCAAGCCGCTGAAGGCGTTGCGGCTCGAAGACATGCGCATCCCCGTCGCCTATCTGAAGACGTTTCAGGGACCGCCGACCGGCATCGTCGTCGAGCGTGAACGGCTCGACAAGTATGGACGGCCGCTGCTCGGCGCCACGGTCAAGCCGAAGCTCGGGCTGTCGGGCAAGAACTATGGGCGGGTGGTCTACGAGGGTCTGCGCGGCGGCCTCGATTTCCTGAAGGACGACGAGAACATCAACTCGCAGGCGTTCATGCATTGGCGCGACCGCTTCCTGTTTTCGATGGAGGCGGTGAACCGCGCGCAGGCGGAAACCGGCGAGGTCAAAGGGCACTACCTGAACGTGACGGCCGGCTCGATGGAGGACATGTACGAGCGCGCCGAATTCGCGAAGGAGCTCGGCTCGTGCATCGTGATGATCGATCTGGTGATCGGCTGGACCGCGATCCAGTCGATGTCGCGCTGGGCCCGAAAGCACGACATGATCCTGCATCTGCATCGCGCGGGGCACAGCACCTACACGCGGCAACGCAATCACGGCATCTCGTTTCGCGTGATCGCCAAATGGCTGCGCATGGCGGGCGTCGATCATGCGCATGCGGGCACCGCGGTCGGCAAGCTCGAAGGCGATCCGCTGTCGGTGCAGGGCTACTACAACGTGTGCCGCGACGCGCACAACGCGGTGGACCTGTCGCGCGGCCTCTTCTTCGATCAACCGTGGGCCGGCTTGCGCAAGGTGATGCCGGTCGCCTCGGGCGGGATTCATGCGGGGCAGATGCATCAACTGCTCGACCTGTTCGGCGACGACGCGATCCTGCAGTTCGGCGGCGGCACGATCGGCCATCCGGCCGGCATCCAGGCCGGCGCGACTGCGAACCGCGTCGCGCTCGAAGCGATGGTCAAGGCCCGCAACGAGGGCCGCGACATTCTGCGCGAAGGGCCCGACGTGCTCGAAGCCGCCGCGCGCTGGTGCACGCCGCTCAAGCAGGCGCTCGATACGTGGCGCGACGTCACTTTCAACTACGCGTCGACCGATACGCCCGATTTCGCCGCTACGCCGACTGCGGCTTAAGAGAGCCGAGCTTTACCCGCCAGCGCTTCACGAGCGCATCCGCAACGTGGTGCCACGGCACCGCGCGGGGCACCGTTGACGCCGCCCTGAACGCGACATCCATCAACGAGGTTCGTCATGCGTATTACTCAAGGAACGTTTTCTTTTCTGCCCGAGCTGACCGACGAGGAAATCGGCCTGCAGATCGACTACGCGCTGCGCCAGGGCTGGGCCTGTTCGGTCGAATTCACCGACGACCCGCATCCGCGCAACACGTACTGGGAAATGTGGGGCCTGCCGATGTTCGACCTGCACGACGCGGCAGGCGTCTTGCAGGAGGTCCGGGCCTGTCGCGAGGCGCGGCCGCAGCACTACATCAAGGTCAGCGCATTCGATTCGGAGCGCACCTTCGAGACGATGCGCCTGTCGTTCATCGTCAACCGGCCGGACGTGGAGCCGGGCTTCCGTCTGTCGCGCCAGGACGCGCAGGGGCGCACGCAGCGCTACAGCATGACGGGCTATGCGACCGACCGGCCGGCGGGCGAGCGCTACGGTGCAACGGGCTGAGCCGCTGATCGGGCACGAGGGTGCAAGACAGGCACACGACAAACCCGCAAGGAGGAGCAATGATTGACGCCGCCATCGTGGACGCACTGCCCGCGTCCACCGCGCACAGCGACGACGCCACGTCCCACATCGACCTCGCGGCGCTGTACCGCGACTCGGGCATCGGCGAGGTGCTCGGCGAACTCGAACGCGATCTGGTCGGGCTCGCGCCGGTGAAGACGCGCATTCGCGAAGTCGCCGCGCATCTGCTGGTCGAACGCGCGCGGGCTTCGCTGGGTCTCGCGGGCGGCGCGCCGACCTTGCATATGTGCTTCTCCGGCAACCCCGGCACCGGCAAGACGACGGTCGCGCTGCGCATGGCCGAGGTGCTGCACCGGCTCGGCTACATCCGCCGCAATCATCTGGTGTCGGTCACGCGCGACGATCTGGTCGGCCAGTACATCGGTCACACCGCGCCGAAAACGCGCGACGTGCTGAAGCGCGCGATGGGCGGCGTGCTGTTCATCGACGAAGCGTACTACCTGTATCGCCCGGAGAACGAGCGCGACTACGGGCAGGAAGCGATCGAAATCCTGCTGCAGACGATGGAGAACCAGCGCAGCGACCTGGTCGTGATTCTGGCCGGCTACGCGTCGCGGATGGAAGTGTTCTTCGAGAGCAATCCGGGTTTCCGCTCGCGCATTGCGCATCACATCACGTTTCCCGATTACGAGGAAACCGAACTGCTCGAAATCGCCGAGCGGATGCTCGACACCATGCATTACCGCTTCGATGCCGCGTCGCGCCGCGCCTTCGCCGACTATCTGGCGCGCCGCATCCGGCAACCGAATTTCGCCAACGCGCGCTCGGTGCGCAATGCGCTCGACCGCGCGCGGCTGCGCCAGGCGAACCGCCTGTTCGCGAGCGCGTTGCAGGGCGGCGAGCCGATCGATGCCGCCGCGCTGACGCTGATCGACGCCGCCGACGTGCGCGCGAGCCGCGTATTCGACGAGCCAATGCAGCCGTCCTCGCCACCGCCTTCCACCGCGCGCGCCGTCACGGAGCCGCCGGGCTGAATCACGACACCATCGAAGGAGAACGCCATGCAGGACGGACGCACGACACTTTCGAAGTTCCTGATCGACACGCTCGATCGCCCGCCGTGTACGGACGACACGCGGGACACGGCGGGACTCTCCGCGCTGCTCATCGACGTAGCGGCCGCCATCAAATCGATCTCGGCGATGCTGACCAAGGGAGCGCTAGGCGGCAACTACGGTTCCGCGCAAACGCTCAACACGCATGGCGAGGAGCAGAAGAAGCTCGACGTCTCCACCAACGAGATTTTCGTGCAGCAATGCGAGTGGGACGGCTTGCTGGCCGCGATGGTGTCGGAGGAAATGGAGCACGTGTACCCGATTCCTCCGGAGTATCCGCGTGGCGAGTATCTGCTTGCGTTCGATCCGCTCGACGGCTCGTCGAATATCGACATCAACGGCGTAGTCGGCTCGATCTTCTCGGTGCTGCGCACGCGCGACCCGGCGGAGGATGCAAGCAGCGAAGCCGCGTTCCTGCGGCCGGGCTGCGAACAGGTGGCGGCCGGCTATGCCGTGTATGGACCCTCGACGATGCTGGTGCTGTCGGTCGGCAACGGCACGCATGGCTTCACGCTGGAGCGCGACATCGGCAACTTCGTGCTCACGCATTCGAACATCCGGATTCCGGAAGAGACCGGCGAGTTCGCGATCAACGCATCGAACGAGCGCTTCTGGGAACCGCCCGTGCGCCGCTACGTGCAGGAGTGCAAGGACGGCCGCAGCGGCTGCCGCGCGCGCGACTTCAACATGCGCTGGATCGCGTCGATGGTCGCGGAAGTGCATCGCATCCTGATGCGAGGCGGGGTGTTCATGTATCCGCGCGACTCGAAAACTCCGGCGATGGAAGGGCGCCTGCGCGTGCTCTACGAAGCGAACCCGATGAGCTTTCTGGTCGAGCAGGCGGGCGGCCTCGCGATCACCGGCCGCGAGCGCATTCTCGAGCTCGCGCCGCGCGCGCTGCATGGCCGCGTGCCGGTGATTCTCGGCTCGAAGAACGAGGTCGAGCGCATTGCGCGCTATCACGGCGAATACGACCGCGGCGAGGACAAGCCGTTCTCGTCGCCGCTGTTCGGCACGCGCTCGCTGTTCCTGCCGGATTTCACGGCGTGATCGGCGACTGAGCGCAAACACAGTCATCCGGAGACAAGCGCATGTCAGTCAAACATCCGATCATCGCGGTGACCGGCTCGAGCGGCGCGGGAACCACCACCGTCATGAAGAGTTTCACGCATATCTTCAGACGCGAGCACATCAATGCGCAGATCGTCGAAGGCGACGCGTTCCATCGCTACGACCGCAACGGCATGCGCGCGGCGATGCAGGAGCGCGAACGCGACGGCGTGCCGAATTTCAGCCACTTCGGGCCGGAAGCGAATCTGCTCGAAGAACTCGAAACGCTGTTCACGCGCTACGGCGAAAACGGCAGCGGGCAGTTTCGCCACTACGTGCACGACACGGCCGAAGCGCAGTTGTACAAGCAGGACGGCGGCACCTTCACGCCGTGGGAGAGCGTCGCGGCCAATACCGATCTGATGTTCTACGAAGGGCTGCATGGCGCGGCGGTGACCGACAAGGTCAACATCGCGCGGCATGCGGATCTGCTGATCGGCGTCGTGCCGATCATCAACCTCGAATGGATCCAGAAGCTGCACCGCGATCAGACGATGCGCGGCTACACGCACGAAGCGGTGGTGGACACGATCCTGCGGCGCATGCCCGACTACGTGAACTACATCTGCCCGCAGTTTTCGCGCACGCATGTGAACTTCCAGCGCGTGCCGACCGTGGACACGTCGAATCCGTTCACCGCCCGCGAGATTCCTCAGCCGGACGAGAGCTTCGTGGTGATCCGCTTCGCGCGGCCGAAGGGCATCGACTTCCAGTATCTGCTGACGATGCTGCACGACTCGTTCATGTCGCGCCCGAACGTGATCGTCGTGCCGGGCGGCAAGATGGGACTCGCGATGCAGCTGATCTTCACGCCGATGATCCTGCAACTGATCGATCGACGCTCGCGCGCCTGACGTTTTTTCGAAGCGCACCCGACGCATGCCGACGTTCATTTCGCAAGGAGAATTTCGATGAGTGCAGTCGCGCAACCGCTTGACGCACCCGCCACGCGCCCGATGGCCGACGCGCTGCGCATGCTCGCGATCGATGCGGTGGAAGCCGCGAAGTCGGGATACCCCGGCATGCCGCTCGGCATGGGCCGAGATCGCGGTGGCATTGTGGGACCGGCATCTGAAGCACAACCCGCGCAATCCCGCGTGGGCCGACCGGGCGAAGCGCGGCGCGTCGCGGACGGTGCGCGTTGAGCACACCGCTCGACAGGATTTCATTTCATATCGAGGAGCACGCAATGGCCTTCATCACCCTGCGGCAACTGCTGGATCACGCGGCCGAACACGACTACGGCGTGCCCGCGTTCAACGTCAACAACATGGAGCAGATTCACGCGATCATGCGCGCGGCCGAGGCGACCGATAGCCCGGTGATCCTGCAGGCGTCGGCCGGCGCCCGCAAGTACGCGGGCGAACCGTATCTGCGCCATCTGGTGCTCGCCGCGCTCGAGGCGCACCCGGACATTCCGCTCGTGCTGCATCAGGATCACGGCGCGAGCCCGGCGGTGTGCCAGCAGGCGATCCGCTCGGGCTTCACCTCGGTGATGATGGACGGCTCGCTATTGCCCGACCAGAAAACGCCGGCCGCGTATGACTACAACGTCGAGGTGAGCCGCCGCGTGGTGGACGCCGCGCATGCGGTCGGCGTGTCGGTGGAGGGTGAGCTGGGCTGTCTCGGCTCGCTCGAAACGGGCACCGCGGGTGAAGAGGACGGCGTCGGCGCAGAAGGCAAGCTGACGCGCGAGCACTTGCTGACCGACCCCGACGAAGCGCGGCGCTTTGTCGATGCGACCGGCGTCGATGCACTCGCAATCGCGATCGGCACTTCGCACGGCGCGTACAAGTTCAGCCGCGAGCCGACCGGCGACATCCTCGCGATCGACCGGATCGCCTCGATTCATTCGCGGATTCCGGACACGCATCTGGTGATGCACGGTTCGTCGTCGGTGCCGCAGGAATGGCTCGCGGTGATCCGCGAGTACGGCGGCGAGATTCCGATCACCTACGGCGTGCCCGTCGACGAAATCCGCCGCGGCATCGCGCACGGCGTGCGCAAGGTCAATATCGACACCGACATCCGTCTCGCGATGAGCGGCGCGATGCGCAAGTCGCTCGCCAATGCGCGCTCGGAATTCGATCCGCGCGCGGCCCTGAAGGCGGCCACCGCCGCGGCTAGCGCGATCTGCATCGAGCGTTTCGAAGCGTTCGGTTGCGCGGGGCAGGCGGCGCGCATCAAGCCGCTGCCGCTCGACACGATGGCGAGCCGCTATCACTGAGGCCACTGGTACGGAGAACGCAATGCGCGAATTCCTGATTGCTCCGTCGCTGCTGTCGGCGGATTTTGCCCGCCTCGCCGACGAAATTCGCGACGTGACGGCGGCCGGCGCGGACTGGATTCATCTGGACGTGATGGACAACCACTATGTGCCGAACCTGACCGTAGGGCCGCTCGTGTGCTCGGCGATCCGGCCGTACACGTCGCTGCCTTTCGACGTGCATCTGATGACCACGCCCGTCGATCCGCTGGTATCGGCGTTTGCCGAGGCCGGCGCGAACCTGATCAGCTTTCATCCGGAGGCGACGCTGCACGTGCATCGGACCATCGAACTGATCCGCTCGCACGGTACGCGCGCCGGGCTCGCGCTGAATCCGGCGACGCCGCTCACGGTGCTCGATCATGTGCTGGAGATGCTCGACGTCGTGCTGGTGATGTCGGTGAATCCGGGCTTCGGCGGCCAGGCGTTCATTGCCGAAACGCTCGATAAGCTGCGGCTGCTGCGCGAGCGCGTCGATACGACGATGCAGCGCACCGGCCGGCCGTTGCTGATCGAAGTGGACGGCGGCGTGAAGGCATCGAACATCGCGCGTGTCGCCACGGCGGGCGCCGATGTGTTCGTCGCGGGATCGGCCGTGTTCGGCGCGAGCGATCGCGCGCAGGCGATTCGCGGCATGCGCGGCGAACTGGCTACCGTCGACGAACCCGCGAGCGTAGCGGCCATGCAGTGACAGCGCGGCGGGTTCAGCGCTTTTTCATCGTCTCGCCCGGCCCGCACCAGACGCTGAGATCTTCTTCCGGCCGGTCGATCGCGCAGCCCCAGTCGAGCGGCTGGTCCTGATCGAAGCGCTTGCCGAGCCGCCACGCGATTTCCGCGCGGGCAAGCTGCACGCCCATATAGAACGCGTGGCCGCCGTCGGTTTCGAGGTTCAGCTGCGGGTACAGCGCGAACGGATCGTCGCCGCGTCGGTGGCCGTCGCGGTTGTACACGTGAATGCCGTCGGCGCTGATCTGCACGCGGAAATTCGGATCACGCACGGCGCGCGCGAATTCGTCGATTTCTTCGGCGCTGTACGGAAACGGCCGTTTCGCGTGGACCGTCGCGAGTTCGCTGCTGATGCCCTTCGGCAGCACTTGCGCATCGCGCGCGGCATGCATCACACGGCGCGCGATATCGGCTTCGCGCAGCGCGCGCCGCGCATGCAGACTCACCGAAGTCGTCAGCACCGCGCCAACGCGTAATTCCGCCGCCATGCCGAGCAGCACCGCATTGATGCCGCTCGTGTCGGCCTCGGTCAACTCGGTCACGTTGCCGATGCCCATCATGATCGCGATGTCGGGATAGCGCTCGCGCAGACGCACGTAGCGTGCGATCGACGTGGCCAACCCGAACGGAATCGGATCGAGAATCGGATCGGCGAGAAACGCGCGGCCGCGCGCGGAGAGCGCGTCGATCGCGGCGTCGAGCGAAGCGGAATCAGCGGGTTCGCGCGCGACGAGGATCGGCGTCGACGGCACTTCGTCGGCGATCCACAGCGTATCGACGTTCAGGCTCATCAGATAGTCGGCGCCCGCGCGGCCGCCGCGCAGCAGTTCGTCGTTGCGCATCGAATCGACGCTGACGCGATAGCCTTCGGCCTTCAGGCGCCGCACCGCGTCTTCGAGATGCGGAAACGGCGTGTCCGGCAGACAGCCGATGTCGATCACGTCCGCGCCCTGGGCCGTATACTCGCGCGCCCTTGCCGCGATGCCGTCGAGGTCGAGCCGCGGCGCATCGACGATCTCCGCGAAAATCTCCGTGTCGTAGCGGCTCAGGTCGAACGGCTTCGCCTTGTGGCCGAAAAACTGCGGCAAGTCCTTGACCTCCTCGGGGCCGCGTTCGAACGGCACGCCGTAGTGCGCGCTCAGCGTGTCGAGATCGCCGCGGCAGCGGCCCGGCACGATCACGCGCTGCGCGGCAAGCGGCGTGGGCACGCGGCGCTGGATCATGTCGGCGGTCATCAACGCGGCAACCTGCAGGCCGATTTCGCGCACCTCCCAACTGAACGGCGCCGGCGCCATGCCGTCGAGCACGCGCCGCAGGCTCGGTTCGGCAAGCCGGCCGGTCAGGAAGAGGATGTGGTCCATGCGAGATCGAGGGTCGCGAGGCGTTGGGCGAGTGCCGCTTCGAGTTCGTCGAGCGAGCGCGCGAGCGTCGTGTATTCGAAACGTGCCAGACGCTCGACGTTGTCGAGCTCGATCGCCCGTGGCCGCAGTTCGACCCATTCGTCCGGGCTATGCGTGATCACGCTCGGTTCGGTGTCGCATGCAAAGACGATGCCGGGGATGCATTGCTTGCCGGCCTGCGCGTACATGTTGGTCGGCAGCGTATCGGAGATGCCGTAAGCGCATTTGGCGACCGTGTTGCTGGTGGCCGGCGCGATCACGACCGTGTGATAGACGCCGTGATACAGCATGCCAACCGGCACGCCGCTCGCGCTGTTGTCGCGCAGCACGCGGAACTGTTCGCGCAGCTTGTCGAGCGGCCAGCCGTACAGCGGCAGCACTTCCTCGGCCGCCGCGGACAGAAACAGATCGACGCGCGGCAAGCGCCGCGCGAGCGCGATCGATTCTTCGAGCATGTGACCGGAGCCGGTCACGCACCACGCGAAGCGCGCATCCGGCTTGAAGTCGGTGAGATCGCGGGCGGCCTTGGGCGCTGACTCGTTGGGGGACGACTGGGTCATGCGTCTAGATCGAGCGGCATGCCGTCCGGCGGCGAGCCTTCGTGCGACAGCCGGATATGCAGCCGGCGCATCTTGCGGTACAGCGTGTTACGGCTGATGCCGAGCGCCTTCGCGACGTTGCTGACGTTCCAGCGATGCTCGTCGAGCAGCGACAGCACCGTCTCGCGCTCGTTCAGCTGGATCGCGTTCAGCGAAGAAATGTCCGCTTCGTCGGCGAGCTGCCCGTCCATGTCCGCGTTTGCGAGGCGCAGCGCGGTCGGCAGATCGACCGCCGACGTGCGTTGCGTGACCTCGGGCGGCAGATGCTCGCAGCTGATCGGCTCGCCGTCGGACAGCGCAATGGCCATCTGCAACACGTGACGCAGCTGACGGATGTTGCCGGGCCACGCGTAGGTGAGCAGCGCGTGTTCGGCTTGCGGCGTCAGATCGGGCGGATCGTCGGTTTCGCTGGCGAGCAGATGATGGATCAGCGGCAGCTTGTCGACGCGCTCGCGCAGCGCCGGCAGATTCAGCTCGACGCCCTTGAGCCGGTAGTACAGGTCCTCGCGGAACTGGCCGCTCTGCACGAGTTCCATCAGATTGCGGTGGCTCGCGCTGATCAGCTGGAAATTGACCTTGACGGTGGTCTCGGCGCCGAGCGGCGTGACCTCGTGTTCCTCGATCACGCGCAGCAGGCGCGCCTGCAGCACGAGCGGCATGTCGCCGATCTCGTCGAGGAACAGCGTGCCGCCGTTGGCCTGCACGATCTTGCCGCGCCGACCTTCGCGCTGCGCGCCGGTAAATGCACCGGCGCGATAGCCGAACAGCTCGCTCTCGATCAGGTTCTCCGGCAGCGACGCGCAATTCACCGGCACGAACGGACCGTCGGCGTGCGGGCTGATGCTGTGCAGCGCCTGCGCGAAGACTTCCTTGCCGGTGCCGGTCTGGCCGCGCAGGACGATCGGAATCTTGCGCTGGATCACGCGCGCGGCCAGCTGGATCTGCGAGGCCATGCGCGGGTCGCCGAATTCGAGGTGCGCGATCTCGTCGAGCTTCGGCACCGGCGCGTGCTTGTCGTGCTTCTCGTGTTTTTCCGGGGCGCTGCTGCGGATCGCGGAGTCGGTGACGATCACCCGCGTCACGCGCCCGCTGCCGTTCTGCGGCGTCTGCGCGACGAGGAAAAAACGGTTCGTCGCATTCGCGCTGTAGACGGTGACCGGATGGAACGAGCCGCGAATGCTGCGCGCGATCATGTCTTCGAGCGACGCGTTGAACGCTTCCTCGATACGCCGGCCGCGCAGCTCGGCGAGCGAGCGGAAGCCGAGCTGGAACAGCGCGCTGCGGTTCGCGGCGAGCACCGTGCTGTCGTCGCCGACCGCGAGCTTGCCGCCGTGCAGCGTGCCGACGAATTCCGGGCGGCTGTGGAAATGAATCATGTTGGCGTGCCGGTAGCGCGCATCGAGCAGACGGTTTTCGATCATCTGCCGCGACATGCCGACCAGTACCAGCGAGTGCTGCTGCAGCAGCTTCGAGCGGCTGGTGACGTCGAGCACGCCGGCGATTTCGCCGCCGTCGTCGAAGATCGGCGCGGCCGAGCACGTGAGCGACGTATAGCGCGGATAGAAATGCTCGTGCTGACAGACGGCGATGCAGTCGCGCTCCGCGAGACAGGTGCCCATGCCGTTGGTGCCGGCTTCGCGTTCGCTCCACAGCGCGCCGACGCGAAAGCCGTCGACGGCGACCGCCTCGGCGAACGGCACGGACGACACCTGATGCACGATCACGCCGCCGGAATCGACGAGCACGACCGCGAGCTCGGGGTCGGCGAGCTGCTGATAGAGCGTCGTCATCTCGAGCTTCGAACACGCTATCAGATCGCCGAGCGCCTCACGGCGCGCGCTGAGTTCGTATTCGGTGAGCACCGGCGGCGGCACGAAACGCGCGGGGTCCAGCTGGAATTCGTTGATGCAGCGCGTCCACGACTGAGCCACGGGTTCGCTTGTCGGGCGCGTGGTCAACTGATGGTTGACCACGTTCAGAACTTCCCGGACGTGCGTACTGCTGTCAGCGAGCAACGACATGGGATTCGTCTCCGTTGCGTCATTTCGCAAGCGTGCCTGCATTGCACGCTGCGAATGCCGCTTTATCAAGCCTGTCTGCCCTTGGTGCGGCGGGTTCTGGGTCCGCCTGCTCCCTCGCGACCGGCCCTGCTACGAGGCGGGTATTTAAAACTGTACGCTCGATGCAAGACAGGTTCAACAGAAAGTGACTGTGGGTTTACCTCACCGTGCCCGGAATTTGCTTTTCTCGATGCGCGATGCGTTAAACGTTTTGCAGGTTGCATGCCTGTCGCAGCTTCGACACAGAGTGTGCCGCGCGTCGCTCAGTTCTGTTGTTCTACTGTTGCATCGTTCGCTCTTCATCATAGGCTGTTCAATCTTGGGCCGCGCCGCGGCGGAGACCATCATGGATCGTATCGATACTGTTCGCCTTGCCGCATTTTCCAGCCTCGGCGCGAATCCCGGCTCGCAAGCCGGCGCGTTGCCCGAGCGTCTCGACATCGTGTTCATCGAGAACTTCATCGGCCAGACGGTCATCGGTATCGACAGCAGCGAGTTGCATGTTGCGCAACCGGTGCGCGTGAATCTGGCGATCGGCGTGCCCGCGATCCGCGCGTGCGCGACGGACCGGATCGAAGATACGGTCAACTATGCGGCCGTGCGCGAGGCGCTGCTGGAGCTATTCGCGTCGCATCGCGTGCGGCTGCTGGAGGCGCTCGCCGAGACGATCGCGCAACTGTTGATTGCCGACTTCGGCGCGCACTGGGTGCGGGTGTCGCTCGCAAAGCCTGCCAAGTTCGCCGACCTCGCGGCCGTCGGCGTGCAGATCGAGCGGCGTCGCGGCGATGGCCCGGCGGCCGCCGTGGGTCTCGCGTGTTACGCGTCGCTCGGCAAGGGGCTGGTGCCGAATTGACGGGGAGAGCGGGGCGCGCCCGACGCCCGGCGCGCCTCCAACCGTCGTCATTTCGCCACGGTCGACGTTTTCTGCGGACCGAGTCCGCACGCCTGATACGCGCTCGTTTGCAGCGCGCGGAATTTCCTGGTTTGAGCCTTGGCGTGATCGACGCGGAATTCCGCGCCGCCTTCGCCGCCGAGCGTCGCGTACTTCGAGAAGGTCGACTGGTCGACGAATTCGTCGTACGGCAACGACGCGGCCATCTTGTCGATTACGCACGAGCACTTGTAGACGTTCGCGAAATCGTGGCCGTTATCGTCCATGCAGCTGAGCACGTATTCGACGCGGCCCTCGGTCGGATAGTTGTAGCCGCCCGCCCACGCGAGCGGCGCGGCGAGCATGAGCGAGGAAAAGGCGAGAAGCGCGCGACATCTATTAGTCATTGAATGCCTCTGCGAGAGCATTGAACCCGCTTCGCGAACCGCTGCGCGAGGGCCATGCCTTGCGGCCGCGAGGCGACAGGGTGGGCGAGGAGGCGGGGCCGCGAGCGGCGCCGCGTCTCCTGCGCTGGCATGCACCGTCAGTTCGGCGCGAACGGATGCGCGACGGTGCCCTTCTTGGATACTACTTCAGCCGCGCTCGGCTCGCCGCTGACCGCGCGCTTGATGGCCTCGCGCGTCGCCTGATAGTTGAACTGCTGGATCTTCTTGTCGTCCTCCGCCTGCCAGTGGATGAAGACGCCGACGCAGAGGAACAGATCGTCGGCTTCTTCCTGCGGGATCGTGCCGTCCTCGACGCTGTCGGCCACCGCTAGCGCGACCGCGTGCTGCGCCGGGCCGAACATCTGCACGGCCTGCTTGGCGCCTTTGATCGTCACCTTGTTGAACAGGATCGTATTGGGCTTCGTGATGAGATTCGGCGCGACGACGGCGAGCAGCGACGTGAAGCCGTCCTTGTTGTTGGTGAGCGCGTTGCAGAACGCGGTTTCCGCAGCCGAACCTCGCGGTCCGATCAGCAAGTCGATATGCGCGACCTCGTTGCCGTCGCCGACTAGCGACTCCCCGATCATGACGCGGTTGATCTTGGCCATTCTGTTCCTCCAATGAGTAGGTATGGACCTGCTGACGAGGCGCCGCCCGCGATCGTGTCCGGATTCAGCATCGCGAGAGCGGTGCGGGATTGCACGGCGGTACTAACTAACAGGTTCCGTGCCAGTTCTGGCACCCGGCATGCTGATGCGCCAGTTCGGCGCGTGTTCAGTGCAGACGATTCAGGGTTAACCGCGCCCTTCGATGCAGCGCGCAACGAACAGCGTGGCCACCGCGAGGTCCGCGCTGGTGCCGGGATTGATCGCGCGGGCCTTCAATTCGGCATCCCAGGCATCGAGTTGCGGATCGCTTGCCGAGCGGCGCGCGGCGGGCCGCGTTTGGCGCCAGCGCGCGTGCTGTTCGCGTGCCACGAGCGTGACACTCTGCGCCAGCGCGAGGCCGTGCTTGCGCACAATGTGAGAGTCGGGCCAGCCGGCGAGGAACGCGAGAAACACATTGAGCATCGCGATTTCGCCTGGATCGACGGGCGCGGGTTCGGACGCTGGCGTCGAGGCTTCGAAGCAGGCGGTGAGGCCAGTGTCGAACAGGTCCGCGAAACCGTTCGCGTACTGCCGCGCGATGCTGTCGCGCTCGCTGGCGAGCCGCATCGCGTCGCGCAGGCCGATCGTCGGCGCTGCGTGGACCGATTGCTCGGGCGCGTCGCCGAGGCCGCCGGGATTGGCGAGCGCGATCGCACGATAGGCGAGCCGCGCATCTTCGACGTCGAGCCGGCTCAGCACGTCGCCGACGGCCGCGCGCCACGCTGGCGCCGTCAGCGGCCGTTCGCCGGTTTCGTCGAGGGCCGCGGCGAGCGGCGCGATCAGCAGCACGATGCCGAGATTCGTATTGCAGCCGACGGCCGCGCGCGTCCGTGTGACCGCGTCGAGAATGCGCTGTCCGACGCGAGCGCCGCGCGCGAACAGCGCGTCGCGCGATGCGTGCGCGCTGGCGAGGAACTGCGCCGCGTTCATGCCGTGGCCGGGACTTTGGGCGCTGACGTTGCCGGGTTTCGGCGTGGTGACGTCGAGCGCGCAGGCTTCGAGGAAGGCTGCGCGCGCATGCTCGACGGAGATTGCATGACGGATGGGCATGACGCTCAAGCCCGGCGCTGCGGAGACTGCACGGGCAACCCGGCGCTAGCGGCTCGCTCGGCTTGCTCGTTCGCGCGGCGCTGCGCGGCGAGCTTGCGATCGAGCAGATCGTCGACCAACGCCGCCGCGACATCGAGCGGCACGACCGACTGCAAACCGCGCCACGCGGCCACGCCGTTGACTTCGAGCACGAGCGGCAGCGCGGCGTCGTCGGGATTCGGGATCAGGTCCACGCCCGCGTAGTCGAGCCCGAGCGCGGCGGTGGCGCGCACGGCGGTCTGCGCGAGCGGGACCGTCAGCTCGTCGGCCTCGCAGCGCGCGCCTTGCGCGACGTTGTGAATCCAGCCCTTGCCGCCGCTGCGCCGCATCGCCGCGACCGCCTTGCCGCCGATCACGAGCACCCGCCAGTCGAAACCGGGCCGGGCGCCGGCAACGAAGCGCTGCAGATAAGCGACCTGCCGATAACGCGCGAGCGACGGCAGCGGCGCGAGCAGCCCGCCGCGCGCGCCGAGCCGTTTGAGCCCGTGGCCTTGCGAGCCGAACAGCGGCTTGAGCACGACCTGGCGGCCGGCGGCCGCTTCGCGCATCAGGACGCGTTGCGCGAACGCGGCGGACTCGCCGGCCCAGGTGGCCGGTGTCGGCACGCCGGCGCGATGCAGCAGGAAGCTCGTCATCGATTTGTCGACGCTGCGCTCGATCGCGCGGGCGTCGTTGTAGACCGGTACGCCCGACTCGCGCAGCGCGTGCAGGATGCCCAGGCGCAGCGTCACCTGCTCGAAAGTGCCGCCGGCGATGCCGCGCACGAACACCGCATCCGGCAGCGTGCGGCCGAAGCCCGGGATCACGAGGCCGTGCGGCAGCCACGTGGTGTCGATGCGGCAATCCGCGAGATCGACGCAACGCGCTTCGGCGCCGCGCGCGCGGAACGCTTTCTTCAGCCGGCCGGTGTGCCAGCCGGTTTCGTCGCTCATGATCGCGATGCGCAGGCCCGCTGTGATCATCATCGCGCGACGGGCTCGCCGCCCCACTGTTGGCGCAGCAGGCCGCCGTCGAGCTGGCCGCCATGATAGGTCGCGCCGCTTTCGAGGCTGCTGACCCATACCTCGGCGGGCGCGAACAGCGCGGGGTCGATCTGATAGAAGTCGAAGTTGACGGCCGTGAACACGTCCGCGAACGGCCGGCCGTGGTCGCGCGAATGGGCGGACGGCAGCGTGTCGGCGAGACGTCGCGCGATCTCGTCGTGCCGGACCGTCAGATGCACGCGGCCGCCGTACAGGATCGCGTCGTTGGTGCGGCCCATCGCCTGAATGCCGTCGGGCGCGGGCGGCGGCAGCGGCGCCGAGCCCGTGCCGGCGACGATCTCGTCGAGCGGCACGCCGAGCACGTGCACCTTGTGCAGCGCCACTTCGACGACGCGGGCCACGACCTGTACCGTTCCCGCGACAGAGTGTGTCGGCGTGACGATCAGCGTCAGATGTTCGGGCGTGAGGCCGCAGTCGTGCAGCACCTTGTCGATCACGACCTGCGGCGGCAGGCGGTCCACTTCGAGCACCAGCGCGCCGCGTTCGTGGCGGTCGCGATAGCCGAGCTCGTCGAAGAGCGGCTCCTTGACCGCGAGCGCGCGCGCGGGCC
Source organism: Paraburkholderia sp. BR14374 (assembly GCF_040948685.1). NCBI lineage: Bacteria > Pseudomonadati > Pseudomonadota > Betaproteobacteria > Burkholderiales > Burkholderiaceae > Paraburkholderia > Paraburkholderia sp. BR14374. The sequence goes on along the minus strand of NZ_JBFPKF010000006.1, from coordinate 386,224 downwards.
CCGAGCCGAGCGAAAAGAACTTCTTGCCGCCGGTCTGCTCCCTGGTCGCCGACAGGCTCCAGCCCGCGTACTGGCTGCCGAGGCAGGCGAGCACCGGCGCCGAGGTGCTGACCTCGAGCATCGTCGGCCACAGCGGCGCGGCGTCGAAGTTCGCGCGTACCGCGACGCTGCCGAGACCGCCCATGCAGATGCGCGCGATCAGCACGCCGGCGTCGAGGCTGCCGCGTGCGTCGACGCCGGCGTCGGCGATCATGGTGCCGGCGGGCGTGCGAGTGAGCGCGACGCCGAGATGTGCCGCCTGATCGACGAGCCGGGCGACGAGGCGCTCTGACAGCGCATTCACGCTCGGCGGCGCGGTGGGCGGGGATGTCTCAATGGGCGTGGAAGCAGGCATGGTCGGGCTCATCGCAGGTTTCGATTCGTTGGACGACGCGTTCGTGCTGCGCATCGAGCGCGGTGCGCACCGCGTCCGTCGACGCCGCTCGCACGAGCAGCGTGCAGACCGGCTGCCCGACGTCGATGCGGGTGCCCGGCATCGGCACGTCGCGGCATTGCGGATCGCGCAGGCAGGCGTCGGAGAACGCCGCGGAGACGTTGAACGGCCGCTGCGCGAACAGCACCCGCTGGCCGGCGCGCCAGCGCGGCGCGCGGGCGAGCGCGAGGCTCGCGGCCGACGGCGCGCGGCCGTGGCGGCACGCGTCGAGGTGGCAGGCGAGCAGGCCGGCTGGCCACGCATCGGGCGACGCGGTTTCGTAGAGCGCCATCGTCGACGAAGGGCGCGGGTTGATTTCGAGCACGTCGAACGAGGTGCCGTCCGACAGAAAATCGCAGCTGTTGATGCCGACGAGGCCGGTGCTTGCGCATAGCGCGTCGAGCGCTTGCTGCACCTGCGCGACGAAGGCTGGCGGCAAGTCGATCGGCCCGATCGAGCCCGCATGCACGAAGCGCAGATCGCCGATCGCGCAGGTGAGCTGCTCGGCGAAACCGATCAGATGCGCGCGGCCGTGCGCGCCGATGAACAGCGCCGACAGCGAGCGGCCTTGGCCCATGCGCTGGAAGTAGCCGTGCGCGGAGGCGCTCGTCAAGTCGATAGAGTCGGCGGGCTGGATATGCGTGCCGCCACAGCCATCCGCCTGCTTGAATAGCCAGCCCTCGGCTGTCGCCGGCCGCTCGAACGACACAGCCGGATGCCCGATGCGCAACGCGTCGAGCAGCGCGAAAAAACGCCGCGGCTCGCGTACGGCCGCGATCGCCTCGGCATCGTTGCCGAGAAAGCGCGGCAAGCCGGGCTCACGGCACAAGTCAGGCATCAAAGGTTCGAGCCCGCTGCCGCCGATCCAGCCAAGCAATCCTGGCAACCGCGCGACGCGCGCAAGCGCATCGACGAGCCGCGCCCGGTCGATCCCGAGCGCGCCATCACCGCCGCCGATGTCGAACCACAGTTCGGCGGCCTCGCGCGTGTCGCGGTCGCCGAAGATATCGAGCGCGGCGACATGCAGGCCGGCGCGCGCCGCAGACTGCGCGAGCAGGCGCGCGGACTGCCCGACGACCGCGACGATGGGCGCATGCATGAGCGGCCGGTGCGGCTTCATGACGGCCGCTCTCAGCCGAGACCGGCCGCGACCGCGCGGGCCTCGTCGTAGGCTTCCGGGAAGCCCAGGTACACCGGCTTGCCGCCCGTGCGCATGCGCATGAACAGGCGATGCTCGACCTGGTACTTGACGTTGCCGATCGCCAGCGCGCCGATGCCGACCGCGCCCGCGTTCGGCACGCCGTCGATCGGTTTGCCATCGTTCATCACGTTCACGCCGGCGATGCCTTCGGGCGGCACCGCGTTGACGTCGGCGGCGACGAGCAGGCGTTTTGCATGCGCGAGGTCGTCGCGGCCGACCACCTGCACGCCCGCGACAGCAGTGGCAATCGCGATTTCCGCTTCGGCGAGGGCGCCGCGCAGCTCGTCGGACGTCGTGGTGCCGATGCCGTTGGTGACGATGCCGAAGCGCTCGTTTAGTTCGGCCGACGCGGCGAGTGCGCGACTGCGGTCGGTGTGGCTCGCGATCGTCACGTCGGCGCCGCGCGACGCGGCGATCGCCGCCGCGATGCGCCCGACCGCGCCGGCTCCGCCGAGAATCAGCACGCGCTTGCCGCCGAGTTCCATGCCGTGTTGCTTGCCCAGATGCCGCTCGACCAGCGCGACGAGCGCGGCCGCGGTCGTGTACGAACCGCTCGGATCGGCGAACACGGAGACCTCGAACGGCGGGACCATCGCGCGGCGTGCGCCGTCGAGCATGGCGACGGCCTGCATCACGTCGCGTCCGCCGATGAAGATGCCGGTGCGTGACACCCCCTTCGGGCCGCGCGAGAAGATCGCGTCCTGCGTCAGGTTCGCGACCATGCCGGCTTCGACGTTGCAATACGGCACGATGACCTGGTAGCCGGCGTCGGCGGCCATATTGACGTCGAACGGACTCATCTGCGGCGTGGCCGTGAACATGTGCAGGATGTAGGGCCTTTCAATGGTTTCTGACATGGCAGGGGCTCGTTGTAGTGGCAGTCTCGGGAAGGCGCGTGGCGGCGCGTCAGGCGAGCGGCGGCCTGAGCGGGGCCGCGCATCATGCGGCGTCGATGTGCGGCGCGCGCACCTCGGCGCCGCTGATCGCCGCGCCGCTATTGCGGCCCGCGACGACGCTGCATTCGATATGCGGCAGCGCGCTCGCGACGGCGCGCGCGGTTGCGAGCGCGCGCTCGGCCTCGCGCGCGTTCGCGAGCACCGCGAAGCCCGTCGGGCCCCACGAGGTCTGGCCGATGCCGGCGGTGCGCTCGGCGGCGACCGCGCGCAGCACGCGCTCGACGTCAGGACTGGCGAACACGCCGCCTTGCGCGCTCGCGAAGTATTCGCCGATGGTCTGCTGCAGTTCGGTGAGGCCGTGCGCGAACGGCGCGAAGTTATGTTCGGCGGCGCCGGGCAGGATCTGCATCAGCACCAGATGGCACAAATGCGCGGCGAGCCGCTGCGGAAACGGTGCGAGCGATGCGAGCGCGCTGCGTTCCTCGGCGCCGTGCAAGCCCTCGCGGCTGTTGTCGCTGACGAGCAGCACGCGCCACGGCTGCGGAAACGGCTGGCGCGACAGCAGCGGCGGCATGCTCTGGCGCAGATCGCCGGGCGGGCCGCCATCGAGCAGCAGGCCGCCGCACTCGAAGCCGAGTATGCCGATGCCCGAGCGCGCGCCGCGCCCGAGCAGACTGGCGAGCTCGGCGCTCGTCGCCGGCTGGCCGACGAGCCGCGTGAACGCGGTGCCCACGGCGAGCGCCAGTTGGGTGCCGGAACCGAGGCCAGTATGGGCGCGTGGCGCCTCCAGCACGTCGATCGCGAGGATCGCCGGCCCGTAGGCGGCCTGCAGCCGCGCGAGACTCAGCGCGATCCGCTCGCGCTCGGCCTCGCTCGCCACCCCGCCGATCTGCTCGCGCTCGGCGAGCCGCGCCTGGATCCGCGTGCCGTGCGTATCGATGACGAGCCCCAGGCTGCCGAACGCGCGCCCGAGCGACGCGTTCGGATCGAGAAAGCCCAGATGCAGCCGGGCGGGCGCATCGATCGTGATGGGGGCGCGTGGCGGCAGGCGGCGGAGCTGAAGCGGCATCTCGAGTGTCCTCAGGTGTCCTTGCGAGTGCGCGAAACCGGGTTCGGCCGCGGGGTGTGCGCAACGCGTCGTATCGCGTCGCGGGTTCCAGCGACAGTGCGCTCGGCGACGTCAAGCGAAAGCCGTACCAGGCGCGCGCAACGGCCACCGCAGCGGATCCGGCCCACGGGAACCTCTGAACGGGCGCGCCACCCGCCACCCGGTTTCGCCGCTGCATGGACGCTGTGTGACGCCGAAGGCGCACTGTGTCACGCGCTGTTTCATCCGGCGGCAGGCGCGCGCGTCAACTGCCTTGCGCGGTTTTCGGCGCGTCGTACTTGATATAGCGGAAGCGCTGATCGTCGGACGGCGTGCCTTCTAACGGGCCCTCCTCGTGGCCGGGCTGCCAGTGGACCACCGATTCGATCTTCGTCGCGAGCGCGAAGTCCTTGTCGGTGATGCCCTTGGCGGTGTGCGTTTTGAGCTTCACGATCACGAACGCATACGAGACCGTCAGATCGGGGTGATGCCACGCGGCTTCCGCGAGGTGCCCGACGGCGTTGACCACCATCAGCGTTCCCTTCCAGCCCTCGGTGCGGTATTTGCGCCGCAGCCAGCCATCTTCCAGATACCAGTGCTGCAGCGGACCGACGAGGCGTTGCTGGATCTCTTCGTCGGTATAGACATGCTCGGTGTTTGCCATGGCGGTTAGCTCCTCGAATGCGCGAATCGTTCGCCGAACGAAGCTTCGTTGCAGTGACAGGCCCGTGCTGCGGCGCATGATTCGCAAAGGACACGATTCGTATCACGCAAGTGACACAGTATGTGCCGCATCGCGTGACGCAACCCCTTCAGCTTACCGCCGTGCAAGCATCGGCGTGCAACGTCCGAGTGCCGCGACAGGTCGCGCGTGCCGGGTCGGCGGGCCGCCGCACGCAAGAGCGGCAGCGTTGCCGCTATTCCGGCATGGAATATGCGTCGGCCGTTCATGCGTCGCGAAGCCCGGCATCGAATCGGGATAGCGCGTTAATCGTTACCTGCAATCGAGAAGGCGCGCACGATGCGATGAGGTAGCGTGGGTCATTCGTGAGTTGAACAGCAGGACAATTCTGGAGGAGACATGAACTTACGCACTGTAGTTCTTGGGCTCGCGATCCTCGCATCCGCAGCCTTTAGCTCTCTGGCTGCGCAGGCCGATTCGCAGCTCGACGGACTGATGAAAAACCCTTCCAACTGGGCGGCCCAGGCGGGCGATTATGCGAATCACCGCTACAGCCCGCTCAAACAGATCAACGAGAACAACGTCGGCAAACTGCAGGTCGCATGGACCATGTCGACCGGCGTGCTACGCGGCCATGAAGGCGCGCCGCTCGTGATCGGCGACACGATGTATATCCACTCCCCGTTTCCGAACAAAGTTATTGCAGTCAACCTGAAGGATCAGACGTTCCTCTGGCAGTATCAGCCGAAGCAGGATGAACAGGTCGTCTCCGTGATGTGCTGCGACACCGTCAATCGCGGTCTCGCATATGGCGACGGCAAGATCTTCCTGCAGCAGGCCGACACCAAGCTCGTCGCGCTGAATGCAAAGACGGGCGAGGTGGTGTGGACCGCGCAGAACGGCAATCCGAAAGCTGGTGAAACCAACACCAACGCGCCGCACGTATTCGGCGACAAGGTGCTGACCGGCATTTCGGGCGGCGAGTTCGGCGTGCGCGGGCGTCTGATCGCGTACGACATCAAGACCGGCAAACCGGTCTGGACTGCGTACAGCACGGGCCCCGACAACGAAATGCTGCTCGACCCGGAAAAGACGATGACGTACTCGAACGGCCAGATGGTGCCGGTGGGCGCGGATTCGTCGGTGAAGTCCTGGAAGGGCGATCAGTGGAAGCTCGGCGGCGGCACCACGTGGGGCTGGTATGCGTGGGACCCGAAACTCAACCTTGTTTACTACGGTACCGGCAATCCGGGCACATGGAACCCGACGCAACGTCCGGGCGACAACAAATGGTCGATGTCGATCTTCGCGCGCGACCTGAATACCGGCACGGCCAAATGGGTCTACCAGATGACGCCCCACGACGAATGGGACTATGACGGCGTCAACGAAATGATCCTGTCCGACCTGACGATCAACGGCAAGAAGGTGCCCGCGATCGTGCACTTCGACCGTAACGGCTTCGGCTACACGCTGAACCGCGAAACCGGACAACTGCTGGTCGCGCAGAAGTACGACCCGGCGGTGAACTGGGCCGATCGTGTCGATCTGCAAAGCGGCCTGCCGATTCGCAACGCAGCGTACTCGACGCAGGCGGCCGGGTCCGACCACAACGTGAAGGGCATCTGCCCGGCGGCACTCGGTTCGAAGGATCAGCAACCGGCGGCGTTCGATCCGAAGACGAGTTTGTTCCTCGTGCCGACCAACCACGTCTGTATGGATTATGAGCCGTTCGATGTCGACTACGTGTCGGGGCAGCCGTATGTCGGCGCCACGCTGTCGATGTATCCGGGCCCGAACGAGGGCAACGCGATGGGCAACTTCATCGCATGGGATGCGAGCAAGGGCAAGATCATCTACTCGAAGCCGGAGCGGTTCTCGGTGTGGTCGGGTGTGCTGGCGACCGGCGGCGGCATCGCGTTCTACGGCACGCTGGAAGGCTACCTGAAGGCGGTTCGCATCTCGGACGGCAAGGAACTGTGGCGCTTCAAGACGCCGTCGGGAATCATCGGCAACGTCTTCACGTATGAGTATCAGGGCAAACAGTACGTCGGCGTGTACTCAGGCATCGGCGGCTGGGCCGGCATTGGCATGGCGGCGGGTCTCGAGAAGCCGACCGAAGGTCTGGGCGCGGTCGGCGGCTATAAGGATCTCGCGAAGTACACCGCGCTCGGCGGCACGCTGTTCGTGTTCGCTATTCCTAACGAAAAGAGCTGAACGAACGGCTGAAATGAAAGGCTGAACCAGGGGGCGGCTTGAACAGGCACGGCCGCCCCGGCAGCCTCGCGCAAAGCATTGAATTACCCCCACCAAATCGGGCCCGTTGGCGGATGCGTCGCTGAAACGCATCGGGGCGCGGCTTTTTCCCAGATGGAGACATGTGCATGAAAGGCCGATCTATCCTGTTGCTCACCGCGTTGCCCGTAGCACTCGTCATGCTGCCCGTCGGATACGCGCAGAACAATCCTTCGATTGCGCAGGTCGCGTACAAGGTAGTCGACGGTAACAAGGTCGACAGTAATACGCTGCAGGGCTGGAAGACGTGGCGCGCGCTCGCTTGCGAACGCTGTCACGGCGCGCAGCAGCAGGGCATGGTCGGGCCGTCGCTGATCGACGCGTTCAAGACGCTGGACAAGAACGAATTTCATCGCACCGTGTTCGGCGGCCGGGTAGATAAGGGTATGCCCGATTTCAGCGCGAGCCAGATGATGCAGAAGAACTGGGAAAATCTCTATGCGTATCTGAAAGGACGCTCCGATGGACAGATCAAGCCGGGCGATCTGCATGCCATCGACTCGAATTAACGCCGCGCCGTCATTCTTCCGGAGGCTCACGATGCGTGATAAGAGAAGCATGTCCGTGCATGTCAGCGTGATTGCGGCCGCGTTATGTGGGGCGGCGCTCGCGAGCGCCGCGGTCCGGGCGGATGGCCCCGCGCTGCCGAACAACGACGGCGCGGACGGCGTGCTCAGGGTATGCGCGGACCCGAACAACATGCCGTTGTCGAACGACAAGGGCGAGGGCTATGAGAACCGCATCGCGGCCCAGATGGCGAGCGACTTCGGCTACAAACTCGAATACACGTATTTTCCGCAGCGCATGGGCTTCGTGCGCCACACGTTGCGCGAGAAGGCGGAGGGCAGCGACCGCTATCGCTGCGACCTGATCATCGGCGTGCCGAAGGGCTATGACATGACGTCGACGACGCAGCCCTATCTACGCTCGACCTACGCGATGGTGCTGCCGAACCGCCCCGAATTCGCGAGCATCAAAACGCCCGACGACCTGCTGAAACTGCCGCCCGATCAGCTGCACAAGCTGCGTTTCGGGATCTTTTCGCAAACTCCGGCGGTGGACTGGCTGCTCGCCCACAACCTGATCGACCAGGCGGTGTCGTACCAGGTGCAAAGCGGCGATCCGGGCGTGTACCCTGGCCAGATGATCGAACACGATCTGCACGAGGGCAACGTCGACGTGGTGTTCCTGTGGGGGCCGATCGCCGGCTACTTCGCCAAGCGCGCCGGTGATTCGGTCAGGCTCGTGCCGTTCCCGCCGCAGCCCGGCATCCGCTTCGACTACACGATTTCGATGGGTGTGCGCTACGGCGAGAAAGACTGGAAGGACAAGGTGGATCAATGGATCGGCGCGAATCACGACAAGATCGACAGCATCCTCGCGACCTACCAGGTGCCGATGCTCAAACCGGTCGACGCGCCGGCGGGCAAGCCCGGCGACGCATCGCAATGACGCGCGCGCGCGGCGCCTGGCTGCGCGCGGCACGCGCTGCGCTGATGGGGACGCTGTGCGTGCTGTGCCTCGCGCCGGCCGCAAGCCGTGCGGCAAGCCCGGCGAGCGCCGCGTCGGCGCCGGGCGGCGACGATATCACGCCGGCGGAGCGGCTGATTTTTCTGACCGATCATCTGCACGGCGTCGCCGCGCAGACCGAGCTCGACTACGCGCTGATCGATTCCGAGCAGCCGTCGCGCAGCACCGATGTCGTCAAGGTGCTGGTGGTCAGCGAGAACAACGCGAAGGGCGACGCACAGGTGACCGACCATACCGGCAGCGTGAACCTGCCGATCGGCGGCCTGCAGTGCAATCCGGCGATCATTTATTTCCTCGAACGCGACATCGCGGAGATGCAGGGTCTCACCGGCGGGCAGCGCCGCTATTTCCAGCAGCGTTTGCGTCTCGCGCTCGCCGCGGGGCCGCAGATCGAGAGCGTGCCGGGAGAGCTCGGCGGCAAGCCGGTCAGCGCGCGGCGCATCGTCGTGCAGCCTTATCTGAACGATCCGAACGGGGCGCGCTTCGCGCAATACACGGGCAAGCGCTACACGTTCGTGCTCGCCGACGGGGTGCCGGGCCAGGTCCTGCAGATTCGCACCGACGTGCCGGGCCCCAACAACGACTTTGCGCATCCGGCGCATTCGGAGTCGTTGAGTTTTCAATCCGCACTGAACAAGTTGCCATCGGGCAAGGTGCCGGCCAAGCCGTCGAATGCGCCGCGGGCGAGCCGTTGAGTCCTCCATGCAGAACGCGGGCTTCGCGACGAACCGGGTCAAGCTGAACTTCGTTCGCACGCTGACCCTGCGGCAGTTGCAGATCTTCGTCGTCGCGAGCCGCTATACGAGTTTCGCGCGCGCGGCCGAGGAGCTGCATCTGACGCAGCCGGCCGTGTCGATGCAGATTCATCAGCTCGAGGAGGCGGTCGGCCTGCGGCTGTTCGAGCGCGTCGCGCGCAAGCTCACGCTGACCGAAGCGGGCGAGGTGCTGACCCGTCACGCGAGCCGCATTCTCGGCGAAATCAAGGACACCGAAGACGCGATGATGTCGCTGAAGCAGGCCGACAGCGGCTCGATCAACGTCGGCATCGTCAGTTCGGCGACCTACTTCGCGCCGAAACTGCTGGCGATGTACTCGCATCTGTACCCGAAGGTCGACGTGCATTTCTCGGTCGGCAATCGCGACGCGCTGCTGCGCATGTTGCAGGACAACGCGATCGATCTCGCGATCATGGGCCGCCCGCCGCCCGAACTCGATACGACGGCCGAGCCGCTCGCGAGCCATCCTCAGGTGGTGATCGCGCCGGTGCAACATCCGCTGTGCGGCGCGCGCCGCTTCGATCTGCAGGAGTTGAGCAACGACACCTTTTTGCTGCGCGAGCCGGGCTCAGGGACGCGCATGGCCGCCGAGGCGATGTTCCGTCAGCATCTGTTCACTCCCGCGAAAACCGTCACGCTCGGCAGCAACGAAACGATCAAGCAGGCGGTGATGGCGGGCATGGGCGTGAGCCTGATCTCGCTGCATACGCTGCAGCTGGAGTTGCGCACCGGCGAGATCGCGCTGCTCGACGTGAACGGCACGCCGATCGTACGAACGTGGCAGATCGTGCATCTGCGCACCAAGCAGCTTTCGCCGACCAGCGTGATGTTCCGGCAGTTCCTGCTCGAACATGCGGCGGTGCATCTGGAGCAGGAATATGCGCAGTTCGCGGGGGTGTTTGCGAAACGGCAGGTCGGGGCGCAGCGGTAGCGCGATGCGTGCGTTGCGTGCGGTGCGGCGCGAGCGCGCTCGTCGGCTTGCTGATTAACGGTGCGTGATAGGCGGCATCGATGGCACAGTCTGTACCCGTCTGTCGTGACAGGCTGCCAACTTTTCGCATTCGATTTAACTCTTGCGTCCCGCGCGTGGATCGGCATAAACCATGCTTGAACGGAAGGCTGGCGAGTCTTGAAGCGCGTCGACGTTCGGGCGTCGCGCAAATAAACGCCAGCCACCACGGAAGGGGATCGCAGCGATGGTTTCTGGCGAGCAGCTTCAGGACTGGCGTTCTCACGCCCAGCAGATCGAAAACGAAGTGGCGAGAGTCGTCGTCGGTCAGCAGCAAACGCTGAGGCTCATCAACGTCGCGCTGTTCGCACGCGGCCACGTGCTGCTCGAAGGCGGCGTCGGGGTCGGCAAGACGACCGTGTTGCGGGCGTTCGCGCGTGTGGTCGGCGGCGATTTCGAGCGCGTCGAAGGCACGATCGATCTGATGCCGGGCGACCTCGTCTATCACACCTATGTCGACGCCGACGGCAAGCCGCGCATCGAGCCCGGCCCGTTGCTGCGCCACGGCGAGCAGCTGACCACCTTCTTCTTCAACGAGATCAATCGCGCGCGCCCGCAGGTGCAATCGCTGCTGCTGCGCGCGATGGCCGAGCGTTCCGTGTGGGCGTTCGGCCGCGAGCATCGCTTTCCGCACATGACCGTGTACGCCGACCGCAACAAGGTCGAGAAGGAAGAGACCTTCGAGCTCGCGTCGGCGGCGCGCGACCGTTTCCTGTTCGAGCTGAACATGCCGACCCCGACCGACGAGGAGGCGCGGCGCAGCCTCGTGTTCGACACGAGGTTCCATGACGTCGACGGCCTGCTCGCGCAACTGACGCCGTCGATCGTGCCGTGGGAACAGTTGAACCGGATCGGCGCGGCGATCCAGCAGGGCGTGCAGGCGAGCGAGACGATCGAGCGCTACGTGCACGACATCTGGCAGGCGACGGAATCGCCGGCGCGCTTCGGCATCGCGCTCGACGGCGTCGACATGGAGCAGCTGATTCTCGCGGGCGCGAGTCCGCGCGGCATGAGCGCACTGGTGCGGGCCGCGCGCGTGGTCGCGTGGCTCGCGGGACGCACGCATCTGCTGCCGGAGGACATCCACGAGGTGCTGCTGCCGGCGCTGGGTCATCGCGTGTTCTTCACGCCGATCTACGAGCTGCGCCGCCAGGAGCTGGCCGAGGCGCTGATCGCGCGGATCGTCGCGAACGTCGCCGTGCCTCGCTGAACGCCGGCGCGCTTACACGATGAACGGCATCGCTGAATTCCACTATCGTCTGCCGATGCGCGCGGCCGGTGCGCGGCCCGGCTCGCATCCGGGCTCGAGTTTCGGCTCGGGCCAGCAGTTCGCGATGCACGGCCGGCTGTTCGACTATCCGGACCCGCGCCGGCTCGATCTGCGCGCGAGCTTGCGCGCGGCGCGCGACGACTGGCTCGTGCGCGTGCATTTGCAGCGCGTCGCGGTTTCCGTGTTCGTGATCGTCGACGTGTCGGCGTCGATGCAATTCGGCACCCATAAAACGAAGCTGCAGGTCGTCGCTGATTTTGTCGAAGCGCTCGGCCATAGCGCGTTCCGGGTCGGCGACCGGCTCGGCATGCTGGCCTTCGATAGCGGCGAACGCGACGATCTGTTCATGCCGGCGCGCACCGGACGGGGCACCGGCTCGCTGCTCGCGAGCATGCTGCGCGAAGGCGTCGCTGATATCGCTGATCGTCAGGCGAATGGTCACGCCGAACGTCACGCTGAACGCGGGGCCGTCGAAGGATTGCGGCGTTGCGCGATCCGTATCGCCGGACGCCAGGCGCTGGTGTTCGTGGTGTCCGATTTCCACTGGCCGCTCGCGCGACTGTCGCCGGTGCTCGACATGCTGGTGCATGCGTGCGTGGTGCCGATGGTCGTTTGGGACGCGGCCGAGACCACGCCGCCGCAGCACGCGTCGCTGCTGGCCGTCAACGATGCGGAGTCCGGCGAGGAGCGTCGCGTGTGGCTCTCGCGCGGTGTGCGCGAGCGCTGGCGCGAAGGCGTCGCGCGACGTCGCGACGAACTCGCCGCAGTGTTCGGCGCACGCGGCATCCAGCCGTTCTTTGTCGAGGGCGCGTTCGATCCGGAAGCGATGTCGCGCTACTTTCTGGAGCTGACGGTATGAGCGCGCGCGGGGTGCGCGGCGGCTGCGCGCGTCGGGCGGCGCTGCGCGTGCTGATCGCGTCGCTATGCGGCGGCGGCGCCAGCGCGATGGCCAGTGCCGCCGAGGTGGCCGCGCTCGTTCAGGAGCCGCGCGCGTTCGGCTATGTGCTCGGCGATGTGCTGACGCAGCGCGTGCTGCTGGAGGCCAACGGTCGCGACCTCGGTGCAGTCACGCCGCCTTCGGTCGGACGCACGGGCGTGTGGCTCGAACGCCGGCCCGTGACGCTAGAAACCGATGCGAACGGCCGCAAGTGGATGGTGATCGGCTATCAGGTCGTCAATGCGCCGCAGACGCTCACGCAGATCACGTTGCCCGCGTTGACTCTGACGTCGGCGGCGGGCACGCAGTTGCAGGTCGCCGAATGGCCGGCGAGCATCGGACCGCTGACGCCGCAAACCGCGTTCGCCGCCGGGGACTTGCAGCCGCTGCGGCCCGACCGGCAGGCGCCGATGCTGGGCACGGCCGGCTGGCGCCGGCAGATCGCGTGGGCGCTCGGCCTGTTGCTCGCGACGCTGCTCGTGTGGGCGAGCTGGTGGTGGGCGCGCAATCGGCGCGAGGCGGCGCGGCTGCCGTTCGCGCGGGCGTGGCGGCAGATGCAACGGCTGCCGGAGGCGCCCGCCGCTTCGTCGAACGATGCGTGGGTCTGCCTGCATCGCGCGCTGAACGAAACCGCCGGCCAAGTCGTGCATGCGGCTTCGCTATCCGCGTTGCTGGCGCGTGCGCCGTATCTGCAACCGCTGCGCACGCAGCTCGAACGTTTCTATCTGGCCTCGGCCGAGCGCTTTTTCGGGCCGGCGCCGCATGCCGTCGAGAATGCCGGCGAGCTTTCGCTGCACGCGCTGTGCCGTGCGTTGTATCGAGCGGAGAGGCGCCATCAGCGATGACCATGAGCTTCGATTTCGCCCTTCCGTGGATGCTGGTGCTGCTGCCGCTCGCCGCGCTGCCGCTGCTGCGGCGGCGCAGCGACACGCTGGTGTTTTCGAGCGTCGCATGGCTGCCCGCTGACGACCTCGGGCGCGTGGCGGGCTGGCTCGTCCGCGGCGGCGCGGCGCTGGCGATCGCGGCGATCGTCGTCGGGCTGGCGGGGCCGGGGCGCTCGCAGTTGCAGGTGCTGCGCACCGGCAGCGGCGCACAGATCCTGATTCTGATGGACCGCAGCCAGAGCATGGACGAGCCGATAGGCAGCAAGGGCGTCGAGGCGCCGCGCGGCGACTCCAAGAACCACGTGGCGCGCGCGGCGCTGACGCGCTTCGTCGAGCAGCGGCCGAACGACCGCCTCGCGTTCATGATGTTCGGCACCAACCCGGTGCTGGCGATGCCGTTCACCTACAACCATCGCGTGATCGAGGCCGCGGTCGCGGCCACGGCGATTGGCCGCGGCATGCCGGACACCGAGCTCGATCGCGGCATGCTGGCGGCGATCGCGCAGTTCGACGAGCGCTTGTCGTCGGGCCGCCGCGCGATCGTGCTCGTCTCCGATGGCGGCGCGTTGCTCGACGAAACGATGCGACGGCGCATCGAGGAGGGACTGCGACGCAACCGGATCGCGCTGTACTTCATCTACCTGCGCAGCAGCGTCTTCAGTCCCGATCTGAACGCGACGCAGCCCGCCAGCGGAAGCTCGGCCGAAGCGCAGCTGCATCGCTTCTTTCTGACGCTTAAGACGCCTTACAGGCTGTTTCAGGCCGAAGACCCGAAGGCGATGATGGCGGCGATCGCGGAGATCAACCGGCAGCAGAACGCAACGACGACGTTCGTCGAACATCTGCCTCGCCAGGATCTGAGTCCGTACTGTTTCGCGCTCGCGCTGTTCTGTGCGGCGCTGCTGGTGCTGTTGCACCAGTTGCAGGTCAGGAGCTGGGCATGAAGCGCGCGCTGATCCACACGCTGTTCGGCACCGTGGCGATCTGTTGCGCCGCGTGGGCCGGGTATGGCTTCGTTCGTCTGCAGCACGCGGAGCGGGTCAATCAGGCCATCGTCGCGACGAACGCCGCCGCGCGTGACCAGCAAGCCGGCGGCGACGCGCGCGAGGTTCAGCTGGCCCGGGCGATAGCGCTATCGAAAGCGGGCTCCTACGACGCGGCGGCGCGGCTCTATAACGGTCTGCTCGCCGAGGGCAGCCCGCCTGATGAAGTCGGCCGCGCGGCGCTGTTCGATCTCGGCAATCTATACCTGCGCGAAGGCAGCGGCGACGACGCGCAGACGGTCAGGTCTCTGGCGATGATCGGCGAGGCCAAGGCGCGCTACCGGCTCGCGCTGCGCGCGGCGCCCGACGATTGGGACGCGCGCTACAACCTCGAGCGCGCGCTGTGGCTCGCGCCGGAAACGCCGTCCGCGCTCGCCGGACCCGATGTGAAAGAGCAGCACAACGTCACAGTGCGCGACGCGCGCAGCCAGGACCTGCCATGAGCGGCGTTCGGCGCGAGCGTGGCTTCGCAAAATGGCGTCATGCGTTGACGCCGCTCGCGCTCGTCGCGTTGATCGCGGCGGTCGCGATGCCGGACGTGACATTGCCGCGCAACACGTTTAGCTACATCGTCACCTTCGACATCACCCAAAGCATGGACGTCGAGGATGTGGTGCTCGGCGGCGCCCCGGTCAGCCGGCTCAAGTTCGCGCAGGCCGCGATGCGCGACGCGCTCGAGCGTTTGCCGTGCGGCTCGAAGGTCGGCTGGAGCGTGTTCACCGGGCAGCGGGTGTTGCTGCTGATGGCGCCGGTCGAAGTCTGCGGCAACTACGACGCACTGCTGGTGTCGCTCGACGGCATCGACGGGCGCATGCGCTGGACCAACTGGAGCCGCATTGCCGAAGGCGGTGTGTATTCGGCCGTGCGCGTCGCGAAGGATGTCGGCGGCGGCGCGGCCATCGCGTTCGTCACCGATGGGCAGGAGGCGCCGCCGCTGTTGGCGTCACGCCCGCTGATGGAAGGCATCAATGCGGCGCGGATCAGGGGCTGGCTGATCGGCGTCGGCGGCGACCAGCCCGCGGCCATTCCGAAGACCGATGAGAACGGCAACCGGATCGGCGTGTGGCAGGCGGACGACGTGATCCAGGTGCCGCCCACGCCCGGCTCCGGGGTGGCGGCGCAATCGCACGAGGAGTTGTCCGAATTGCGCGGTGAGTACCTCGCTTCGCTGGCTCGGCAGACCGGCCTCGACTACCGGCATCTGCTGAACGTGACGTCGTTCGGCGATGCGCTGCTCGAAGCGCGCTTCGCCCGCCGCGAACCCGTGCCGACCGATCTGCGCTGGTGTCCCGCGCTGCTCGCGTTGCTGCTGCTCGTCGCGCGCTTCATGCCCGACGCCGTTCTCGCATGGCCGCGCGCCTGGCGAAAGCGCTTTCAAACGATCGCTTTGCGCATCGCGCCGGCATTCAATGGCCGGCCAACACGCGCCGACTGACTACCGCGAGCGCGACCGTTGACGCTGCAACGGTTGAAGATGCAGGTATCCGATCTGACCGCGCAGTTGCCTGGGAAACCTCGCAAGAGTTGCCGGGGATCGTTCGATTCGCGACGCTTGGGCCAGAAGCTTTTGCCGGTCTTCGCCACACTTGCGAGATACCTCACACATTGACCTACCGGTACGCAAATCACTGACTACAATGTCTGAATGCAAGCGACGCTGCGAGGCGCGCGGTTCGAGTGACGCGCCGTGTCATGTGACGTTTCAATTCCTTCATGGAGGCATGCCGATGACGTGCCAAAGCGAGAGGATTGTCGGAGTGGTACTCGTCTTGATGAGCGGCTACGCGTTTGCGGGAGGCCCCTTCGGCGATGTGCCGCAAGCGATGATGGTCGCCAACATCGTCGCGTCGCCCGTCGAAGTCGTGCCGCCCATTCCCGAGCCTCGGCGCTACTTCGAGCAGCAGCGTTATGCGATGGAGTATCAGGGGGATCGGGGCAAGCCGTTCTACGCGCAAATGGAAAATTACTATAGCGTGGACCTTGCGCGCGATGCCCAGCTCGGCACCGCGAAGGCTTTGGTGTCGTCCGGACCGGAGTTCGCACCGGTGTCCGAACCGGGCGCGAATGCCGCCGCGCAGAGTGCTTCGAATGCTCTACGTATGGGTCCATCTACCGCACCGCAAATATCCATCGTTCAGATGAACAGTTCAGTGTTGTCGATTGGCCAGTCACCGCAGCGACGCTTGTCCTTGACGGTCGACAACTGGGTGTTCTCCGGCACCGCGCGCGTCGCGATTCTGCATTCTCACGATACGGGCGCGACGCTGATCGTCAAACGCCGCTACTGAGTGATGTCGAGCGGCTGCGCCGCCCGCGCATGTCACGTCGACGAAAAGCGCTCGCGATACACCTGCGGCGCCACGCGCAGCTGACGCACGAAGCTGCAGCGCATCGTTTCCTCGCTGCCGAATCCGCATCGCGCCGCGATCCGTTTGATCGACAAGGATATTTCGCTCAGCAAGCGTTGTGCCGCTTCGATGCGTAGCTGCTCGACCGCGCGCGCGGGCGTGCGGCCCGTTTGCGCCTTGTAGTGGCGCATGAAGCTGCGCTCGCTCATATGCAGCCGTTGCGCGAGCGCGGGCACTGACAGGTCGGCTGCAAGGTGCGACGTCATCCATGCGTGCAATTCGCCGAAACGGTCGTCGGCATGTTGCATCGACAGCGTCGCGCTGAATTGCGACTGACCACCCGGGCGCTTCAGAAACACGACGAGTTCGCGCGCGACGTCGAGCGCCAACGCGCGCCCGTGATCGTCTTCGAGCATCGCTAGCGCGAGGTCGATGCCGGCGGTGACGCCCGCCGAGGTCCAGATATCGCCGTCGCGAATGAAGATCGGATCGGCTTCGACTTGCAGTTGCGGATAGGCCTGCGCGAGTTCGTCGCAACGCGCCCAATGCGTGGCGACGCGCCGGCCGTCGAGCAGGCCCGCCTCGGCGAGCAGGAACGCGCCCGAGCAGACCGACGCGACGCGTCTGCAATGCGGCGCGTGGCGCTGCGTCCAGCGGATCAGGCGTTGATCGGCCGACGCCTCGCGAACGCCCCGGCCGCCGGGGACGATCAGTGTATCGAGCGGCGTCTTCAGCGAGCGCAGTGATGCGGCAAGCACCGCGAGTCCCGACGACGATGTGACGGGCCCGGCTTCGGCTGCCACGACGCGGGGTGCGTAGAGCTTGCCGAGCCCGCGCTGCGCGACGAGTTCATTGGCGGACGCAAATACCTGCAGCGGACCGCTGATGTCGAGCAGTTGCATGTTGGGGAAGGCGAGCAGCACGATGGAGCGGGGAGCGCTGGACATGTGGGAACGGGGTGGCAGAAACCAAGGGGACAAAAGAAATCTTGCCAAAGACTACGCGTATAGAATCGATCCGTCCAGCTCGAAGAAATGGCAGACGACGTAGTTCGATTTCTTCTTCGATAAGTTATCCGGCCTCGCACTTTAACTTATCTAATCAGACGGTATTACCAGCGTTGTACAGGTCGGTTAATCTTCGACAACTGGCTTGCCGATGTCGCTGGAAGTCCTGCGTCTGATCGCAATCGACAACGACCCACGGGGCGGGAGTCGCAAGGTCTAGTAACCGTTGCGATCAGGAACTGTTCGCGGTGCTTGCGCTCGACGCAAGGGGCTACGCCAGCGCCAACTGTCACCGGAAGACGCGGCAGCGATTCTCGCTGACGCTATGGAAGGCGCAAACGCGAAACTGGCGGCTATGGGTGCTTCATGGAGGCAACACTAACCAGTTTCGATCCCTGACGATAAGGCGGCTCAGTGCCGCCTTTTTTTGTCCCGCGCCAGCAGGAATATGCAATAGAAATCGAGATGTCCGAAACAATCGTAAATAGTTGTCAAAACGGGCTTATCCTGAATTAACGCGGTTGACCGTGGTCCGTTTCGATGGTTAATTCCCGAGGTATCGCCTGAAAACTCTTGAGGAGTGTAATGGAGCTACTGAAACAGCAAAGCAGTGGAACGGATTGGACAGTCGAGGAAGAAGGCGACCTTTGCCGTATCACCTATTCGATCTACTCAAACTTCCCGCCGATGCCGCACGCTCAGGCCCTGAACGCCGAAACCGGCGAGTTCTTTCCGTTTGACAGGGTCAGTAAGATGAAATCCGGCTACGCGATGGCCGAAGCGCTGGGTTACGCATGGGCGTGCAATTGTCGCGGGCGTGCCCCCAAACGGTTCAATGAGCAGTTCGAGCTAAGAGACTCCACTGGCAAGCGACAGGCGGGGGTGCGTTACAGGATTCGCGTCGGTTCGAGGGGCATCGCGAAAGGTATCACCGATTCCCAAGGGCGGACCCAGCGTGTTTCGACAGATAACGCAAACCAGATTTCCATCGAGTTGCCGGGCAATAGCAATGGACTCAGATAAGTCTTCTATCTCTGGTGAACACATGACAAATGAATTTCTGACCAAGAATAGCCAATACTTCAAGACCGACGAGAATGAAGAATGGACGGAGGTCGGCACAGCCATTACCAATATCACTCCTGGGTCAATATCCAATGTCGTAATCAATACGACGCCTATCTGTCCAAATATGAGCAATAAAGAATTTAGAGGGTTAATAATGCGCTTACGAGATGCAGCGTTAACTCTCATAAATGAGCGCATTGCAGATGTTGCACGTTGGGATATGTCAGCACAGGATCGTGCAAAATTCTGGTTTGGCCGGAGCGATCAATATATCCGCGATAGATTGAATATTGGTCTGCCAAGGCTTGCAGCCGCGATGCAGAACTGCAACCTGAGAAAATAATTCGTTGGGACGAACAGAAGGTTGTACAGCTTTCCTGTGCGATAGTTCCCGATAGGGGCACGAACGATGCTGCTGTATGCAAGCCCGATTCGAAAAGGCGATATATTGCAATTTATCCCCATTTTTGCACGCTGCCACCCGTTGCAGTCTCAACAAATTGCCAATTAAAGGTAATCATCGATGAGTGCACGCACTATGTCGATACATTCGATTCAGACGATGTGATGTATGGTTTTGGTCCGGGCGTCG
Organism: Paraburkholderia sp. BR14374; assembly: GCF_040948685.1. NCBI lineage: Bacteria > Pseudomonadati > Pseudomonadota > Betaproteobacteria > Burkholderiales > Burkholderiaceae > Paraburkholderia > Paraburkholderia sp. BR14374. The sequence goes on along the minus strand of NZ_JBFPKF010000006.1, from coordinate 367,127 downwards.
GTTACTGGGCTCAGAACGATCCTGAGGGGGCTTGCAGGAACGCAGATAGCATCGCATGTTACATCGCGCACTTCGATACGCAAATCGAGTTCAATCAAAAGAAGATCTGGTGATCCCATGAAGAAATTCGCTTTCGCCGTCCTTTCGGCTTTTTGGTTCGCAGCTTCTCAGCAGGCGGCTGCATGTACTATTTCGGAAGATTTGACAGAAAGTGTTCCACTTAACTATCAAGGAATTCCTAATTCCTATCGTCTTAAAATGGTGGACTTGGTATCAAATGCGCGCCGGTGGCCCGATGTCGAAATTCAAGCTCAAATCGTCACAAACGCTTACGTCGGCGAAAAGAACGCAGAAGAATTAGCAAAGTCGAGGGGTCAACAGCTAAAAGAATTTCTAATTCAACTTGGAGTGAAGTCGCAACATATATATGTCGACACCCATCTGGAAGGGGCGCCCTATCCGCAAGACAACAGCGGATTCAATGGATACCTACAGCTAAGCGTTGGTCTCATGCCGCTTTGCAAGGGCGGCTGCGAACGACTATGCGACGATCCGCGCATAACGCCGACGAGCAAGGCCGTCAAATAGAAATTCGCCCCCGCTTCGGCGGGCGTTTTAACTTCGGCGCGTCGGCGCAGCAGATCGCGCGCAGTTGTTTTTTGTCAAGGCGAGCAGCACGACGAAGCGCTGGACATAGCCAAGCGTTAAGGCTTGAGGTGGCCCATTGAATAGGAGGTGAATATGTTTGATCGACTCGTGGCGGATGGGGACCGCACTTCCACGGCGGCGTTACGTCGCTCGATGAGGCTGACTGCGCGCTCGCGGAGTTACGACTAGAGGATCGTCGTTGACGGCGAACGTATGGCATATTGCAAGCAGGGTTGCCAAGGCTTCTTCAAGTTATGCAGAATTTAAAGCCAGAAAATATCATTCGCTGGGACAAGCAAAAAGATCGTAACATCGCTTGCACCATCTTTCCAGATAACGGCGCAACCGATGCTTCGGTCTGTAAGCCCGACTCGGCAAGACGCATCATTGCGATATACCCACATTTTTGCACTTCGTCACGTTCGCAACTGTGGCACGGTTGCCAAGTCTTGACGCTGATTCACGAATCCACCCATTTCACTGATGTGTTCGATTCAACCGATGATATGTACGGTGTCACCATTGGACTAAGAACATTTTGTGCTAAAGAATTTTCACTTCCTGAGAGTCTGCTATCTCCTGGCGTTCTACCTTGTTTCCACCGCAGGTAGCGCAAATGCCTGCACCATTTCAGAGGATATGACAAGTAGCTTGCCTCTCAATTCGACGGAAATTTCAAATATGATCGTCTTAAGATTGCGAACTTGGTGCTTGCTGCGAGGCGATGGCCGAACGTCGAAATTAGAGGAATTGTCTACGCGGGCGGGTATGTGAAGGAGAGCAGCCCGAAGGATATGGCAGAAAAGCGAGCAGCGATCCTTAAAAGCTATCTGGTTCAACTTGGCATAAAGGAAGGAAATATCTGGGTTGATACGAGAGTCATCAAGGAGCCCGATATTGATGACAAAGGCAACGCGACGCTCGATCAGATATCAGTAACGCTTGCCCCCATATGTGAAGGCGGGTGCGAACGACTATGTGACGATCCGCGCGTGACACCGACTACAAAGATTATCAAGTAGAGAACTACCTCCGCTTCGGCGGGGCTTTCATTTGGGCAGCGTGTCGTGTCTCCTGAACAATCATGAGGAGTCCAATGGAGAAAATGAATCAGCAAAGCAGTGGGATGGATTGGACAGTCGAGGAAGAATGCGACCTTTGCCGTATCACCTATTCGATCTACTCAAACTTCCCGCCGATGCCTCACGCTCAGGCCCTGAACGCCGAAACCGGCGAGTTCTTTCCGTTTGACAGGGTTCGTAAGATGAAATCCGGCTACGCCATGGCCGAAGCCCTGGTTACGCATGGGCGTGCGAATGTCGCGGACGCTCACAAACCCCGCCGCAAAACCTGGATAATGCGCAAGCGTTCGAGTACACACCGCATGCAAAAAATGGTGACGTGGTAGAACTGGCGGGCAGCCAGGGAACGCCACGCAACAATCAGGCGCAAAATTGACAGACCGATGATGTCGCCAGAATCTTGCGCTTAACTCCGGGTCAATCCCGGCAGCTCCACGATGAAATTTCAGGGCAAGGCCTCGGCTTCCATGAAATCATGGAGCGGGCAAAAGACATGTTCAACCTGTGGTAACGCACGCCGCATAGGAAGGGATGATTCGATGATTGATACTCGAAGCGAAATTGAGCGGCGTCTGTCAGTGCTACGAGGCTTGGAACTGAGCGGATTGAACCATGCCGCTGATATGCTGACGCTGAGCTTTGGTCCGTTGCGGCAAGTTACTAACTTTAAAGGGACGGTGAAATATGTGGGTGCGTGGGCGCTCCACATCCAATGTGTGTGGCGACTTGAGAAAGTGGGCTGCGTCGTGGCAACAGAGGATGATCTTCGCGGACCGGATGAGAAAGCGCACGCGAGCACCCATCGTCTCCAGGGGGTCTTGCTTGCGAATGGCCTTGCAGCAGTTGAGGCAGTGACAGCGGACGAGGCCGGCGGCGTGAAGCTCTCGCTGTCGCGCGGTTTTTGCCTTACGGTCATACCAGACGGGAGAGTGGACGAGGAAGACTGGCGTTTCTTCGCGCCCGGCGTGGATGCAGCGCACTTGGTGATCAAAGGTGGCACAGTCGCTCCGGAATCGTTTGACTGACACGAAATGCTTTCCATGCTCGGCAACCTTGTCGCAACCTTTGTCCGCGACTGCCACCGGTTAACGGATCAGGACTGCCGTTAGCTCCATGTGTCGACCGTCGTTCTGCGAAAAGGCGTAGGCGCTGCGGCAAGGGCATCCGTAGCCTTATCGCTTCGGTCGAAAATGGGAAAGGCTTCCGTTAAGCGGCGCTCAGGACGGATCGAGGCTTACTGGGGCCAGCTAGTCAAGCGTAGATATATATATGCGTTGCTTTTCGGCAGGCGAGCAGCACGATAGAACGCGGAGCGCTGAACATGCGACAAGACGTGGCAGAAATCAAGGGAACAATGGCAGTCTTGCCAAACACTACGCGCATAGAATCGATCCGTCCAGCTGGAAGAAATGACAGATGGCGCGTTTCGATTTCTCCTTCGACAAGGTATCCCCATGAGCCTCCAAATCGGTTTTCTGGTGTTTCCGAAAGTACAGCAACTCGATCTGACCGGCCCGCATGACGTGCTCGCATCGGTGCCGGGCGCCACGATGCATCTGCTCTGGAAGACGCGGGAGCCGGTGGTGTCGAGCAACGGCCTCGTGCTGACGCCGAGCGTGACCTTCGAAAACTGCCCGCCGCTCGACGTGATCTGTGTGCCGGGCGGAAGCGGCGTGACCGCGCTGTTGCAAGACGAGCAGACGATCGACTTCGTTCGTCGGCAGGCCGCGAGCGCGCGCTATGTGACGTCGGTCTGCACCGGCGCGTTGCTGCTGGGTGCGGCCGGTCTGCTGCGCGGGCGGCGCGCGACGACTCACTGGGCGTTTCACTCGTTGCTGGAACCGCTCGGCGCGATTCCGACGCATGCGCGTGTGGTCCGCGACGGCAATCTGATTACCGGCGGCGGCGTGACGGCGGGCATCGATTTCGGGCTGACCGTGGCTGCCGAACTGGCGGGCGTCGAAGAGGCGCAGGCGATCCAGCTCGAACTCGAATACGCGCCAGCGCCGCCGTTCGACGCGGGCGATCCGGCGATGGCGCCGCAAGCGGTGGTGGAGCTGGTTCGGCAGAGGTCGGCGGAAGGACTGGCGGCGCGGCGTCGCGTCGTGATGGAGATCGCAGAGAGAAGCTAGGTCTTGCTTGCGGGTGCGGGCCTTCCATTAAACTGTGAGGCTCCACCCGTTTTCCGCCAGTCGGATCGATGCGATGAAGTACCGCGAATTCTCCCGGGGGCACTCCCCATGCGTGTAGGCAAGCCCGTCAAGGCACTGCCGCAGCCGTCATGCGACTACTGCGGCAACCGCGCTTTGCTCGCGCGTTACGGCGACGAGTCCTACCCGTATCGCAGCGATCAAGGCCCGCTGTGGATCTGCACCGCCTGTCAGGCGTGGATCGGCGTGTATTCGCGCAGCAAACACAACCTGCCGCTCGGCCGCCTCGCCGACGCGACGTTGCGCGAGTCGAAGAGCAAGCTGCACGACGCGCTCGAACCGCTCGTCGCCGCGAAGGTGCGCCGCGATGGCGTGAACGCATTCGAAGCCCGCGCGAAAGCGATCCGGTGGGTCGCGACCGAGCTTGGCTTCGATCCGGTTCCTGCGAGCATCCACGCGTTCACGCCCGAGCAGTGCGAACAGGCGCTGCATTATGTCGAGGCTTTTGTCGAAGCCCGGCGTACCAGATAGCGCGATTTTCCGCAGCCCCGCTACATCTCCAGCAAAACCTCGCGCAGCGCATTCAACGACGCATCGCGCGGATTCCTCGGCCGCTGTAGCGCAATCGGCAGTTCGCGCGCGATGCGGCTCGGGCTGCCAACGCCCGCCGGGGACAACAGCAGCACGCGATCGGACAGACTCAGTGCTTCGTCGAGATCGTGCGTGACGAGCAGCACCGTTGTGCCGCGCGCGTGTTTCAACGCCAGCAGCAACTGCTGCAGTCGCGCGCGCGTGATCGCATCGACGGCGCTGAACGGTTCATCGAGCAGCAGCAGTTCCGGCTCGTTGAACAGACCTCGCGCGAGCGCGACGCGCTGCGCCATGCCGCCGGATAGTTGCTTGGGCAGCGCGTCGCGCACGCCAGCGAGACCGACCTCGGCGAGCAGCGCATCGACGCGCGGATCGTCTCCCGCGTGCGGCCCCGCGGCAAACGCGATGTTGTCGGCCACGCTGAGCCACGGCAGCAGGCGCGGTTCCTGAAAGATCATGCCGACGCGCGGCGACGGCGCGAGCAAGGGCACGCCGTCGATCAGCACGGCACCCGTGGCTGCGCGATCGAGTCCCGCCACCGCGCGCAGCAGTGTGCTTTTACCGCAGCCGCTAGGACCGACCAGACTGACGATCTCGCCGCGCGACAGCGCGAACGATACCTTCTCGAACACATTGCGCTCGCCAAAGCGCCGCGTCAGTCCACGTACTTCGAGTAACGAAGCAGGTGCCCGATTCATCGCGCGGCCTCCGACACCCGGTGCGCATCGCGCCACGACAGCGCGCGTACCTCGATCGCTTTCAGCATGCCGTCGCTCAGTTTGCCGAGCAGCGCGAGCAACAGGATCGCGCCGAACACCAGATCCGGGCGGCCGGTTTCGCGGCCATCGCTGAGCAGATAGCCGAGCCCGCGCGTCGCCGCGATCAGTTCGGCGGCCACCATGAACATCCACGCGAGGCTGAGCCCCGTGCGCAGTCCGGTGAAAATCTGCGGCATCGACGCGGGCAGCAGTATGCGCGTGAACAGCGCGCGCCGGCTCAGCCGGTTCAACTCGCCGAATTCGATCAGCTTCCGTTCGACGCCGCGAATGCCCGCCACCACGCTCAACTGCACTGGGAAAAACGCGCCGATCGCGATCAGCGTGATCTTCGGCGCTTCGTCGATGCCCATCCATAGCAGCAGGATCGGCACCCACGCAAGCGACGGAATCGCGCGCAAGGCCTGAAACGCGGGGTCGAGCAAGGCATCGACGCGCCGGCTGAGGCCCATCGCCGCGCCGATCAGCAGCGCGAGCACGGCGCCGATCGCAAAGCCGCCGTACACGCGGATCACGCTCGCGCCGATATGGCGCGCGAGCCGCGCCGCGCCGAGATCCCATAGCGTCTGCGCAATCGCGCTGGGCGCGGGGACCAGATGCATCGGCAGGATCGACGCGCGCACCAGCAGCTCGATGACAGCCAGGAACACGACCGGCAGCGCGAGACCGGCATAGCGCCACAGTCGTAGCGGGTCGATCGCGCGCGGCGGTTGCGCGAGTTCGCTACACGACGGACAGGACGAATCCCTCCGTGCGAGCGTGAAAAAGTTCTTCGCGGTGCTCATCGGCAGGCTCGGGTCTGGTGCGTGTGCTTCATTTGGAGCCGTTGCTCGCCGTCGCAATCACCGGCTGCGCGACTTTAGGGTCGACCAGTGCATCGATGATCGCGTTCAGATCGGTGCCGCCCTTCACGAGTTGCTCGTCGACCAGGATCGGCGCAGCGGCTTTGAGCGCGGCAATCTGCCGGGGGCCAGGCTGAGGCTGGCTGAAGTCGTTGCGGCTCAACTGCAGTTTCGCGACCGGCAGCGAAACCTTGGATTCCTCCGCGACGATCCTGGCGGTGTCATCAGGGTGAGCGGCGATCCAGACGCGGGCTTTTTCATAGACCTTCAGCACGCGCGCGAGCGCGTCCTGATGGTCGCGGATGAAGTCTTCGCGCGCATTCAGGAAGCCCCAGGTGTTGAAGTCGACGTTGCGATACAGCAGCCGCGCGCCATCGTCGATCTGCGCGGCCGCCATGTGCGGATCGAGCCCGGCCCACGCGTCCACCTGGCCATTGGCGAGCGCGGTGCGGCCATCGGGATGCTGCAGGTTGACGATCTCGACGTCGTCGCGCGACAGCCCCGCCGTATGCAGCGCGCGCAACGTGAACAGGAACGGATCGGTGCCCTTGGTGGCCGCGATCTTCTTGCCCTTCAGATCGGCGACGGTTTTGATCGGCGAGTCCTTGCGCACGACGAGGGCGGTCCACTCGGGCCGCGAATAGATGTACACCGCGCGAATCGGATTGCCGTTCGCCTTGCCGAGCACGGCGGCGAGGCCCGCCGTCGAGCCGATGTCGATCGCGCCGCTGTTCAGATATTCGAGCGCGCGGTTGCTGCCGAGGCTCAGCACCCACTTCACTTGCGTGTGGTCGGCGGCGAACTCCTGTTCGAGCCAGCCGTTGCGCTTGATCACGAGGCTTTCCGGCGAATAGTACGCATAGTCGAGTTTCAGCTCGTCGAGCGGCGTGGCGTGGGCGGTGTGGGCTGCGCCGAAGACGCCGAGTGCGAGCGCGGCCGCGGCGGTCTTCAGCCAACCGCGTCGGCTGCGGTTGCGCTCGCCGACGGTCGCGATTGCGTTGCGCGCTGTCGTGAAGAATGAAAATCCCCGGGCCGGTGTCATCGATTGTCCTTATGGTCGCGTGTGGTGGTCGCCCCAATGTAACCAGGACGGTGGCGCGAGCGAACCAACAAATGCTCAGAATCAAAGCAGTTTTGGCGCTATGGCGGATAGTCGCGACGCAAAAGCAATGCTGCGTTCCAGTGATTAGCTATGCATGATTCGTTGGAACCGCGCCGGTCGAAAGTGCCTATAGTCGGAACCTTCTTCGTATCCAGACCAACCCGAAGGCTTCCGATGAATCACTCTCTCCGTCAGCTGCGGCGTGCGTTGCTCGCCGCTGCCTTCGTCGCGGCGTCGGCCGGCATTGCCGCGATTTCGCCGTTCGCTTCATCCGCGCACGCGCAAAGCCGAGAAGTCGTGATCGGCTATCAGGACATGGTCGTGCCGTGGCGTTACGCGCAAGCCACCGGCGCCGTGGAAAAAGCGACCGGCTACAAGGTCACGTATCGCAAGCTCGGCAGCGGCGCGGATGTGGTGCGCGCACTGGCGTCAGGCTCGATCCAGCTTGGCGAGGCGGGATCGAGCCCGATCGCGGCGGGCCTGTCGCAAGGCGTCGACCTGTCGCTGTTCTGGATTCTCGACAACATCAACGACGCGGAAGCGCTGGTCGCGCGCGACGGTTCGGGCGTGACGAAGATCGCTGACCTGAAGGGCAAGACGATCGGCGTGCCGTATGTGTCGACGTCGCATTTTCATGCGCTGGTCGCGTTGCAGCAGGCGGGTGTCGATCCGTCGTCGGTGAAGATCCTGAACCTGCGTCCGCCAGAGGTCGCCGCCGCCTGGCAGCGCGGCAATATCGATGCGACCTACATCTGGGACCCCGTGCTCGCGAAGGTCAAGCAGAACGGCAAGGTGCTGATCACGTCGGGCGAAGTCGCGAAGGGAAGCGGCAAGGCAACCTTCGACGGCTTTGTCGCGTCGCGGCAGTTCGAGCGCGACAACGCGGCCTTCATGGCGGGTCTCGTCAAGGTGCTCGCCGATACGGACGCGCTGTACCGCGATCACAAGGCCGACTGGACCGCGGCTTCGCAGCAGGTGCAGGCGGTTGCGCAGGAGTCGGGCGCGGCACCGGCCGACGTGCCCGCGAGCCTCGCGCTGTACGCGTTCCCGAGCGCCGCGGAGCAGGCGTCGCCGACCTGGCTCGGCGGCGGCAAGCAGTCGGGCGCGGCGCAATCGCTCGCGGCCACGGCGGCGTTCCTGAAGACGCAGGGCACGATCCAGAACGTGTTGCCCGATTACTCGGCGGCCGTGAATCCGCGCTTCGCGCAGCAGGCCGCGCGATGAGCATGCTCGACATCCGCGGACTGCGCGTGACCTACGCCGGTGCGAGCGAGCCCGCGCTCGCGGGTGTCGATCTGCGCATCGAGCGAGGCGAGTTCGTGGTCGCGCTCGGGGCATCGGGTTGCGGCAAAACCACGTTGCTGAACTGCATCGCCGGCTTCGTCGATCCGAGCGAAGGCGAGGTGCGGCTCAACGGCACGCCCATCGACGGACCCGGTGCCGAGCGCGGCGTCGTGTTCCAGAAGCATGCGCTGATGCCATGGCTCGACGTGCTCGACAACGTCGCGCTCGGTTTGCGGTTTCGCGGCATCGCGCGTGCGCAACGACACGAGATCGCGCGGCATACCTTGGCGCTCGTCGGGCTCGAACGGCATGCGAACGCGAAGATCCATGCACTGTCGGGCGGCATGCAGCAGCGCGTGGGTATTGCGCGCGCGTTGGCGAGCGATCCGCAGATATTGCTGATGGACGAGCCGATGGGTGCGCTCGATGCGTTGACGCGCGAGACGGTGCAGGAACTCGTGCTCGACGTGTGGACGCGCACGCACAAGACCGTGTTCTTCATCACGCACAGCGTCGAGGAAGCGCTGTTTCTCGCGACGCGTCTGGTACTGATGACACCGGGGCCCGGACGCGTCGCCGAAGTCCACGCACTGCCATTCGCGCGCGAATATCTGGCGACTCGCGATGCACGCGCGGTCAAGTCGTCGCCGGCTTTCATCGAGTGGCGCGAGCGCCTGACGCGGCGGCTGCACGATACATTGCGTGAGGCCGCCTGATGAGCGTGATCGATTCGTCGCAACAACACGCGCCGACACGTCCGGACACAGCGCGCAACTCGACCCGGCTACGCCGCGCGGCGCACGGCCGCAGACCTTATCGCGGCATGCCGGGTGAAGGCCCGACCGCGTGGCTCAGTGTGATCTGCGTCGCGGTGTTTGCGCTGCTGTGGCGGACCGCGACGCATCTGCACTGGATACCACCGCTGTTCCTACCCGCACCGGACGCGGTCTGGCATGCGTTCGTCGATGCATGGCACGGCCGCATTCAGGGCGGCTTGCCGTTGTCCGAGCATCTGCTGTGGAGCGCGATCCGCGTGTTCGGCGCGTTCGCGCTCGCGAGCATCACCGCGATACCGGTCGGCATTCTGATGGGCGTGAGCCGCGTCGCGCGTGGACTGCTCGATCCGCCGTTGGAGTTCTACCGGCCGCTGCCGCCGCTCGCGTATCTGCCGCTCGTCGTGATCTGGTTCGGCATCGATGAGACTGCGAAGATCGTCGTGATCTGGCTCGCGTGTTTCGCGCCGATCGCGATGGCCGCGCGTGCCGGCGTGCGCAGCGCGAGCGTCGAGCAGATCAACGCGGCGTGGTCGCTGGGCGCGAATTTCCGCCAGGTGGTATTGCACGTGGTGTTGCCTGCGGCGTTGCCCGAAATCCTGACCGGCCTGCGCATCGCGATCGGCTTCGGCTGGACCACGCTGGTCGCGGCCGAAATGGTCGCCGCCACTGCCGGGCTCGGTCAGATGGTGCTCAACGCGTCGAGCTTCCTGCGCACCGACGTGGTCGTGATGGGGATCGTGCTGATCGGCCTGATCGCGTGGCTGTTCGAACTCGGCATGCGCGCGCTCGAACGCAGGCTGGTGCCGTGGAAAGGCAAGCAATAGGCACCTGCCGCATATCTGAATCGCCGCTTAGCTCGTGACGATTAGTTGGTTCGCCATTGCGATGCGCGTTGTTAGAGTCTGTGCGTCGTTGTCGTGAGGAAGTCGTGAATCACGTCGTACATAAAACATCCAATACCAAGGCCTAACCATGAAAATCAAATTCGTTGGCGCAGCAGTGATGGGGTTGCTGCTCGCGATTTCCGGCGCAGCGCACGCCGATCGTCTCGACGACATCAAGAAGGCGGGCGTGCTGCGCGTCGCCACCTTCGACAGCAACGCTCCTTTCGGTTTCGTCGATCCGAAGACCAATCAGATCGTCGGGCTCGACGTCGACTATGCGCGCGCGGTCGCGAACAAGCTCGGCGTGAAGCTCGAAATCCAGCCGACCAATCCGGCGAACCGCATCGCGTTCCTGAAGTCAGGCAAGGTCGACCTCGTGTTCGCGAACTTCACGATTACCGACGAGCGCAAGAAGGAAGTCGATTTCAGCACGCCGTACTTCGCCTCGGGTACGCAGTTCATCGCGAAGAAGGGCGTACTGACGTCGCCGCAGCAGGTGAACGGCCTGCGCGTGGGTGCCGACAAGGGCACGACCAACGAACAGCAGGTGCGCGCGCAATTCCCCAATGCGACGATCGTCGCCTACGACGACACGCCGTTCGCATTCGCCGCGCTGCGCGCCGGCAACGTGCAGGCGATCACGCAGGACGGCCCGAAGCTCGTCGCGCTGCTCGCGAACGTGCCCGACAAGGCGAACTACGAGATCCCGCCGTTCACGATCTCGAACGACTATGAAGGTGTCGGCGTGCCGAAGGGCGAGACGCGTCTGTTGAACGTCGTCGACGATACGCTGAAGGGCCTCGAAGCGGACGGCAGCGCCGCGAAGATCTACGACCACTGGTTCGGACCGCAGAGCCGCGCGCCGTTGCCGCGTCTGTTCAAGATCGGCGATCCGCAGAAGAGCTGATCCGACGGAAGTTTTGGAGCCGGCCTGCCGTGTGAAAGCGGCGGGCCGCTTTTCATTGCGCAACGAAAGCGCTGGAGTAGAAGAGCAGAATGAACGGCTGGCTGGAACCGAAGTACCTCGGGTGGCTCGCGCATGGCTTTCTGATGACGCTGATGTTGTCGGCCTGCGCGGGCGCGGCGGCGACGTTCGCCGGTTTCGGGCTCGCGCTCGCGCGTAATGCGCGCAACGGCATGCTCGCGCGCGCGGCCGCGCTATACATACTGGCGTTTCGCAACTCGCCGTTGCTCGTGCAATTGCTGTTCTGGTATTTCGGGGCTGCGACGCTGTTGCCGCAGCCGTGGATGGAATGGCTCAATGCGTCGCACACGGTCTCGCTATTTGGCTGGACGATTGCGTGGCCGTCGTTCGAATTCGTCGCGGGCTGGGTCGGGCTTACGTGCTATACGACCGCGTTTGTCGGCGAGGAATTTCGCGCGGGTATGCGCGGCGTCAAGGCCGCGCAGCATCAGGCCGCCGCGGCGCTGGGCCTTACGCCGCTCGCGGCGTTCCGTTACGTGATCCTGCCGCAGGCGATCCGGATCTCGACGCCACCTCTTGCTGGGCAGTACATGAACCTCGTGAAGAACTCGTCGCTTGCGATGACGATCGGGCTCGCGGAACTGTCGTACGTATCGCGGCAGGTCGATACGGAAACCTTCAAGACGTTTCAGGCATTCGGCGCGGCGACGGTGCTCTATATCGCGATCATCGCGGTTATCGAAGCGGTGTTGCTGGTGTGGAAACGTGGCGCCCTGCGGCTCTGGCAAGGAGGACATTGATGAGCGCGCTCGAATGGCTGCCGTCGCTGCGCTATCTGCTGCTCGGCACGTTCCCCGATGGGCCGCTCGGTGGCGCGGCGCTGACGGTCGTGATGTCGATCGTCTCGGCGTTGCTGTCGGCTTTGGTCGGTCTCGCCGGCGGCATTGCATTGTCGCTGACGCGCGGCGCCGCGCATCTGGCGCTCACTGCCCTGGTCGGCTTCTTTCGCGCGATCCCGGTGCTGATGCTGATCTTCTGGACCTTCTTCCTGATGCCAATGCTGCTGCACATCGACGTGCCCGGCCTCGCCACCGTGGTTTGCGGGCTCGCGCTGATCGGCGGCGCGTATCTGTCGCATTCGGTGCAGGCAGGCATCGCCGCGGTCGGCGCGGGGCAGGCGCTAGCGGCCGCGTCGCTCGGCATGACGCGCTGGCAGGCGCTGCGGTACGTGCAACTGCCGCAGGCGATACGGATCATGATGCCGTCGTTCGTCAATCAGTGGGTCACGCTGATCAAGGACACGTCGCTCGCTTATATCGTTGGCGTGCCCGAGTTTACGTTTCTCGCCAATCAGGTCAATAATCGGCTGATGGTGTATCCGGTGCAGATCTTTCTGTTCGTCGGCGTCGTTTATCTGCTGCTGTGTTCGACGCTGCAGTACGGTGCGACGTGGCTGCTGAAGCGCCGCTTTCGTTCGGGCCATGCGGCGGCGAACGGCGAAACGAAGATCAAATGGCAGTTTCCGTTTGGCGTCTAGCTGCAACGGCTAGAAGGCCGTTACTTGCGCGAGCGAAGCAATGAGTTCAACCGTTACGCCGAGCAATCCGATTCGCAGTGAACTCGATCTGGATGCTCAGGGCAAGCATGCGGGCTATCTGCGGCTGCCGCATTCCGTGCATCGGTCCGCGTATGGCTGGCTGCCGATTCCGATCGCTTCGATACGCAATGGCACGGGTCCGGTCGTGCTGATCATGGCCGGCAATCATGGCGACGAGTACGAAGGACAGATCCTCGTGTCGACGCTGATCCGCGAAATCGACGCGGCACAGGTTGCCGGTCAACTGATCCTGTTGCCGCAAGCGAATGCGCCAGCGGCCGAGGCGGGCCTTCGCACGTCACCGCTCGACGACGGCAATCTCAACCGCACGTTTCCGGGCGATCCGCAAGGTTCTCCGACGCAGGTGATCGCGCATTACATCGAGCATGTTCTGCTCGCGCGCGCGGACTATCTGATCGATCTTCATTCCGGCGGCAGCTCGCTGCTTTATCGCGGCAACAACATGCTCGCGATCGATCCGCGCGACGACGCAGAGAATGAGCGGCTGCAGCGCACATTACGCGCTTTCGGGTTGCCGAACGCGTTTTTGCATGCGGAGAACCCGGTGCATGCGGCGACTGCCGCGCGCCGGCAAGGGGCGCTGTCGATCACGGCTGAGCTGGGCGGTGACGGGACAGTCGATGCCGCGCTGCTTCGCGAAGCGCGCCACGGCCTGCTGCACTTTCTCGGCGCGATCGGCGCATTGAGCGGTCCGCTCGTGCCCGATGCGCCGCCTGCCGACACGCGCTTCCTGCGCGTCGCTGGCGCGCGTCACTATGTGTACGCCTACGACAACGGTCTGTTCGAGCCGCTGGTTGAACTCGGCGAGCGGGTGGTCGCAGGGCAGCCCGCGGCGCGCATTCATTTCCCGGACACGCCGCTCAAAGAGCCGGTGACCTGTCATTTCGCGAGCGATGGCGAAGTCGTATGCAAGCGGGTGCCCGCGCTTGTCAGGCGAGGGGATTGCCTATTTCATCTCGCTGAGGAAGTGGTCCGCTGAAGCGGGTGGGGGCGCATTTGGATCGCTTGACGCTGTCTCGACCGACGTCCGCGAGACGCCGGCACCTGCCAGCGCGGCACGCGCTTGGCGTTCGTGCGATAGCCAGTTGCCCTCACTAAGGCCGCTTCGCGTCGCCGGAAGGGCATTCGCGCGAAGATGCCAGCATTCTGCTGCCAATTGGAACAATGCCTTCGAATACTAGGGGTTAACCCTCGGACGGAAGGCTCCTAGACTTTCGCTGTCGGTGCAGACACGTTGTCGCACCGCTAACAAAAGTCGATGGAGCATCATGAAGTCCCTCATCCAAGCCGTTGCAGTTGCCGTTGCAGTCGTAGTGCCGGTTGCCTCGTTCGCCCAGTCGAATGGCCCGATTACCCGCGCCCAGGTGCGCGCGGAACTTGTTCAGCTTCAGAAGGCGGGTTATCGCGGTGGTGATGGCGATCAAGCGCACTATCCAGACGCGATCCAAGCCGCAGAAGCGAAGGTCGCCGCGCAGCAAGTTGCAACAAACGGTGGTTACGGCGGTGCCGCAAGTGGTTCGTCGGACGAAGGTCGCCCGGCGGTTTCGAAGGCTGACTGGAACGCGATGTACAACCACCCGTAACTTCACGGTGTTGAGCGCCTGGGCGGATGTGCGCATGTGCGCGATTCCGGATTTCGCACGGCACTTCCGCGCTCTGCGTCGTCGGAGTCGGGTTTAACGTCTGTATTCCGCGATGATTGGCGCTCACACACGCTAAAGAAACGGCGGCAACGGGTCCTTGCATTTACTGTCTCACGCGATACCACTGCGATAGCTTCATGATCGCCGCATAAGACAGCGCCGCCACGATCAGTTCAATCGTCTGCCTCCAGACCTTCGCAATTGCTCCCCAGAGCTTCACGATTTTCCTGCGACGAACCTTTATTCGCCCAGGAGAGTTGACGACCATCACCCACGCCCCGGGCTTATCGGAGTTGTCTGAAACCTGCACTCGGCACATACACCTAGTATTGAACTGTCGCCTCGCGGTATGTCGTTCCCGCTGAGGTGGCGGTTCTGTTGGCTCTTTCTATCTGAGATGCAAATGTTTTGCGCGCCCCTGTGGCGCGTCTTTTTTTGCCCCGGCGAAAGCAGCGGCCAATCCGGAATCGACCTGTATCGCGCCAGCGGCACGCGCGCTTACGGTGAGGGTTCACCAACGGGAGGAACCTATGTAGCACGCAATGACCTACATCCAGCGCAATCAGGAGGCGCGACACATGGCCTATCATGGCAAGTTTTTGGTGAATAACGAGCATTTCTCACCGCTAACAATTTTCGGTCTGGGCACGTTCAACGCGTATTCAGGCAACAACCAGTATCGCAATCGGGGCGGCTGTACGGCGGTGCCCTCTAACGGTCCGATTCCTGCAGGTAAATACTGGATCGTCGCACGCCCTACCGGCGGCGTACGCTCCAAGGCCTTATCGCGGTTACTAGATGAATGGAATTTCTATAAGGGGAATCCGACCGATCACGCTGAGTGGTTCGCGCTGTATCGGGACGATGGGAGGATTGATGATTGGACGTCGGTCAACGGCGTTAAGCGAGGGCAGTTCCGGTTGCATCCGGCAGGTGGTCGGGGTGTTTCGCTAGGCTGCATTACCCTGCCGAGCCGTGTTGACTTCCTGAGAATCCGCTCGGGGTTGCTGCACACGAAAACAATCCGCGCCGGTAACTCCGGGCTTGACGCATACGGAACTATTGAGGTCGCAACGCATGGCAACACTTGCCCGTAAGGTGTTAAAAATCGCGCTGTTTATCGGATTGTTTCTGATTTCAGTTCGTTATATCCCGCTATCGAATGAGTGGTCAGCAAGCGAAGCCCGTGCGTGGTGGCGCGCTTCGGATTGGCTCGGTGTCGGCGATCCCGATGATCTGTATTTCGTGTTCTGGGTGACGATCGAACTGATCGTGGCGGCGCTGGCCTATCTGGCAATTATCAAGATATGGCGGTGGTATCGCACGAATTAGATGAAGCTACTTCACGGAAGCTTCTTTACCCCAAACCAAAAAAAAAGCCCCTCCGAAGAGGGGACGATGAACCGCTTGCAATGCGTGCCTTTCTACTGGCTCAAAGCGCCATCAATGTTCCTCACAACGAAACTTGAGGGGATCCCCGTGAACCTTGCCGTCACCCCAGCTTGATCGATGTCGGGTCGCCGGTCAGATAACCGACCGCCGAGCCGAAGCGGTTCCGGTAGTTCGCACGTACGAGCGGATCGAGCGTGGCGCCTGAATCAGCTCATGCGAAATGCGGCCTAGGCAGTAATGCTTCTTTACCGTACCCGTGCCATCAGGGTGCACGGTCACTTCCGGCCTTGTTGTGGGGTGCACCAGGGACTCAGGATCGGGATGACCATGGCGCGCCGGATTGACGCGTTACTTTATGGAATGACCATGAAAAGTATTTGACAGCAGCGTGTAATATTTCCGGCAAGCTGTTGCCACCGTGTTCCGACCGGAGCATCTCGGCGTGACATGGGCGTTGCACTACGCAATTGCAGCGCGTTTGCCGCAATCGCAGCCAATCGCGAGACCAGATAAAGATAGAGAAATTGCTTGGTTAGCGGCAACGCGGTTGCACGCTATCGTATGAGCTCCTGACTATCCGACGACCTCGTGTCGATCGTTCATGAGCACTCTCGTCGTTGACACCACGCCACTCGATCCCCGCGCGCAACCGCTGCTCGACGCGCTGCTGCACGAATACGCGACCCGCTACGAAGATTATCGAAAGGACGGCGGCGCGGCCGCCGTGCAGGAGATGGCGCGCTATCCGGCCGACCTGTTCGCACCGCCGCACGGCGCGTTCATTCTGCTGATTCGCGACGGCGAGACGATCGGCGGCGGCGCGTTCAAGCGCTACGACGCGCGTACCGCGGAACTCAAACGCATCTGGACGCGCGACGATCTGCGCCGCCAGGGACTCGCGCGACAGGTCGTGCGGGAACTGGAAGCGCGTGCGCTCGCGCAGGGCTACTCGCGCATCTATCTGACTACCGGTTTCAAGCAGCCCGAAGCATGGGCGCTTTACGAACGCACCGGCTACACGAAGTTGTTCGATACCGCGTTGCCTCCCGAAGTGCACGTGCATCTTCGCTTCGGCAAGAACCTGCTCGCGCCGCAACGCATCGACACGCTCGACGACCTGCGCGCGAAACACGCCGATCTGGTTGTCCGCTAAACACCGCACTCCTATCTCCTCACACTTCGACGGATATCTCATGAAAACAGGCCTGCAGTTGTCGTCGCTCGTATTGGCGGCCATGTTCTATGTCAGCGGCAACGCGTTCGCCGCGACGGGCTTCGATCTGAGTCCCGCCCAGCACGGCCGCGTGCGTGCCGAACAGGATGCAGCCGCGACAAAGGCGGTGCCGGCGAACTTCCCGTTCGTCGCGAAAGACGAACTGACCGTCGGCATCGTCGTCGCGCATCCGCCGATCAGCACCTATGCCACCGATGCGAAGACCGTGGTCGGCTTCGATCCCGATCTCGCGCAACTCGTCGCGGACAGCCTCGGCCGCAAGCTCAATGTCGTGATCCTCGCGTGGCCGGACTGGCCCCTCGCGCTCGCTTCCGGCAAGGTCGACGCGGTGATTTCGAACGTGACCGTGACCGAGGAGCGCAAGGCCAAGTTCGACTTCTCGACCTACCGGCGCGACGAGCTCGGCTTCTTCGTGAAGACCGACAGCCCGATCAGATCGATCCGCGAACCCAAGGATGTCGCGGGCCTGCGCGTGATTACCGACGCCGGCACGAACCAGGAAAAGATCCTGCTCGAATGGGACAAGCAGAACGTCGCGCATGGATTGAAGCCGATCCAGGTGCAGTACTACGACGACGATGCGGTCAAATCGGTGGCGCTGCAATCGGGGCGTGCCGATGCGATCTTCAGCGTCAACGCGGCGCTGCTGTACGACTCGGCCACGCATGGCAAGACGCGCCAGGTGGGCACCGTCAGCGGCGGTTGGCCGCGTACCGCCGAAGTCGCGGTAACGACGCGCCGCGGCAGCGGTCTCGCTGCACCGGTAACGATCGCGCTGAACGATCTGATCGGCAAAGGCCAGTATCGCGCGGTGCTCGAGCGCTGGAATCTCGGCTCCGAAGCGATCGACAAGGCCGCGACCAATCCGCCGGGCTTGCCGAAATCCTGAGTGCGTCAGCGCTTTTTCTCTTTCTTCGTCGATCTCTCATCCCATGACCTTTTCGCTATCGCTGCTGGATAAAAGCCCGATTGCCGCGGGTGCGAGCGCGGCCGAAGCGTTGCGCTTCACGGTGTCGCTCGCGAAGCGCGCCGAAGCGCTCGGGTTCAAGCGCTTCTGGATCGCCGAGCATCACGGCGCGCCCAACCTCGCGAGTTCGGCGCCGGAGATCGTCGTCTCGCATGTGCTCGCACATACGTCGCGGATTCGCGTCGGCTCGGGCGGTGTGATGTTGCAGCACTACAGCCCATTCAAGGTCGCGGAGACCTTCAGGCTGCTCGCGGCGCTCGCCCCCGGGCGCGTCGATCTCGGCATCGGCAAAGCGCCCGGCGGACTGCCGCAGACCACCCGCGCGCTGCAATGGCTGCACGACAAGAAGAGCAAGCCCGGCTTCAACTCGCAGCTCGCGCAACTCGATGCGTTTCTCGGCGCCGGCGTCGAACCGGACCATGCGCTCGCCGGCGCGCTCGCGTTTCCGACTCCGCCGACGCTGCCTGAGCGCATTCTGCTCGGAGGCAGTCCGGATAGCGCGGCGCTCGCGGCAAAGCAGGGCTGGCAGTTCTGCTACGCCGGACACTTCAACGGCGACGAGGCGAACATCGAGCGCACCGTGCAGACGTACCGCGATGCGAGCGGCCGTGCGCCGTTGCTCGCACTGTACGCGGTCGCCGCGGCGACGCGCGACGAAGCCGAGCGGCTCACCGGGCCGCTGCGCATCTTCAGGCTGCAACTGGCCAGCGGCCAAAGCCTGAATCTGGCGACGGCCGAAGCCGCGGAAGAATACGCGCGCCAGGCGGGCGCGAGCGGCTACACGATCGAAGAGCGCCATCCGCACGTCGTCAAGGGCACGGCCGACGATGTCCGCGACCAGCTCGACGCATTGAGCCGCCGCTACGGCATCGACGAATTCGTCATCGATTCGCCGTTGCAACACTATCCGGCGCGCCTGCGCTCGGTCGAACTGCTCGGCAGCACGATCGAGCCGGCCTACGCGTGATCTCTCCAACGAACACTCAACGATTGGCGGACTATCCGATGAGCCATCGCAAACTCAACTTCGGCATCATGCTGCAGGGCGCCGGCAGCCATATGAATTCGTGGAAGCATCCGGCCGGCCCCGCGGACGCGAGCGTGAACCTGAACTTCTTCGTCGATACGGTGCGCAAGGCCGAGGCATACGGCATCGCGTTCGCGTTCGTCGCCGATGGTCTGTACATCAACGAGAAATCGATTCCGCACTTTCTGAACCGCTTCGAACCGATCTCGATCCTGTCGGCGCTCGCGACGGTCACGTCGAAGATCGGGCTTGCGGGCACCGTATCGACGTCGTATAGCGATCCGTTCACCGTCGCGCGCCAGTTCGCGTCGCTCGATCTGATCAGCGGCGGGCGCGCGGGCTGGAACGTCGTCACGACGCCGCTCGAAGGCACCGCGAAGAACTACGGCGGCTCGCATCCCGAGCATGCGCTGCGCTATGAGATCGCCGACGAATACCTGAGCGTCGCACAAGGCCTGTGGGATAGCTGGGACGACGACGCGTTCGTGCGCGACCGCGAGCGCGGCGTGTTCTTCGAACGCGACCGGCTGCACACGCTCGATCACGAGGGCAAGTTCTTCCAGGTGGCGGGGCCGCTCAATATTCAGCGCTCGGCGCAGGGTCAGCCGGTGATTTTCCAGGCGGGCTCGTCGGATGCCGGCATCGCGCTCGCCGGCAAATACGCGGACGCGGTGTTCACGCATTCGGTGTCGATCGAAGAAACGCGCGCGTTCGCGCAGCGCGTGAAAGACAGCGCGGTCGAACATGGCAGAAGCCGCGACGACGTAAAGATCTTCCCCGGCATCAGCCCGATCGTCGGCGCGACACACGGGGAAGCGGAAGCGAAATACCGCGCGATTCGCGAGCTATTGACGATCGACGAAGCGCTCGCGTATCTCGGCCGTTATTTCGATCACCACGACTTCACGCAGTATCCGCTCGACCAACCGTTCCCCGAGCTAGGAGAGATCGGCCGCAACAGTTTCCGTTCGACCACCGACCGCATCAAGGCCGAAGCGCGCAGCAAGGGCTCGACATTGCGCGAGGTCGCGCTCGAAGTCGCCACGCCGCGCACGCATTTTCTCGGCACGCCCGCGCAGATCGCGGACGAATTGATCCGCTGGCTCGACGCCGGCGCAGCCGACGGTTTCATCCTCGGCTTCGCGGTGCAGGCGCAGGGCCTGGACGATTTCGTGCGCTACGTGGTCCCCGAGCTCGAACGACGCGGGCGCTATGAGCGCACGTTGACGGGATCGACGCTGCGCGATCATCTCGGCTTGCCGCGCAAGGCGAGCCGCTATGCGGCGGCGGCGGGGTCGGCAAACCCGGCCGACACGGCCAACGCGGCTGCCGTGGCCTGAAAGCGCGGAGCAGACGACGATGAACGACACCGCTGAACTCGCGAATCCGCAACTCGCCGCCGCGCACGCCGACACGTTGCGCGAGCGCGCCGACTATCGCATCGTGCCCGCGAAAAACCGCGCACGCCTCGCCGGCACCGTGGCGGCCGTGGCGCTGATCGGCATCGTGCTCGAATCGGTCTTGGGCAATCCGCGCTGGGGCTGGAATGTCTTCGCGCAATGGTTTCTGTCCGAGCCGGTATTGTCCGGGCTCGGCCGCACGCTGCTGTTGACCGCGCTCGGCGCGGTGTTCGGCTTCGCGCTCGGCATTCCGATCGCGCTCGCGCGCGTATCGCGTTCGCCGCTGCTTGCGGGCTGCGCGTGGGCGTTCGTGTGGCTGTTCCGCTCGATTCCGCTGATCGTGCTGCTGTTGATCCTGAACAATCTCGGCTATCTGTACGAGACGGTACATCTAGGCGTGCCGTTCACGAGCCTCGTCTTTCTCGATGTGCCGACCACCGAGCTGATCAGCCCGTTTCTCGCCGCGGTGCTCGGCCTGACGCTCAATCACGCGGCGTTTTCGGCGGAAGTGATTCGCGGCGGCATTCAGTCGGTCGACCACGGTCAGCTCGAAGCGGCCGCCGCGCTCGGCTTGCCGCGCGAGCGCCAGGCCCGGCGCATCGTGCTGCCGCAGGCGATGCGCGCGATCCTGCCCACCGCGTTCAACGATCTGATCGCGCTCGCGAAGGGCTCGTCGATGGTCTATGTGCTCGCGATGCCGGAGTTGTTCTACACCGTGCAGATCATCTATCGACGCAATCTCGAAGTGATTCCGCTGCTGATGGTCGCGACGGTCTGGTATCTGATCATTCTGACCGTGTTGTCGGCGATACAGGTTTATGTGGAGCGGTATTTCTCGCGCGGCGTCAAGCGTAGCGCGGTGCCGTCCGCTTTCGGCGCGCTGCTGAAAAGCGTGGGTATTGCGCGCGGTGGCGGCGTTGCGCCCGCCGAGCCGCGTGGAGAAGCAAAAGACAATGCACGTGCAGGCGCCTGCCTGGATCAACGCTGGGCCGATCAACGCGACGGCGCGCGTATCGCGATCCAGCAGGTATCGAAGAGTTTCGGCACGCTGAAGGTGCTCGACAACGTGTCGCTGACGATGCGCCCCGGCAGTGTCACCGTGATTCTCGGCCAATCGGGCTCGGGCAAATCGACACTGCTGCGCACGATCAATCATCTGGAGCGCGTGGACGGTGGACTGATCGACATCGACGGCGAGCTGATCGGCTATCGACGCGATGGCGATACGTTGTATGAGCTCAAGGAGACGAGATCCTGCGACGCCGCGTCGAGGTCGGCATGGTGTTTCAGAGCTTCAATCTGTTCCCGCATCTGACCGTACTGGAAAACATCATCGAGGCGCCTGTCGCGTTGGGTCGTCTGTCGCGCGCGGAGGCGGAGAGTCTTGCGCTGAGTCTGCTCGCGCGTGTCGGTCTCGAAGCGAAGGCGCATGCGTGGCCGCGTCAGTTGTCGGGCGGGCAGCAGCAGCGCGTGGCGATTGCGCGCGCGCTGGCGCTGAAACCGAAGGTGCTGCTGTTCGACGAGCCGACTTCGGCGCTCGATCCCGAACTCGTCAACGAGGTGCTCGACGTGATCAAGGCGCTCGCGCGTTCCGGCGCGACGATGGTGATCGTCACGCACGAGATCGGCTTTGCGCGCGAAGTGGCCGACACGATCGTGTTCATGGATCGCGGACGCGTGATCGAGTCGGGCCCGCCTGCGCAAGTATTGAACGAACCGCGCCATGCGCGCACGCGCGAGTTTCTGTCGCGCGTCCTGTGATTGCAGACTGATCCCTATCAATGACCAATCGACGTCAATTCATTCTGGCCGGTACGGCGCTCGGCGCGCTGCTCGTGCGCAATGCGCTCGACGTAGCACATGCGGCGCAGGCGCCGCACGGCACGGTGGATCTGAGCCCCGAGCAGCTAGGGCGCGTTCGCGTGCCGAAGAATCCGGCAGCGATCGCGACTATCGGCAACCACTACCGATTTGCGAACGACGGCAACTTCACGGTCGCGATTTCGCCGCACCTGCCGCCGACTGCGACCTATGCGACCGATGCGCGTACCGTCGTCGGTTCCGATGCTGACTACGCGCAACTGATCGCCGATTCGCTCGGATTAAAGCTGAACCTCGTGCCGATCGCATGGGCCGACTGGCCGCTCGGCCTCACCTCGGGCAAGTACGACGCGGTGATCTCGAACGTCGGCGTCACCGAGCAGCGCAAGGAGAAGTTCGATTTCACGACGTACCGGCAAGGACTGCACGGCTTCTACGTGAAAACCGCGAGTCCGATCAGGAAGATCGCTCAGCCGCCGGATATTGCGGGCCTCCGCCTTATTACGACCTCGGGCACGAACCAGGAAAAGATCATCCTCGAATGGAACCGGCAGAACGTCGCGAAGGGTTTGAAGCCGGTCGAGTTCCAGTACTTCGACGATGACGCCGCGAGCCGCATTGCGTTGCTATCGGGCCGCGCCGACGTCGTATTCAATCCGAACGCGCCGCTTGCGTACGATGCGGCCACTACCGGCGCGATCCGTGAGGTGGGTACGCTGAACGCCGGCTGGCCGGCGCGCGCGGATGTGGCGATCGCCACCCGCAAGGGCAGCGGCTTGATGGATGCGCTGACGGTCGCGACGAACGGACTGATCGCGAATGGCGCCTATCGGCGCTCGCTCGCGCACTGGGGCATCGAGTCGGAAGCGTTGGCGCGCTCCGAAAGCAATCCACCGGGTCTGCCGAAGTTCTGATGCGCCGAAAGACATTGCAGCATCGGGTTTATCACTCCAGCAGATAACCGTATCGGATTTGCTTCGTTGGCATCGCGCGCGCGGGCCGGTACATTCGTCGCACTGACCGCGCCTTTAGGCGCCCGCTGAATAGTTTCGACGAAGAGACGCCTGTGACGACTACCGCCGCTGCTTTTACCGCTCCCGCTAGTGCGACGCAATCCTTCGAGATTCGCGCGTTCGATGCGCCGCTCGGCGCCGAAGTGCTCGGCCTCGATCTCGGCCAGCCGCTCGGCGACGACGATTTCGCGCGCATCCACCGCGCGCATCTGGACCACCACGTTCTCGTGTTTCGCGACCAGCGCATCACGCCGGAGCAGCAGATCGCGTTCAGCCGCCGCTTTGGCCCGCTGCAGATTCACGTGCTGCATCAGTTTGGCCTCGCAGGTTATCCCGAGGTGCTGGTCGTATCGAACGTGATCGAGAACGGCAAGCCGATCGGCCTCGGCGACGCCGGCCACTACTGGCACTCCGACCTGTCGTACAAGGAAAAGCCGAGCCTCGGCTCGCTGCTGCACGCGCAGGAGTTGCCGGCCGAAGGCGGCGATACGCTGTTCGCGAACATGCACCTGGCGTGGGATACGTTGCCCGCGCATCTGCGCAGCGCGGTGGAAGGACGCAGCGCGGAGCACACGTACCTGGCCAAATACGCGGAGTTGCAGAAGCGCAGCCCGTGGCGGCCGAATCTGTCCGCCGAGCAGATCGCGCAGGTGAAGCCGGTCGTGCATCCGATCGTGCGTACGCATCCGGAGACCGGGCGCAAGGCGCTGTTCGTCAGCGAGCACTTCACGACGCGCGTGATCGGCTTGCCGGAAGACGAGAGCCGCGCGTTGCTCGACGAGCTGTTCGCGCACAGCGTGCGGCCCGAGCATCTGTACCGGCATCGATGGGCCGAGCACGACATGGTGTTCTGGGACAACCGCTCGTTGATGCACCTCGCCGGCGGCACGCCCGACCATCTGCGCCGCAAGCTCTATCGCACGACGATCGAGGGCGACGTGCCACGCTGAGCGACGCTTTCCATCACAACGACACCATCACACCGCACGCCGACTGGAGTTTCAATGCTGAGCCGATTTCACCCGACCGCCGCACGGCCGCCGTTTGTCCGCCGTTTGACGGCACTGCTGCTGAGTCTGTCGATGGGCGCCGTCGTCAGCGCTCCCGCGCATGCCGAGGGCGAGATTCGCGTGGCCGAGCAGTTCGGCATCGTGTATCTGCTGCTGAACGTGGCGCGCGATCAGCATTTCATCGAAAGCGAAGGACGCAAGCAGGGCCTCGACATCAAGGTCGATTGGGTCAAGCTGTCGGGCGGCGCGGCGGTCAACGATGCGTTGCTGTCGGGCGCGGTCGATATCGCCGGCGCGGGCGTCGGCCCGCTGCTGACGATCTGGGATCGCACGCACGGCAAGCAGAACGTGAAGGGCGTCGCGTCGCTCGGCAATCTGCCGTACTACCTGGTCAGCAACAATCCCGACGTGAAGACGATCGCTGACTTCACGCAGAAGGACCGCATCGCGCTGCCGGCGGTCAACGTGTCGGTGCAATCGCGCGTGCTGCAATACGCGGCGGCGAAACGCTGGGGCGACAAGGAATACAGCCGGCTCGACAAGTACACGCAGGCGTTGCCGCATCCGGACGCGGCCGCGGCGATCATCGCGGGTGGCACTGAAATCACCGGGCATTTCGGCAATCCGCCGTTCCAGGAGCAGGAACTGGCCGGCAATCCGAAGGCGCATATCGTGCTCAATTCGTACGATGTACTCGGCGGCCCGAGCTCGGCGACGGTCCTCTATGCAACCGAAAAATTCCGCCATGACAATCCGAAGACGTATCGCGCGTTCGTCGATGCGCTCGCCGATGCGGCGAAGTACATCAACGCGAATCCGCAGGGCGCGGCCGATATCTATATCCGCACCAATCAGTCGAAGATCGATCGCGACCTGCTCGTGAAAGTCATCACGAACCCGCAGGTGCAGTTCAAGATCGTGCCGCAGAACACCTTCGGGCTCGCGCAGTTCATGTATCGCGTCGGCGCGATCAGGAACGAGCCGTCGTCGTGGAAGGACTATTTCTTCGACGATCCGGCGACGGCGGCGGGGAGCTGAGCATGACGTTGAGCGTTTTCGTGGCGCTGCGCGGTACGCGGCAACACTCGCCGGTCGATCCGGTTCACTCGCAGGGAGCGCTTTGATGGTGGCCAATCCCACGCTTCTGTTTCCCGACGACGCCGCACGGAAAGCCGCGGCAACCAGCGGCAAACTGCTCGCGGTCGAGAACGTCAACCTCGAGTACCGCACACGCGAGCGGATCGTGCGCGCGACGCACGACGTCAGCTTCGACGTCTACGGCGGCGACCGCTTCGTGCTGCTCGGGCCGTCCGGTTGCGGCAAGTCGACGCTGCTGAAGGCGGTGGCCGGTTTCATCGAGCCGAGCGCGGGCAGCATTTCGCTCGAAGGTCAGCGGGTGCGCGGACCGGGCGCCGATCGCATCGTCGTGTTTCAGGAGTTCGACCAGTTGCCGCCGTGGAAGACGGTCGTGCAGAACGTCGCGTTTCCGCTCCGAGTCGCGAAGAAACTGTCGAAGGCCGAAGCTCGTGAACGCGCGCTGCATTACCTCGACAAGGTCGGACTCGCGGCGTTCGCGCACGCGTATCCGCACACGTTGTCGGGCGGCATGAAACAGCGCGTCGCGATCGCGCGTGCGCTCGCGATGCAGCCGCGCGTGCTGCTGATGGACGAACCGTTCGCCGCGCTCGACGCGCTGACGCGGCGCAAGATGCAGGAAGAACTGCTGCGGCTATGGGAAGAGGTGAACTTCACGCTGCTGTTCGTCACGCATTCGATCGAAGAGGCGCTGGTGGTCGGCAACCGGATTCTGCTGCTGTCGCCGCATCCGGGCCGCGTGCGCGCGGAACTGAACAGCCATCAATATTCGCAGGACAGCTTCGGCCGCGCCGATTTTCAGCGCAGCGTCGCGCGGATTCAT
Source organism: Paraburkholderia sp. BR14374 (assembly GCF_040948685.1). Taxonomy (NCBI): domain Bacteria; kingdom Pseudomonadati; phylum Pseudomonadota; class Betaproteobacteria; order Burkholderiales; family Burkholderiaceae; genus Paraburkholderia; species Paraburkholderia sp. BR14374. Next base: position 341,024 of record NZ_JBFPKF010000006.1, on the reverse strand, counting down.
CACCTGCTGTTCGAACAGACGGAGACAGTGCAATGAGTACCCCTGTCACGTTGCTGCCGCCCGTGCGCGACGAATACGAACGTCCGCTCGAAGCGCCCGGCGACCTCGCGATCGAAGCGCCGTTGCCAGCGACGAGCCGGATCTTCGCGCACGGCTGGCTGCGCAAGACACTGATCGCACTCGTGCTGATCGCCGCGTGGGAAATCGCCGCGCGCGTGATCAACAACGATCTGCTGCTGCCGACCTTCGGCGCTACCTTGACCGCGTTCGTGCAAGGCGTGTGGTCCGGCGAACTGCTCGCGAAGACGGCGGTATCGATGTCCGTGCTGCTGCGCGGCTATCTGCTCGGCGCCGCGTTTGCGTTCGTGCTGACATCGCTCGCGGTGTCGACGCGCGTGGGCCGCGATCTGCTTTCGATGCTGACCGCGATGTTCAACCCGCTGCCGTCCATCGCGTTGCTGCCGCTCGCGTTGCTGTGGTTCGGGCTAGGCACCGGCAGCCTGCTGTTCGTGCTCGTGCATGCGGTGCTGTGGCCGCTCGCGCTCAATACCTATTCGGGCTTTCAGTCGGTGCCCGCGACGCTGAGAATGACCGGACGCAATTACGGTCTGACGGGCCTGCGTCACGTGTTGCTGATCCTCGTGCCGGCGGCGCTGCCGTCGATCCTGGCCGGCCTGCGCGTGGGCTGGGCGTTTGCATGGCGCACGCTGATCGCCGCGGAACTCGTGTTCGGCGCGAGTTCGGGCAGCGGCGGGCTGGGCTGGTACATCTTTCAGAATCGCAACGAGCTGTATACGGATCGCGTTTTCGCGGGGCTCGCGGCCGTGATCGTGATCGGTCTGCTGGTCGAGCATCTCGTGTTCGATACGCTCGAACACGTGACCGTGAGGCGCTGGGGCGTGCAGCAGTAACGCGTTGCGTCGGCTCGAATCCGGCTTCGCGGCGTCGGCGCGAGCGCTTGCGGCGCGGTGCGTTTAGCTGTCGGATCGCATCCTGCGTTCGGGTGCAAATATCCGGTTGCGTCCGTCGCTGTCGTGAACTACAAATGTAAGGCTACGCGCTGGCTCGATTTTTGGCGGGCCGGGCTTCCGTTCAGAACCGTTCAGAACGACAGGGAGAGTGCCGTCATGGGAATGCGCCCCGATCCTACCTTTCATGCATCGCCGAAGCTCGCGATGGATGCGCCGGCGGAAGAATACGCGTACACGGTGCTGCTAAGTCCGGATTCCTCACAGCCCGACGCGCTCGCCGTGATCGACGTGAAGCCCGGTTCGCCGACCTATGGCCAGGTGGTCCACACGGTGCCGGTGCCGAACAAGGGCGACGAATTTCATCACTTCGGCTGGAACGCGTGTTCGTCCGCGTTGTCGCCATTGACGGGCCACGCATTTCTCGAGCGACGCTATCTGATCATTCCGGGCATGCGCTCGTCGCGCATCTATATCGTCGATACGAAGCCGCATCCGACCCAGGCGAAGATTCACAAGATCATCGAGCCAGAGGAAATCTTCCGCAAGACCGGCTATTCGCGTCCGCACACCGTGCATTGCGGACCGGAGGGCATTTACGTGAGCACGCTCGGCGGTGGCGGCAAGGACGGCACCGACGGGCCGCCGGGAATCTTCATCATGGATTGCCAAACGTTCGAGGTGTTGGGACGCTGGGAAATCGAGCGCGGCGCGCAGGAAAAGCACTACGACTTCTGGTGGAATCTGCCGCGCGATTACATGGTGTCGACCGAATGGGCGCTGCCGCCGCAATTCGAAAACGGCATCGTGCCTGAAGACCTGCTTTCGAATAAATACGGCCACCGCGTGCACTTCTGGGATCTGCGCGCAAGGCGCAACGTGCAGACGCTCGATCTCGGCGCGAACCATCAGATGGCGCTCGAAGTGCGGCCCGCGCACGATCCGAGCCGCGAATACGGATTTATCGGCGTCGTCGTCGATACCACGAATCTGGAAGGGTCGATCTGGACCTGGTGGCGCGAAGGCGGCCACTTCCACATCGAAAAGACCGCGACCATTCCGCCGGAGCCCGCGCACGCCGACGAGTTGCCGCCGTTGCTGCAAGGTTTCGGCGCGGTGCCGCCGCTCGTCACCGATATCGATCTTTCGATCGACGACAAATTCCTCTACGTCTCGTGCTGGGGCACCGGCGAGATGCGCCAATACGACGTGACCGAACCGCGCAAGCCGAAATTGACGGGCTCGGTGCGCATTGGCGGCATCGAACGCTGTACGCCGCATCCGAACGGCAAGGCTTTCGCCGGCGGTCCGCAGATGGTCGAGATCAGTCGCGATGGCAAGCGCGTCTACTGGACCAACTCGCTCTATTCGACGTGGGACGACCAGTTCTACCCGGACGGTGTGCCCGGCGTGCAAGTGATGGCGCATGCCGATCCGAATGGCGGTCTCAAACTCGCCGAAGATTACTTCGTCGAATTTCCCGCTGGCTATCGCGCGCACCAGATCCGTCTCGAAGGCGGCGACTGTTCTACGGATTCTTTCTGCTATCCGTCGGTGGGCGTTTGAGCGGCTCCGTGTCGCCGCAAGCGGCACTGTGGCTCGCCGTCGTCGCGAGCGGCGTGTACCACGGGCTCAATCCGGCAATGGGGTGGCCGCTCGCGGTGTCGAACGCGCTGATGCAGCGGCGCTCGCAAGCGCTGGTCGTCGCGCTTCTTTACCTCGCGGCCGGGCACGCGCTCGCGATACTGCTGATGATGCTGCCGTTCGCGATGCTAGTGAGCTTGCTTGCGTGGCATCGTCAGATGCAGATCGGCGCGAGTTTGCTGGTGATCGGCTTCGGTCTGGTGTTGCTGATGCGCCGCCGTCATCCGCGCGTGCTGGCGAGAATTCCGCCGTCTCGGCTCGCGCTATGGTCGTTCGCGGTGGCGATCGCGCACGGGGCCGGCTTGATGCTGGTGCCGATCTATCTCGGTCTGTGCCGCGCCGACGCGATGGACAGCGCGCACCAAGCCGCCCAAGCGCTGATCGAAACGAGTCTGCGCATGGCGCTGTCGGTCTCCGCGGTGCATGCAGCGACGATGACGATGGCCGGCGGCGTGCTCGCGTGGCTCGTTTATCGCTACCTCGGGCTCAGGTTCGTGTCGCGCAGCTGGTTCAATCTCGATGCGGTGTGGGCATCGAGTCTGATTCTGGTGGGGGGCGTGTCGCTGGCGTTGAATGCGTCGGCAACGGGTGTTTCCGGGTGACTTTCGACGAACTCGCGGGCACAGCGTATGCTGCGCAGTTTCGGTGCAGGAACGCCATTCCGTGCGGGTCCTGATTTTTCCTTTCGTCATCTACACCCGGAGAAGATCATGCCGCTGAAGAAAGGTACATCGAAAGAGACCGTGTCGCACAACATCAAGACCGAGTCGAAGCATGGCAAGCCGCACAAGCAGGCTGTCGCGATCGCATTGAACCAGGCGCGCAAGTCGGGCGCGAAGATTCCGAAGAAGAGCGAGAAATAAGCTGCTTCGGCACGCGCGGTCGTACCCATGACCGACAAACCGCAGAAAAAGCGCGCGCATGGCGACGCGCAATCGGAGCCAGCGGATGTCGAACCCGATCAGCATCCGGCAAAGCTCGGCGATTGCCGTCGCTGCGCGCTCTGGCGCAACGCGACTCAGGCCGTGCCCGGCGAGGGGCAGCGGCATGCGTCGATCGTGCTGGTCGGCGAGCAGCCCGGCGATATGGAAGACCTGCAGGGCAAGCCCTTCGTCGGGCCGGCCGGGGCGTTGCTCGACCGAGCGCTCGAAGAAGCCGGCGTCAAGCGTAACGACGTATACGTGACGAACGCGGTCAAGCATTTCAAGTGGATTGCTCGCGGCAAGCGTCGTTTGCATAAAACGCCCGCTCAGCGCGAAGTCGAAGCATGCAGCTACTGGCTCGAACAGGAACTCGACATGCCGGATGTGCGCGTGGTCGTCGCACTCGGGGCGACCGCGTTGAAAGCGGTTGTCGACGATCCGCACGCGCGTTTGCAGGACGCATTCGACAAAACGCTCGAACGCGGCGAGAAGCGTGTGGTCGCGACGTACCATCCGTCGTATGCACTGCGCGCGCCGGACCCTGAAACCCGTCGCGAGGTGTACGAGCGCATCGTCGCGGCGCTGCGTACCGCGCAGAAGCTGGCCCACGGCGGCAAGCGATCAGGGTAATGCTGGCGCTGGCGTCGCTTGGATTCCGAGGTCTTTCATCAATCGTTGCGCGTCGAACGGCGCCCGTGCTTTTACGTCATTGTCGAAGTAGCAGTAGACCTCTCGCGTGGCTCGGCGACGCGGCGCGAGTTGCGGCGCGATCAATCGCGCGTCGGCCGGTTGTGAGCCGCCGCGCCATGCATCGATTCGCTCGGCCCATCGTTGCAAAGCTTCGTCCCCATATGAACCCGAGTATTTGGCTTCGCTGCCGTGCAGGCGGATATAGACGAAGTCCGCCGTCAGATCTTCGGCGACGGGCCACGGTTCGGTGGAATCGGAAACGACGAGCCCGACGCCGTATTGCCGCAGCAAGGCCACGAACGCCGGATCGACGAAGCTCGCGTGGCGCACTTCGACCGCGTGACGCAACACTCGCTTGCGATCGATGTCGACGTAGGGCGTCTTGACCCGCTTATCGTGTTGACTGGCGAGCGCCGATGCGCTCGCGGTGTCGGGCGGCAACTCGTGCAGAAAGCGCTCCATTGCGTCGGGCTCGAATCGGAACGACGGCGGAAATTGCCACAGGATCGGACCGAGCTTTTCGTTCAACGCGAGCAGGCCCTGCGCGAAGAAGTTCGCGATGCCGACGCGCGCGCTCGCATCGCGAAACCGCAGCATATGCGTCAGATAGCGCGCGCCTTTGATGCCGAACACGAAGCCGTCAGGCGTTTGCGCATACCAGCGCTGCCAGCTATCGAGCGATTGGAGGCTGTAATGCGTGCCGTTGATTTCTATCGTGCCGAATCGCGCCGACGCGTACTGCAATTCCGCTGCATGTTTCAGATCCTCGGGGTAAAAGCTGCCGCGCCAACCTTGATAGCGCCAGCCGGAAATGCCGATGCGCGCATCACCGGCCTTCTTCGTTCGCGCGTCGAGTGTGGCGTGCGTCATTGAATACGCGCGATTTCCTTCGCGACCGAGGCCGGGCTGTCGAAATTGTGATCGGGCAGACGGTCGACCAGATCGACGATGTCGGTATTCGCGTGATTCTTGCGCGCCTGCGCGACCAGCTTTTCGCGCGTGGTCGGGTAATTCACGCCACTGAGTGCCTTTTCGATGTCAGCGGGATTCGGCTGGCCGGGATGACGATGATCCTGGGAATGAGCGGGGTGCTGTGACATGGTTCCTCCTTGAATGAGTACATCACGACTGCGCGCCTACCGTTACTTGTCGCATATGTCGTGCCGCGGCTCGGGGGCTCGTTGAGGAACGCGGCTTGCGGTCAGCCGGAAAACGCAGCGCCGCTGACACACGACCTTTCAAGGAGAAGGCTCATCATGAGCACGATGCTCGCTTATCGCATTCACAGCTTCGGCGGTCCCGAGGTGTTCAAGGCCGAGGAGATCGAGATCCCCGAGCCAGGCGCCGGCCAGGTGCTGGTGCGCGTGCGCGCGGCCGGCGTCAATCCGGTCGACCTGAAAACACGCGCGGGCCAGTACCCGTTGATCCGCGAAGAACAGCTGCCCTATACGCTGGGGCGCGATTTTTCCGGTGTGGTCGAACGGGTCGGCGAGGGCGCCGCGCAATGGCGCGCGGGCGAGCAGGTGTATGGCTTCGTTGGCCAGGGGCAGGGTGCGTACGCGGAATTCGTCGTCGTGCCCGCGAGTGCGCTAGCGCATGCGCCCGAAAAACTGGACGCGGGGACCGCGGGCGCCGTGCCGCTCGCCGCGTTGACCGCGTGGCAGGGCCTGTTCGAGCACGGCTGCCTCGAAGCGGGCTGCCGGGTGCTGATTCATGCGGGCGCGGGCGGCGTTGGACATTTCGCCGTGCAGTTCGCGAGGCAGAAGGGCGCGCAAGTGTACGCGACGGCGTCCGGCGACGGCATCGAGTTCGTGCGCTCGCTCGGCGCGAATCGCGTGATCGACTATCACGCGCAGCGTTTCGAAGACGTCGCGCGAGATATGGACCTCGTGTTCGATCTGGTCGGCGGCGATACGCAGCGCCGCTCGTGGTCGGCGGTCGCGACCGGCGGCGCGCTGATCTCGACGCTCAACGAGCCGTCGCAGACCGAGGCCTCGAGCCATGGCGCGCGGGCCGCGCGTTATACCGCGCGGCCCGACGGGCGGCAATTGACTGAGATCGCGTCGTTGATCAATAACGGCAGCGTGCGTGTCGTGGTCGCCGAACGGTTTTCGTTCGATGCCACGGCCAGGGCGCTCGAACGGCTCGCGAAAGGGCACGTGCGCGGCAAGATCGTGGTGGACATCGCGCCGTAGCACGGACCGCGCGCAGGATGCCAGCGGGCTAGTCCGGAGTCGCGTCGTCGCTCGCACTGCGCAGCGGCGCGCGGCTCTGGTCGTTATTCAGATGCACGAACTTTCTCAATAGCCTCAATAACTCTCGCGCATCCTCGTCGCCCATGCCGTCGAGCAGGCCGTGATTGAGCGCGTTGACGCCGGGGATCAATTCATCGAGCAACTGCTCTCCTGCCGGCGTCAGCAACAGACGACGCTGGCGGCGCGGCAGAACTTCGCGCACGATCCAGCCTTTCGCTTCGAGCCGCACCGCGATATCGGCGGTGGTGGACGTGTCGAGACCGACTCGCTGCGCGAGCGTGACCTGATCGAGTCCGGGCAATTCCTGCAGCATTCTGAGCACCGCATATTGCACGGGCGTCACCTCGCGCCCGATCAGATCATGAAACATGGACACGGAAATCTGATGCGCGCGTCGGATCAGATGGCCGGGCTGGTCGTACAGATCGATGCTGATCGCGGAAGTGCTGGTGTCGGTTGAAGTGACCATATTAGTTCTGAAGACTTGGTGCCTTTTCGTCGCGAATGGAAATGGCAAATTGATCTTCGTGTTACCTGTTTGAAAGTTCGTGTAGGGGAAAACCTTCATTTAATCATTAAAGGCACATTGAGTACACTGAATCTCATTGAGTGAGCTGAATGAAGTGCGCGAACTAACAACAAGGAGTGAGACTGATATGTTTCCCAAGAACGCGTGGTACGTCGCATGCATGCCCGATGAAGTCGCGGATAAGCCGCTCGGCCGGCAGATCTGCGGTGAGCCGATGGTTTTCTATCGCAACGCGGAAGGTGCCGTGGTCGCGCTCGAAGACTTCTGTCCGCATCGCGGCGCGCCGCTGTCGCTCGGTTTCGTGCGCGACGGCACGCTCGTGTGCGGCTATCACGGCCTCGAAATGGGCTGTCAGGGCAAGCCGACCGGCATGCCGGGCCAACGCGTCAACGGCTTTCCGTCGATTCGCCATTATCCGGTGATCGAGCGCTACGGCTTCGTCTGGGTGTGGCCCGGCGATGCGACGCAGGCCGATGCCGCCAAACTGCATCATCTGGAATGGGCCGAGAGTGCCGAATGGGCATATGGCGGTGGTCTTTATCACATCCGCTGCGATTACCGGCTGATGATCGACAACCTGATGGATCTGACGCACGAGACCTATGTGCACGCGAACAGCATCGGGCAAAAGGAAATCGACGAAGCCGCGCCGAAAACCGTGGCCGAAGGCGATACCGTGCGCACGAGCCGTTTCATGGAAAACGTCGCGGCGCCGCCGTTCTGGAAGATGGCGTTGCGCGGCAATGGTCTCGCCGACGACGTGCCCGTCGACCGTTGGCAGATCTGCCACTTCACGCCGCCGAGCCACGTGCTGATCGAGGTGGGGGTCGCGCATGCCGGGCATGGCGGCTATCACGCGCCCGCTGACAAGAAGGCGTCGTCGATCGTGGTGGATTTCATCACGCCTGAAACCGAAACATCGATCTGGTATTTCTGGGGCATGGCGCGCAATTTCCGTCCCGACGATGCCGCGCTGACCGCCAGCATCCGCGAAGGACAGGGCAAGATCTTCAGCGAAGATCTGGAGATGCTCGAACGTCAGCAGCAGAACCTGCTGCGCTGGCCCGAGCGCAATCTGCTGAAACTCAATATCGATGCGGGCGGTGTGATGTCGCGTCGCGTGATCGATCGGCTCGTCGCGCAGGAACGCGCGGAGACCGGCGCGCCGCAGGCGGGCGCGCCCCGGGTTGAAGCGACGCGCGTCATTCCGGTGCGGACGGCGACATGAATCATCCCGTGCTGAATGTGGTGGTCGCGCGTCGGCGCGACGAAGCGCCCGGTATCGCCAGCTTCGAACTCGCGAGCGAAAGCGGTCAGGCGTTGCCCGCTTTCGACGCCGGCTCGCACGTCGACGTGCATTTGCCCAACGGCCTCGTGCGTCAGTACTCGTTGTGCAACGATCCGCGCGAAACGCATCGCTATCTGATCGCTGTGCTGCGCGACGAAGCGGGACGCGGCGGATCGAAAGCGGTGCACGATTTGCTTCGCGAGGGCGATCGCCTGCAGATCGGCGCGCCGCGCAATCATTTCGCGCTCGCTGACGATGCGGCACATCATCTGCTGCTCGCGGGCGGCATCGGTGTCACGCCGATTCTTTGCATGGCCGAGCGGCTTGCCGCCACGGGCGCTTCGTTCGACATGCACTATTGCACGCGCTCGAAGGAACGCACGGCGTTCGTCGAGCGTCTTGCACAGGCTGGCTTCGCAAAGTCAGTCCAGCTTCATCACGATGACCATCCGGGCGGCTCGACGTTCGATATCGAACAGACGCTAAGCGATGCACCGCCCGGCACGCATCTGTATGTGTGCGGTCCACGCGGCTTCATGGACTTCGTGCTCGAGACCGCGCGCGCCAAGGGCTGGCCGGAAAACAGGCTGCACTACGAGTTTTTCGGCGCGGCCGCGAATCAGCCGGCGACGGGCGGCAGCTTCCAGGTGCGCATCGCGAGCAGCGGCGCGACGATCGACGTGCCGCCCGAATGCACGGTGGTTCAGGCGCTGGCCGCTCATGGCGTCGAAGTGATCACGTCGTGCGAGATGGGTGTGTGCGGTACCTGTCTGACGCGGGTGCTGTCTGGCGAGCCGGATCACCAGGATTCCTATCTGACCGACGAGGAACGCGCGGCAAACGATCAGTTCCTGCCGTGCTGCTCGCGCGCCAAATCGCCGCTGCTGGTGCTCGATCTGTGATCTTCTGCGGACGACGGGCGGGTCGCCCGTCATACCGCTTATTGCCCTTTCCCCTCAGAGTCCGACGAACTAACCGTGCGCACATTCAACGCCGGGTCGTGCGCAATCGCTTCTTCGGAGAACGGAAAAATCGTCCAGCGCTGGGCCGCGTAATCGCGCGTGCCGTCGGCATAGTGCGGCGACGCCGGATCGTCGGATTCAGACGGTGCGAGCAGCGTGCGGGCGGTCGCCTGATCGCCCGAGAACCACACGATCTGCAGATACGTGTCGCCCATCGGCTTGACGTTCATCGAATAGCCGCTCGCGTCGAATGGATGCGCGGCACACGCGGAGGTGAAATAGCCACCGGCGTCGCAACCGCCGAATAGCGGAATGCGCTCGTCATTGCGTTGCACGTAGAGGGCGGCGCTACGCGGGGCATCAATCGCGATGCCAGCGCGTTGCAGTGCCGCGAGCGCGTCATTCAGCGCGGCGGCGAGCTTCGCCGGTTCGGCGGCGATGCCCGCGGGCGTGGTCAACGGCTTCGCGGGATCGAACGGCACCGCGTATAGCTGCGCGAGCGGAATCGTCAGCAGACGTCGCCACAGTTCGTCCCACAAGGTTGCACCCGCTGTGCCAGCCGCGGCCGTATCGTCCCATGCGGCCAGTACTTTGCACGCCGCGCGCTGTTGCTCCGGGTTCGGGTCGGCCGGCAGGGCTGCGAGCGCGCTGCTGTTGCACAGACGGTCGAGCACGGGCTGCTTGAACAGCAACGCCGACATCGAGCGACTGTCGAGCGCCGCGCGGCCGAGTGCATCGGCGGAAACGCCATGCGGGTCGTTCTGCAATTGCGCGGCGATCGTATGGCCGAGCCGGGTGCGCAGCGTCTGCGGCGTGTCGGTCGCGCCGATGATCTTCGCGTAGCCCGTCATCGGTGCGGCCGGGTTGGTGAGCCAGTAGCTGTCGTTGAAGTTGCCGACATAGTCGCGCCGAAGCAGCGACGGCATCCGCGCGACCGGCAACGCACGGTGCTGTACCGCGCCAGGCTCGTCGCGCCAGTCGCAGTCGCTGCGCGAACCGTCGAGGACCGGCACGCCGGGCATGATCTGCGCCAGTGCCCGGCCGACCGGCGGCGTGCAACGTTGCGCCAACTCGTCGGGCACGTCCGGGATCGCGCCGATGTCCGCGTACCACACGCGCGGATCGTCGCGGCCGATCGCGAGCGTGTTGACCCACGGCACCGCCGCGTTCTTCTTCTGGATGCGGATGAAATCGTCGAGCGAGGCCGCCTGATTCCATTCGAGGAAGTTTTCGAACGTGCGGAAATTGTCGGTATTGATATCGCGCAGCGCGAAGGCCTGCTGCGCATTCCACGCTAGCGCGGGCGACATCGCGCCGAGGTTGACGAGCGGTCCGAAGCGCGAGCGATACAGCGTGCGCGACACGGTATGCAGCGAACCGTCGGCGGCGCGCACTTCGACGTTCACGCGCGTCGGCGTCATTGCTTCGCTGTTGCCGTCGATCTGGTACCGGGTCGGCGCGCCAGCTTCGAGCGTCAGCTTGAACAGGCCGAAGCGCTTCGCGGTGGACACGGTATGCGTCCACGCGACGTTGTCGTTGAAGCCGATCACGATCAGCGGCACGCCTAGAAACGACACGCCGCTGACGTTCAGCTTACCGGGAATAGTGAGTTGAGCCTGGTAGAAGCGATCGGGGCCGGTCCAGAACCAGTGCGGATTGCCGAGCAGCAGCGCGCTGCCGGTGTGCGTCGCGTCCGCGCCGAACGCGAGGGCGTTGCTGCCGATGCCAGTATGGCCGCCGAAGTCGGCGAGCGGTGCAGCGACGGCGGCGTCACCCTGCAACCCGCTTTGCGGCGGGTTCGGCATCGCCTGTGGCGGTTGCGCGGTCGCTATCGCATTGATGAAGCGGGCCTCGCCACCGGCCAGATTCGCCGCGATCTGACGCCGGTAGACGTCCGCGTTGCTGATCTTGCCGAGCCACGGCGCCGTGCGGCAGGCCGCATGCGCGCCCGGAAAATCGCCATGCGCGAGATCGACGACGTAGCGGTTATAGCCGGCGACGAAGCCGTCGATCAGCGCGCGCATGTCGTCGGTCTGGCTTTTGCGGTAGCGCGCGACGGTCGCATCGTCGACGATGAAACGGAAGAAGAAATCCGAGTCGAGGTTGTCGGGCTGGCCGAACGTCGCGCCTAACGCGGGGCGCGCGTCGGCGCCGAAGAAGCGCGAACGTTCGCCGCGATAGGTGACGAAGCTTTCGGTCATTGTGCACAGATTGTCCTGGGCCTGCGCGTAGCCGTACCCGTAGCCGAGGCTGCCCCAGTCGTCGGCTTTGATGTGCGGAATGCCGAGCGCGGTGCGGCGGATATCGGCGCGATAGGGGCCGGTATGCGCGACGTTGTCGGTGTCCTGACTCGCGCAGCCTTGCAGAGCGGCGGCGAGGGGCAGAGCGACCAGCAGGCCGGCGAGGCGGCGGAGCCGCGAGACGTTCGAACGCATGGCTTTTTCGGTCGGGCGGACGTTGATTGGTGATGCGCGTGGCACTCTCGCGAGCTTAGCGGGTAGTTGACGGTGGGTCACCGTGGTGAAGCCCAAAAACGACAAAGCCCGCTGGTCGGCGGGCTTCGGGTGCAACGCTTAATGCGGAGGCAGCGATTATTTCCACCGTGAGATGGCTAGTCGTCAAGCTTTCGCTGACCACGCTTCTTGCTTCGCCACACAAGCAGAATTGCTGCGGCGAAACCTAGCACGATTGCGGCCGACGACATGAGGAAGGCGAGGTCGGATTCCTGATATGCCGTCTTGACCCCGTACATACGGACCGCCAATTTCCATATCGGATTCGAAAAGTTCAAGGGCGCTTCTGGATTCATCATCCACCACAGCGCATTGGCAAAGATTGCGAGCAGTAAGGCGAAACCGACCGCGAGACAAATTAGGACTTTTTTCATCTCACAATCACCTCACCGTACGCTTTAAGTTCCGATCCAGGCACTGATGCTTTTGGCGTGTTGGTAAATATCGAACGAATATGATGCCAGTCTGCGAGTCGGTCGATAGTTATGCAGCCCTCGCTCCTCCCCAATCGACCCTTCGGATGCAATCGGAACTGGCCACGAATAATGCCGTCGCATAAGACTTTATCGTCGTCGATATTAGCGTCGATAGCGTAGAGCGCGAACCATTCGCTTTTGTTATTGCCATTCAGGTTAAGACGATCTTTCCATGGGCGCCAATCCGAAATTCGCTCATTGGCTTGCCATTCAATTCGAACGTGCATTGAAACACCTGTCCTCCAGATTGTCCGATAACAGTGAACTCGTAAATAATTGAGTTATGCAGAGCGGCATTCTAAAGGCGATTTTTTTTGAGAAGGAAACTATTAAACAAAATTATTCACGGCAACAGCTCGGCGCACGCGGCCTGATTTTTGCTGACCTGCTTGGGCGTCGTCTCGTTCGCAGGGGACGACGCGTGTTGAAAGCTCATTACTAGCGGGGTGCCCAGTGGCAGCAGCGCAAGCATCCGGAACGTCAGGACGGCGCATCAGGCGGGGCAGCGTCCCGTCGTTAGCGGCGCTGGCTAGCGCGTCCGCAAACTCCGCGCACGCCAACCCGGTGGCACCGCTGAACTACTTCCTGCACGCGGCAGGCCCGGCGGCTCGTCCGACGCTTTACCTCGGCTGGGTTTTCACCGCGATCGTGACCCTGGTCACGCTGATCGTCGCCGGTCTGTTGATTGGCGCGATGGTCCGCAAGCGTCCCGCGGCGCGACCGGATGCGCTGAGCGCCGAGCCCGGTGGCATCCGCTGGGTGTTCATCGGTACCGCGCTGTCGTCGGTCGTGCTGCTGGCGATGCTGGTCTATGCCCTGATCACGCTCGAATCGGTGGCGTCGCCCGCGTCGTATCCGCAATTGACGATCACCGTGACCGCTTACGACTGGTGGTGGAAGGCCGATTACAGCGACGATCCGAACCCGGCCCGCAACTTCAGTACCGCGAACGAGATTCACATCCCGGTCGGTGAACCCGTGAAGATCCAGCTCAAAAGCGCGGATGTGGTGCACGCGTTCTGGGTACCGCAACTCGCGGGCAAGACGCAGACGATTCCGGGACAAACCAACGAGCAGTGGATTCAGGCGGACCGTCCCGGCATTTATCGTGGGCAGTGCTCGCAGTTCTGCGGCGCGCAGCACGCGCATATGGCGTTCGAAGTGATCGCGCAGGACGCCGCCGCCTTCAACGCGTGGCGCGACGCGCAGGGACGCGCGGCCAGCGTGCCAACGGGCGACGCTGCGGTCGCGGCCGGCCAGCATCTGTTCAAAGAGCGCTGCGCAGGCTGCCACGCGATTCGCGGCACCAAGGCCACCGGCGTGCAGGCCCCCGATCTGACGCATCTCGGCTCGCGCCGGATGATCGCGGCAGGCGCGCTCAGCAACACGCCCGACCATCTGCTCGACTGGATCGAGCACGCGCAGCGAATCAAACCCGACGGATTGATGCCCAGTATCGCGCTGACCACCAGCGAGGCCGCCGCGATGTCGGCGTATTTGGCGACGCTGCATTGAAGCGCATCGCACTCGAGGAGCCCGTTCAATGTCCGATCAACCCGCTTCCGCTTCGCTGCCCGCACTGACCCGCACGCCGCGGCGCGGCCGCGTCGAGCCCGGCAGCGAGCAGGAACAGCGGCTGCGCGAAATCTGGGAGTCGCGGCCCGGCTGGCGCGGCTGGTTCTCGACGGTCGATCACAAGACCATCGGCCTGCGCTACCTGGTGACCGCATTCGTCTTCCTGCTGATGGGCGGCGTCGAAGCGCTGATCTTGCGCGTTCAACTGGCGCGTCCCAACGCAACGGTGCTCACGCCCGAACAGTACAACCAGCTGTTCACGATGCACGGACTGACGATGATCTTTCTGTACGCGCTGCCCGTTCTGTCCGGCTTTTCGAACTATATCTGGCCGCTCGTGCTCGGCGCGCGCGATATGGCCTTTCCGCGCCTGAACGCACTGTCGTATTGGGTGTTCCTGTTCGCCGGCATCTTCCTGTATGCGAGTTTTCCGACCGGCCAGGCCCCCGACGCAGGCTGGTTCAACTACGTGCCGCTGTCCGGGCTCGAATACAGCAACGGCCCGAACATCGACGTGTATGCGCTCGGCATGGTGCTGCTCGGCATCTCGACGACGGTCGGCTCGATGAACTTCGTCGTCACGCTGCTGAGGATGCGCGCGCCGGGCATGTCGCTCGATCGCGTGCCGGTGCTCGTGTGGGGCACGCTGACCGCGTCGGGCGGCAATCTGTTGGCAGTGCCTTCGGTGAGCCTCGCGTTTCTGATGCTGTGGATGGACCGCCGCATCGGCACGCATTTCTTCGACGTGCTCAATGGCGGGCGTCCGTTGCTATGGCAGCACCTGTTCTGGATCTTCGCGCACCCGTGGGTCTACGTGGTCGTATTGCCGGCGATGGGCATCGTGTCGGATGCGCTGCCGGTCTTTTGCCGCCGGCCGCTGGTCGGCTATGGGCCGGTCGCGTTGGCGACGGTCGCGACGATGGTGCTCGGCTTTGCCGTGTGGATTCACCATATGTTCGCGACCGGCATCCCCGCGCTCGCGCTGTCGTTCTTCGGCTCCGCCAGCATGGTCATCGCGGTGCCGAGCGCGGTCGCGACGTTCGCGTGGGTCGCGACGATCTGGACCGGCCGCCCCGTGTATCGCGTGCCGTTCCTGTTTTTCGCGGGCTTCGTGCTGCTGTTCGTGATCGGCGGCGTGTCAGGCGTGATGACGGCCGCGGTGCCGTTCGACTGGCAACTCACCGACACCTACTTCGTCGTCGCGCATCTGCACTACGTGCTGCTCGGCATCAACGTGTTTCCGGTGATCGGCGGCATCTACTTCTGGTTTCCGAAGTTCACCGGCAGGATGACGAACGAGCGTCTCGGCAAGCTCGCGTTCTGGGTGCTGTTCATCGGCTTCAACGTCGCTTTCTTTCCGATGCATATCGCGGGACTGCTCGGCATGCCGCGCCGCATGTACACGTATCCCGCCGACATGGGCTGGAATACGGTGAACCTCGTCACGTCGCTCGGTTCGTTCCTGTTTGCGGCCGGCGTGCTGCTGTTTCTGATCGATATCGCGGTGAGCCTGAAGCGCGGCAAGCTCGCCGGCAACAATCCGTGGGATGCGCCGACGCTCGAATGGTCGGTCAGCTCGCCGCCGCCGCCGTACAACTTCGCGGTGGTGCCGACGCTCGCGAGCCGGCATCCATTGTGGGAAGGACGCGTCGAAGAGCCGGGGGAGGCGGTTCAAGCGCGCTCGCAACTCGACGAAGGCTATCTGCTCGCGCAAGGTCGCGAAGCGTTGGGCACGACCGCACTGGAGGCGAGTCCCGACGTGATCCTGAAGATGCCCGAAGATTCATACGCGCCGTTCTGGCTCGCGGTCTTCGCCGCGCTACTGTTCGCGGGGCTCGCGTTGACCGCGTGGGTTTTCGTGGGCGCGATGCTGGCCGGTTGCGCGGTGTCGATCATCACGTGGCTGTGGCCCGAGCGCGCGCTGATCCAGCGCGAGCCGGTCGCGGTCGAGGACGCGGGAGGCTGACGTGAGCGATGCACTGAATTTCGATCGCGCGTCGAGCGAACCGGAACAGACCGCGCGAGCATTGCCGGTTGGCAGCGCGGGCGAGCGGTCGAGCGGCTGGTGGGGCTGCTTCACGCTGATCGCGACCGAAGGCGCGCTGTTCGGCTATCTGATCTTCTCGTATCTGTATCTGGCGTCGCAGAGCCAGCAGCATTGGCCGCCCGAGGGCTTGCCGGAGCTCGGGCTCGGCGGCGCGAATACGGTCATTCTGCTGTCGAGCAGCGTGTTCGTCTGGTTCTGCGAGCGCTGCGTGCGCCGGCGGCGGTTGCGGCTGGGGGTCGCGTCGATGGCGGTGGGCATCGTGCTGGGCTGCATCTTCATGGGCATTCAGTTGCGCGAATGGCACAACCACCCCTATGGCCTGACCTCGCATCAGTATGGCTCGCTGTACTTCACGATTACCGGCTTTCACATGGCGCACGTGCTGGTCGGCATCGTCGTGCTGACGCTGCTGGCGATCTGGACCGCGCTCGGCTATTTCGACGACAAGCGCTGCGCGGCGCTGTCGATCGGCGGGCTGTATTGGCACTTCGTCGATGTCGTGTGGCTGTTCATTTTCAGCACGCTGTATCTGACGCCGTATCTGTTCCGGGAGTGGTCATGATGACGGTGCCCCGAGACTCGCACATCTCGATGCGCTACGTGCTGATCGGTCTGCTCGCGGCGCCGTTCGCGTGGCTGTTGCAGATGATGCTCGCGGAAACGCTCGCCGCGCAGGCCTGCTATCCACACGACCATCCGCTCGGCGCGCCGCTCGTGTCGTGGATGCGTCCGGCGATCGTCGCGCTCGGCACGGTGTGTCTGCTCGCGGGCGCGTTCGGCACGTGGGTCGCATGGCGCAATCTGCGCCGCGTCGCGCCGCTGAAACTCGGTGCGCTGAACGGCGAGCGTCGCACGCGCGCCGAACTCGACTGGTTTCTGACGCACGTCGCGGTGATGACCAGCATGCTATTTCTGTTCGCATTGATCGCAACGGATGTCGCGGTCGCGATCGTGTCGCCGTGCAGGTGGTGGTGATGAAGCGCGACGTTCTCGACACGGTCAGATACGGCATCGTGGCCGCGTGCGCGCTGACGATAGCAGCGGTGGCAAACGCCGCCAGCGCGGCCGACGCGACTGCAAACGCCGCCAGCCCCTCGACCGACGCCGCGCAGATCGCCCGCGGCGCATATCTCGCCAAAGCCGCCGATTGCGCCGGTTGCCACACCGCCGCCCCGCGCGTCCCGCATCCGGGCGCGGCGCCTGAAGCTACGCCGCCGTTTGCCGGCGGGCTCGGCATGGGGTCGCCGTTCGGCACGATCTATACGTCGAATATCACGCCGGACCCGCAATACGGCATCGGCCGTTATAGCTATGACGACTTCGCGCGCGCGTTGCGCGAGGGCATCGCGCCCGGGGGCAAGCGGCTTTATCCGGCGATGCCGTACCCGTCGTTCGCGAAGATCACCGACGACGACATGCACGCGCTCTACGCCTACTTCATGCACGGCGTGCAACCGGTCGCGGTGCCGGCCCCGCAAACGCGCTTGCCGTTTCCATTCAATCAGCGCTGGGTGTTGATGTTCTGGGATTGGGTGTTCGCACCGAAAGGCCAGTTCAAGGCCGATGCGAAACATGACGCGCAGTGGAATCGCGGTGCGTATCTGGTGCAATCGCTTGGCCATTGCGGCGCCTGCCACACGCCGCGTGGACCTGCCTACGAAGAGCGCGGCTACGACGAGTCGGCATCGGCCTATCTGACGGGTGGCACCAACGACCACTGGTTTGCGCCGAACCTGAGCGCCGACCCAGGCTCGGGGCTCGGCCGAAGTTCCGCGGCCGACATCGTCGACTTCCTGCGACACGGTCACGGCGGCGGACTCGTCACGTTCGGCAGCATGGTGCAGGTCGTCGAAGACAGCACGCAGTACCTGAACGACGACGATCTCGCGGCGATCGCCGCGTATCTGAAGAGCCTGCCGTCGCACGCGCCGAGCGGCAATTTCAACGCACGCTCCAGCGCCGCGCAGCAAACCGTGCAGGCGCTGAAAACCGGCGATGTGGAAAGACCCGGCGCGGGCATCTATGCGTCGTATTGCGCGCGCTGTCATCAGATGGACGGGGCCGGGGTGCCGCATAAATACCCGCGCCTCGCGGGCAACCCCGCGGTGCTGTCGGCATCGAGCGCGTCACTGGTGCGGTTGCTGGTCGAGGGCGGCGGCAGTCCGCATACCGAGTCGGGACCGGAGTCGCACAAGATGCCGTCTTTCGCCGGCAAGCTCACGGACACGGAAATGGCCCGTGTGCTCACCTTTGTTCGAACCACATGGGGAAATGCGGCCGGACCGGTCACGCGAAACGATGTATCTGATGTGCGCGGCGCATTGCACAAGTAAATGCCAATACGCGTCGTTATGCGGTGTTCCCGCTGTCGACGTCACCGTGGCCATTGGCGGCGCTGAACAGGGTCTTCAGCTTCGCGTTGACCGCGATCAACTCTCCCACTGGCGTCACCGCGAGTTGCTGATCGAAGAGCGTGAGGACCTGACCGAGCAGCGCGTAGGCGTCGTGATCGACCACACAGATGCCGGTTTGGAGTCCCGCCTGGCGGCAGCGCAGAATCACGCCCTCCGCGTCGCGAAACAGCTCGGGTACGGCCGAACCATAGCCGCGCTGATTCAGCAGCATCGCCATGTAAATGGCCTGCGCCATGCTGCCGACGTGATATTGATTGGCGACGCCGCTGCGTAATGCTTCGAGCGTCATGTGATAGTCGAGCGAGATTTCGCCTGCTTTGGCAGGCACGATCGGGCGCAGCATCGCCTTCGGGCGGGTGCGCGGCGACTTCGCGGGTGCGGCGCGAGTA
The DNA here is from genome assembly GCF_040948685.1 of Paraburkholderia sp. BR14374. Taxonomy (NCBI): domain Bacteria; kingdom Pseudomonadati; phylum Pseudomonadota; class Betaproteobacteria; order Burkholderiales; family Burkholderiaceae; genus Paraburkholderia; species Paraburkholderia sp. BR14374. The sequence continues at coordinate 322,351 of NZ_JBFPKF010000006.1, read as the reverse complement.
GGGCTCGCTTTTCTGGTCATATGCTCACTGAGGCGGCCGGCTTGCGCCGGGCCGCTAAACCATCACGGAACCTGACAACGTCGATAACGGAACACGGCTGCGCCGCGTCACACGCGGCGCCGTTCCCGTTAGCCCATATGCAGACCGCCGTTCAGCGAGAAATCCGCTCCGGTCGCAAAGCCCGCTTCATCCGACGCGATCCACGCGACGATCGACGCAATCTCTTCCGGCGTACCGAGACGCCGTACCGGAATCGTCGCGACGATTTTTTCCAGCACCTCCGGACGGATGGCCTTGACCATGTCGGTGCCGATATAGCCGGGCGACACGGTGTTGACCGTCACGTTCTTGGTGGCCACTTCCTGCGCGAGCGCCATCGTGAAGCCGTGAATGCCGGCCTTGGCGGTGGAGTAGTTGGTCTGCCCGAATTGGCCTTTCTGGCCGTTGACCGACGAGATGTTGATGATGCGCCCAAAGCCCCGGCCGACCATGCTCTCGATGACCTGTTTGGTCACGTTGAACAGACTCGTGAGATTGGTGTCGATCACCGCTTGCCAGTCTTCGTAGGTCATCTTGCGGAACATGCCGTCGCGCGTGATGCCCGCGTTGTTGACGAGCACGTCGACTTCGCCCACTTCCGTCCTGACCTTCTCGAACGCTTTGGCGGTGGACTCCCAATCCGCGACGTTACCTTCCGAGGCGATGAAGTTAAAGCCGAGCGCTTTCTGATCTTCCAGCCATCGGGCTTTGCGCGTCGAGTTCGGTCCGCAGCCCGCAATGACGGTGTAGTTCTCTTTGTGCAAGCGCTGGCAGATGGCGGTTCCGATGCCACCCATGCCGCCGGTTACGTATGCAACACGATTTGCCATAAGTCCTCCTTCTTGTTTGGGGGTGAGTTGAGCAAGTTTGATTGGAGGATGGACCTATTATTGGCAGCGGCAAACGGCCGGGACGATGGGCATTTTCACCTACGGGTTAACTGCCAAATCGGATGCCGGAATCGTTGTTTGACGAGGCAATGAATTATCTTGATTGACGGTTGAATGCTTTGCGAACTCCGCGGTCCCGATGCCGCCGGCCGCTTTCCTGTCCTTGCCTGCGCGCCGTCTTCCTCATACCCTTAGCGTTAGCCTTAAGTAGCTGCCCCGGACACAGCGCGGCAGACCGCCGGCACGGATCGTCGATCCCGGGAGCGAAGCCGTCCCTTGCTCCCGCATCTATTTGTGTGATCATCAGAGGCACATCAGGATGGCTGATTATCTTGCTGACATCGATCCCGACAAGTTGAACATCCTTGGGATCTTCGGGCTGTTGATCGGCGGCCTCGCGCTGTTTCTTCTCGGGCTGGAGTTCTTGACCGGCGGGCTTAAGGCGATCGCGGGCTCGAAGTTGCAGTCGTTGATCGGCGTGCTGACCGCGAACCGGTTTCGCGGCGTGTTGGCGGGTGCCATCGTGACCGCGTTGCTGAACTCATCGACCATCACGACGGTGCTGATGGTCGGCTTCGTGTCCGCCGGGCTGATGACACTTGCCCAGTCGGTGCCGATGATCATGGGCGCGAACATCGGCTCGACCATCACCGCGCAGATCATCGCCTTCGACGTTTCGCGTCTGACGCCCTACATGCTCTCGATCGGCTTCGTGCTGCACGCGTTTGCTCCGCGCGAACTGCTGCGGCAGATCGGCCGCGTCGTGATGGGGCTAGGCCTGCTGTTCATGGGCATCCAACTGATGGGCGAGTCCACGCATCCATTGCGCACGTACCAGCCGTTCATCGACGCGATGCAGGACATGCGCAATCCGCTCGTCGGGGTCATCGTGGGGGCGGTCTTCACCGCGATCGTGCAAAGCTCGGCGGCGACGCTCGCGGTCGTAATTGCGCTGAGCGGGCAGGGCCTGATGCCCCTCGACGCCGCCATCACGCTGATTCTCGGCGCGAATGTCGGCACCTGCGGCACGGCCTTACTGGCATCGATCGGCAAGCCACCGGAAGCGGTGCAGGTGGGCGTCGTGCATCTGGTGTTCAATGTGCTCGGCGTCGGGATCGCGCTCTTCCTGATTCCTCAGATGGCGGAATTCGTGCGCTGGATATCGCCGTCGCATCCGGACCTGCAGGGCCTCGAGCGCCTCGCGGCCGAGGCGCCGCGCCAGGTAGCCAATGTGCATACTTTGTTCAGCGTCGCAAATACGCTGCTGCTGATCTGGTTTACCGGTCCCATCGCGCGGTTCGCGCAACTGATCGTGCCGCAGCGCGCGAAGCCCGCCAAACCCGCGGGCGATCCGCAGTATCTCGACGAGTCGGTATTGACGGTGCCGGCGCTTGGATTGCAGCGCGTGCGCATCGAGCTGACCCGGCTCGGCATGCAGGTGCTCGAAGTCGTGCAACGCGGCTCCCAGATGGTGTCGACGGGCACGATGGAAGAGATCAATCAGATGCTTGATAAGGACAAGGAGAGCGATCGGCTCTCCTTCGAGATTCTTCAATATATCGGCCGCCTGTCGAAGGGAGAACACTCGGAGGAGGAAGGTCAGCAGATGGTCGGCTATACGCAGGTCACGAGCCACCTCGAAAGCATCAGCGGCATTGTCGGCACGACGCTGCTGAGCGTCGCGCAGCAGCGAATGACGCAGCAGATCGACCTGTTGCGCCTGCGCGATGCGGCGACCACGCAGTTTTCCGCGGCGGTGATCCGCAATCTCGAGCAGGCGATCCGCACGATCGAGGCGCCCGACCCGGCGGAAGTCGCGAAGGTCATCGACGCGAAAGCCGGCATCGAGAAACTCGCCGCGACCGCGCGTCAGGTCGTGCTCGCGAAGCTTCAGTTGGCCGACAAGACGGACGTCGTCACGTTCCGGCTGGCGATGGATCTGATCGAGCAGGGCCGGCAGATCGCGCAGTTTGCGCGGGCCATTGCGAAAAACGTGGCGGCGCTTCAATAGATTCAATGGCGATCGATATATTCGTGCGGAACTGATCGCCAGCACACGTAGGTGCGGGTTGCATGACGGTTAAACTTGTGGCGTGTCATCCTCGTGACACGCTTTCAAAGAGAGTGGGATTGCCCGCCTTTGCTGTGCGGGCTTTTTTCTTGTCGCGCGGGTTGTGGTATCAGTAGTGCAGCTTGCAACGCCTGTAACGATTTAACACACGCCGCGTCCATTATTTGATAGCCTTTGTCGCAGCAGAGCATTGAACTCAAGGAGGGATTCACCATGATAAGGTGGCTTGCTAACTGGGCTTCACAACATGCTCCTACTCCCGAGAAACAGGCCGAACGTGCGCTGAACAACTTGCGCATGGAACTGTTTCAGGCCGAACAGCTTGTGCTCGACGCACAGCTGCGTGCCGATTACTATCGGGCTCGCCTGACCTTCCTCGAAGAAGTTACGAGAAAGGGAATCGAACAGGTATCGGACGAACGCAAGGCTCCTCTGGAGCCTCCCCAGCCACTCCGGCCGGGACTCAAGCTCACCGCGGCGCAATAGCCGCGTATATTCCATCGCAATCTGTTCGGTCAGCCGCGTTTGAATACGTGGGCTGACGGCAATCGTGCTGTCCAGGGCGCGTGCAATGCGCGTTTTTTGCCAGCCGATTGCGCGAGCATTGTTTGCCGCGCCGAGAAGGTCCGAGTTGCCCGGTTCAGTGATTCGACCGGGCAACTTCGTTTGAGCGATTGATTTTTACTGCGGGACTTCCACTGCGCTGCGCTTCGCTTTCTGCGAGACGCCTGCTTTGTCGTGCCTAGCTTGCCAGATCGGGCGGCAGCTTGCCGCCGTTTGCAGCGAGCGCCTGCATCACCTGCTTGTGCAGCCAGATGTTCATGCTCGCTGAGTCGTTCATATCCCCGCTGTACTTCAATTCCTGCGCAAGCTGCTTGCGGTGTTCGAGACTGCTGTCGACGCCGAGCGCCTTCATCGTGTCGACAATCGACGTTCGCCAGTTCAACGTCTGTCCGCTTTCGCTGACGAGTTGATCCATCACGGCGGCCACGTCGACGTCGGTCAGCGGTGCGGGTGCGGCGGGCGCGTTGGGCGTCGCGGCTTGCGCGGCGGCCGGGTCGGGGGTGGCTTCCGTCGCGGGGGGAGGTTGGTCCGGCTTCGCTTTGCCGAACAGCTTGTGCACGATGTCACCAAAAATACTCATTTCCGAAATCTCCGCGGTTGAATGACGAATGCGAGTGGGGGCGCTCGCGGGACATGCCCCCGATATGCTACGCGTCTAGCACGGCAAAAAACGTAATATTTTGTCAGCCCGTCGTCATTCGGCGTGCTCACGGTCGAACTGCCATACCGCTGGGAAGCCCATCAACTTGCACATTTCGGAGAATGGGTACATGGTATTTTCCACGTGCCTGGTGCCGCGCTGCGCCTTGATCTGGCCGTAGACATCCTGCAGCGCTTTCGCGACCGCCAGAAAGCCCGATGCCGGATAAATCGCAATCGAAAAACCGAGCTTCTGCAATTCAGCCGGCGTCAGTTGCGGCGTGCGCCCGCCTTCGTCGATGTTCACGAGCAGCGGCGTATCGAACGTGCGTGCGATCGTCTCCAACTCTTCGACGGTTTCCGGTGTCAGAAGTGCGTATGCAAGCCGACCCGTGCGATAGCCTGGGTCTGGCCGCTCGATGCGCCGTCCGCGCTATTCATGCCGTTGATCTGCGCGAAGCCGCCGGAGCTTGCGCGCTGATACAGACCCATCACGTAGACGCTCGTGCGCTTTGACAGCGAGTAGTCGACGATCGCCGCGATCTGGTGCGCGTGATTGTTGTCGACGACCGAATTGCCCTTCATGTACATATACGACGCGCCAGTGGCGAGTGCCGATGTGAACTGGTACTGCACCCCGACCGAGCCTTCATAGACCGAGCCGCCGTTCGCCGAGTTGTGCACGGTCGTGAACAGCGCGTTGGTGAACCATGAGCCGAATCCGTAGTGCGCGCCGAGCCCCCAGTTGCGCACGCTGACCTGCGGGGAACCGGCCGTGTAGTACTTTACGTTCGTGTAGGCGGCGTTGGCGCCGAAGGAATTCGCCGCGTAGTTGAGCGCGAAGCTGGTCGAATTGCCCGCGCCGATAGAGCCCGCCACGTTGCCGAAGCCATACATCGCGCCCGCGCTGAATCCACCGAACACTGGCGACACGTATCTGACCGAGTTATTGAGGCTGACGCCGGCCATGCGATCCCAGTCGAACGCGCCGGTCGGATTCTGCGGCAGAGCGAGTTTCTGGAACGGACCCGCGCGGAATGAGTAGAAGTGGCCGGAGACGTTGGCAGGATCGTTGCCGCCTGCGAATAGTGAGTCCGTCATGAAGTCATACTGATTACCGAGCGTGAACTTGCCGAGGCGATCGTCGACGAGCCCCACGTACGAAAGACGGCTGAACAGGCTCGAATTGGGCATGAATTGCCCGTTGTTCAGCTGGTACTGGTTCACGAGCTCGAAGATGGCCTTGGTGCCGCCACCGAGATCTTCTGTGCCTCTCATGCCCCACAGGTTCGGTCCATTGACGCCGTCATCCATCTTCACGTTGTGTTTGCCACCCTGGTTATTCACATACGTAACGCCGGTATCCATGAGGCCGAATAGCGTGACGCTGCTTTGCGCGTGTGCTGCCGTCGACATCAAGGCACCCGCGAAAATGGCGAGCGCGATCTGCGTCTTCTTCATTGAAATGATCTCGTTTTGATATTTCGTCATGCCAAGCGAAGTCATATGGCTATGGCCGTATTGGTGAAGGGGAGGTGTGAACGGCGCTCAATATAGTCGGCGCGATGTTGCGGAGGAAGTAGCGCAGCCGGACCGAAAAATGCAGCTGATTGAAATGCGGGCTCTCCGACATCGCGGGGTTTACGCGAACTCGCGAGGCGGCGCTCTGACTGTCTCATTTCCGACTATGCGTGATAGCTCATTGAAAAATAAAAGATTTGCGTTTGCGTCGCGGCAACGTGATGTTTGCTCGTCGTAAAGCAGGAGAATGGAAGGTGTAAGAAGCGCAAATGTCACGACAACGCGTCAATAAACAAAACAGAAAGCTCTTCGCGTTGATTCGCAACGCGAGTGGAGATGGCGTTGGGTTCATGCCACAACCTGGCAATAGCCGAGATTGACGTCTTGTTCTTCTCTATGAGATCACGCGCGCGGAGGCTGTCGTTGTCGTTGCATCGCATAGAAGCAGTACTTTTCTGCTTTCTCGCGTCATCACTTCGCGGAAGTCGTTGGCGACTCATAGTGCTACCGACTACCGATTCCAATTTGTTTCTTTTCGCATCTAAACAAATTATTGCGTGCGACCGTAGGAGATAGCGGCACACGGTCGAATCGGTTTGCGGCGCCGCCTGTCATTCCTTGTGCCATCGGTTCGAGCGCGGTGTCGAGCGTCATCGAGTTGGACGTGCGAGCGCATCGGAGAGCCGCCGATATCGCTGATCCTTGTGGTTAACCCGCGATTTCCTGTCATTCACCGTCTGGCTAACGTCGCGTCAAAATCCGGCGAGCCTGTGCGAGCGCACCGCCGCGACCAGAAGAACGAAGACGTTTCTAAAAGCCGAAGTAATAAAAGAGGAGATTTGAATCGATGAAGGTGAAGAAGACATGCGTCACGCATCGTGAATGCGTGATGCGCACCGCGAGCACATGCGCGGGCCCAATAGTGGACCGTGACAACCACGCAGGAGAACAAGTATGAGAACACTGCAACCCCTGAAGTTGCTGTCGCGCATCAAGGCGCGCGGCGTTTCACTGCTGACGTTCGTCGGCGTTTGCGCGACGGCCGCGATCGTCGCCGCATGCGGCGGCGGTAGCGGTGGCGGCACGCTCACGTACACGCCATTGGCAGCCGTGCAACCGGTCGTCGATTGCTCGAAGCTCGCTTCAATCGATATCACCGACATCGGCGGCGCCGGTAGTACGATTACCTCGGCGACCGTGACCAACGCAACGGTCAACGGCGCGACGGTCGCGTTCTGTACGGTGAAGGGCACGCTCGCTCCGTCGAACACGTTCGAAGTCGCTCTGCCGGTCAGCACATGGACGCAGCGCTTCGCGGAACTCGGTTGCGGCGGTCTGTGCGGCAACCTGAGCGACCCGACCCGGCAAAGCTCGTTCAGCTTCTCCTACCAGTGCCCGCTCGTGCAGCAGGGCGGCTTTGTGACGGCGGCGACCGACATGGGTCACTCGGGCCAGGATTCGAGCTGGACCACGGACCCGCAAAAGCAGGCTGACTTCGCGTATCGCGGTCAGCACATCACGACGCTCGCCGCGAAAAAACTGATCAAGGCTTACTACGGACAGACGCAGAAGTATTCGTACTTCATCGGCTGCTCGGACGGCGGCCGCGAAGCGCTGATGGCCGCGCAACGTTACCCGACCGACTACGACGGTATCGTCGCGGGCGCGCCGGCTGCGCACTTCCAGATCCAGAACTCGCTGTATCACGGCTGGAGCGTGAAGTCGCAAAGCACGACCGGCACCAGCGCCGGCAATGCGATTCTGTATGCCGACAAGGCGACGCTGCTGCACAAAGCTGTCGCGGCGGCGTGCGGCGGCGGCAGCGGCGCGGCCGATGGCCTGATCGCCGATCCGCGTACCTGCCATTTCGATCCCGCGACGATCCAGTGCGCGAGCGGCGCGACGAGCACCAGCAACTGCCTGACCGCGGCTGAAGTCACGACAGCGAAGGCCATTTACAGCGGTCCGACCGATGCGACGACCGGCGAGTACATGCTCGCGGGTTCGCCGCAGTACGGTTCGGAAGCGAACTGGGTTGGCGTCGAAGTGCCGACGTCGAACTCGACGGATGCACCGGTTTCCGTGACGAAGCTGTTCAGCTATTCGATCGTGACGGGCGCGTACAACCTGATCTTCACGGGCTCGCCGACGATGCCGACCATCGACACCTTCGGCTACCAGGACGCCAGCTTCTACCCGACTTATCTGAAGGCGAACCATCCGTTCATCGACGCGACGAGCCCGGACCTGTCCGCGTTCAACGCTGCCGGCGGCAAGCTGATCCTGTGGCACGGCTGGGCGGATCAGCACATCTCGCCGCTGTTTACGATCCAGTACTACGAGGCGATGCAGAACACGATGGGCACGTCGAGCGTCGACCAGTTCGCGCGGCTGTATCTGGTGCCGGGCGTCGGCCACTGCGGTGGCGGCGAAGGCAACCCGAATATCGACCTCGTGTCGAAGATCACCAACTGGGTCGAAGAATCCAAGGTGCCGACTTCGGTGATGACGTATCAGACCGATTCGTCGAACAACGTAACGGCTTCGCGTCCGGTCTATCCGTACCCGGCGGTCGCGAAGTACACCGGTTCGGGCGACTGGCACGACGGCGCGAACTACACGCAAGGCGCACCGCTCTACACGGCAGCCTCGCGTACGTGGGCGGGTTCGAGCTTCTACACGCCTTATACGCCGGCGACGCGCGGTGTCGCGGCGCCCTGAACCGGGTCTCGCACAGAGCGCTAACTGAGTACGAGCCGGTCCGCGAGGCCGGCTCATTCCGAAGCTGCATGGCCGTGGCATGGTCATCCGCTTTTTCTTTTGAGCCCTTTTGTCGTGGGGCAAATCCGCTGCCAGCGCGGCGCATTCACGTCGATCGCAAAAGCGGGGCGTCGCGCTGCCGTTCTATGCGAGTTCGTTCCCGCGTCATCTGTTTTGTTTATCAGTTGGCGTACCAACTGGCGTTCGGCAAGGCCGCTTCGAAGGGCGGTGGGCCTAGGTCGAACGCCGGTCCGGTGCCGCTTTGCGCGAATCGGACAGACTTCGACGATGCTATGCGGAACGCTGAAAGTGCGGATACTCGCTTCGACCATATGGTTAACCCGCGCTTTGGCCCGCGAAGGACGAAACGTACCGTCACGCCAGTTGTTTGAGTAGGGCGTGCAGGGGCCCCATCGCCACGATGGTTACGACGCACTTTGCGAAGCAACCCGCGTCGAGCGCGCGATGAGGCCATTGAAGGAGACAGGAGAGTTTTGATGAGTACTACCAGCGGTAACAGAATTGATATCAAGAAGTTCATCGATGAACGGCCGATCTCGCCCTACCAGTGGCTGCTGGTAGTGCTGTGTTTTCTGATCGTGACCGCCGATGGCATGGACGTCGCGATCATGGGTTTCGTCGCACCGTCCATCATTCATGATTGGGGTATTTCGCGTCCCGAATTCGGTCTCGTGATGAGTGCGGCGCCGATCGGTCTCGTGATTGGCGCATTGTTCGCGGGTCCGGCATCGGACCGCATCGGCCGCAAGTGGGTGCTGATTACGTCGGTGTTTCTGTTCGGCGTGTTTACGATCGCGACTGCGTTCACGCAATCGTCGTTTTCGATGGCGGCGCTGCGTCTGTTGAGCGGTGTCGGCCTCGGCGCGGCGATGCCGAACTCGACGACGCTGCTGTCCGAGTACGCACCGCAACGCAAGCGCGCGCTGCTGATCACCGTGATGTTCACGGGCTTCAATCTCGGCTCGGCATTGATCGGCTTCGCGGCCGGCTGGCTGATTCCGGTTCACGGCTGGCGCTCGGTGCTGATTTTCGGCGGCGCGCTGCCGCTCGTGCTGATCCCGTTCCAGATCTGGCTGCTGCCCGAGTCGGCCCGTTTGCTCGCGGTGCGCGGCGCGCCTGCGCAGCGTATCGGCAAGGTGCTCGGCCGGGTGTGCGGCGTGCGTTTCACCGGCAATGAAGTGTTCGTGTCGAACGAACCGCCGCTGCCGACGCGCAAGCCGATCGGCGTGCTGTTCTCGCAAGGCTATGGCTCGATGACGATCGCGCTGTGGGTCACGTATTTCATGGGCCTGCTCGTGATTTATCTGCTGACCGGCTGGCTGCCGACGCTGATGAAGGATGCGGGTCTGTCGGTCACCACCGCGGCCAACATCACGGCGATGTTCCAGATCGGCGGCACGATCGGCGCGGTGCTGGTCGGCTGGGTCATGGACAAGGCGCGTCCGGCGCCGGTCATCAGCGCCGCGTATATCGGCGGCGCAGTGTGCGTGCTCGGGCTCGGCTACATCGGCGCGATGTCGTCGTCGCTCGCATTGCTGGTGTTTGCCGCGGGCTTCTGCATGAGCGGCGCGCAAACCGGTCTGAACGCATTTGCGCCCGGCCGCTACCCGACCGTTGCGCGTGCGACCGGTGTGAGCTGGATGCTCGGCATGGGCCGCTTCGGCAGCATCTTCGGCTCGGCGATCGGCGGCGCGCTGCTCGGCTTCGGCTGGCAGTTCGGCGCGATCCTCGCCATGCTTGCGATCCCCGCTACGCTCGCCGCGATCGCCATCCTGGTGAGCCAGCGCGCGGGCGGCACCGGTACGGCTGCGCAGCCGAATACCGCGCATTGACGCACGCAGGTACGTGGCGCGCGTGCGGTTCGCGCGCGCCGCTGGTTAAATTCATCTACTGAGGAATCACGGTGATCATCGACATTCACGGCCACTACACCACCGCGCCCAAAGCGTTGGAGGCGTGGCGTAACCGCCAGATCGCAGGCATCAAGAGTCCGTCCGAGATGCCGGCGGTGTCGGAATTGCAGATCAGCGACGACGAGCTGCGCGAGTCGATCGAAAACAACCAGTTGAAACTGATGCGTGAGCGTGGCCTCGATCTGACGATCTTCAGTCCGCGTGCGAGCTTCATGGCGCATCACATCGGTGACTTCGAAGTCTCCAGCACGTGGGCCGCGATCTGCAATGAACTGTGCTTTCGCGTGAGCCAGCTGTTTCCCGAGAACTTCGTGCCGGCCGCGATGCTGCCGCAAAGTCCGGGTGTCGATCCGGCCACCTGTATTCCTGAACTCGTCAAATGCGTCGAGCAGTACGGCAATGTCGCGATCAACCTGAATCCCGATCCATCGGGCGGCCACTGGACCAGCCCGCCGCTGTCGGACCGCTCGTGGTACCCGATCTACGAGAAGATGGTCGAGTACGACATTCCCGCGATGATTCACGTAAGCACGAGCTGCAATGCGTGCTTCCACACCACCGGTTCGCACTACCTGAATGCGGATACCACCGCGTTCATGCAGTGCCTGACCTCGGACCTGTTCCGTGATTTCCCGACGCTGCGGTTCGTAATTCCGCACGGCGGCGGCGCGGTGCCGTATCACTGGGGTCGTTTCCGCGGCCTCGCGCAGGAAATGAAGAAGCCGTTGCTGAAGGACCATCTGCTGAACAACGTGTTTTTCGACACCTGTGTCTATCATCAGCCGGGCATCGATCTGCTCACGCGCGTGATTCCCGTGGACAACATCCTGTTCGCGAGCGAGATGATCGGCGCGGTGCGCGGCATCGATCCGGAAACCGGCCACTATTTCGATGACACGAAGCGCTACGTTGAAGCCGCGGATATGAATCCGGAGCAGCGCTACAAGATCTACGAAGGCAACGCGCGGCGCGTCTATCCGCGTCTCGATGCCTTGCTGAAAACGAAGGGGCTGTAATCATGTATGAAATCGGAGTCGTGTATCGCAACATCCAGCGCGCGGATGCGGACGTGGCCGCGAAACTCGGCGCGCTCGGTTCGGCCACCGTGCATGAAGCCATGGGCCGCACGGGCTTGCTCCAGCCGTATATGCGTCCGATCTATACCGGCGCGCGCGCGAGCGGCACGGCCGTCACGGTGCTGCTGCAACCGGGCGACAACTGGATGCTGCACGTCGCGGCCGAACAGATCCGGCCGGGCGACGTCGTCGTCGCAGGGGTCACCGCGGAGAGCACCGACGGCTACTTCGGCGATCTGCTTGCAACCAGCTTCCAGGCGCGCGGCGCGCATGCGCTGATCATCGACGCCGGTGTGCGCGACGTCGGCGTGCTGACCGAAATGAACTTCCCGGTCTGGAGCAAGGCGATTTCCGCGAAGGGCACGGTCAAGGCGACGCTCGGCTCGGTGAACATTCCGGTCGTGTGTGCGGGCGCACTGGTCACGCCGGGCGACGTCGTCGTTGCCGATGACGACGGCGTGGTCGTGGTGCCGGCGGCCGCCGCGCAAGCGGTGCTCGACAAGGCCGCGGCGCGCGAGGCGAACGAAGCCGAGAAGCGCGCGAAACTCGCCTCCGGTGTGCTGGGTCTCGATATGTACAACATGCGCGGGCCGCTCGAGCAGGCTGGACTGCGTTACAAGGACTGACACGCGTGGTCGCAGAGATCAATGGTCAAGCCGTGCGCGCGCCGATCACCGGCATTTCGTCGATGGCCACGCGCCAGGTGCTCGCCGAACTCGCCGCGTCGTACGAGCGGCGCACCGGTCAGGGCGTCACGATCGAATCGGTCGGCGGCGTCGATGCGGCGCGCCGGGTCGAGGATGACGAAGTCTTCGATATCGTCGTGCTCGCAGCAGACGCGATCGAGCGGCTCATGGTGACGGGTTGCGTCGAAGCGGCGAGCCGCGTTGGGCTCGCGCGCTCGGGCATCGCGGTCGCGGTCGCGGCCGGAGCGACACACCCGGACATCGCGACCGAAGCGGCGCTGCGCGACGCGATTCTCGGTGCGCGCAGCATCGGTTACTCGACGGGGCCGAGCGGCACGCATCTGCTGAAGCTGTTCGAACGCTGGGGCATTGCCGGGCAGATCGCTTCGCGTATCGTGAAGGCGCCGCCGGGTGTGCCGGTCGGCACGCTCGTCGCGCGCGGAGAAGTCGCGCTCGGCTTTCAGCAGATGAGCGAATTGATTCACGTGCCCGGTATCGACGTGCTCGGCGAGCTTCCTGCCGCCATCCAGTCCACCACGACTTTCACCGCCGCGATCTGCACGGCGGCGCGCCACCGCGAAGCGGCGCAGGCGTTGCTGACGTTTCTGGTCTCGCGCGAGGCCGACGGCGCAAAGCTGCAAAACGGCATGTCGCCGGCTTGATGGGGGAGCGGCGCGCGCCGCCCCGGCTCGATGGTGGAATCCAAACGCCGCGAATGAAAGCGGATTCAAGCCATCAGCTTGCCCCACTCGTAATCGATACTGTCCGGCGTGAAGGGCAGCACGCCTGCACCGGGCGTAAATGTCAGTTCACCGAAATAAACGCGGTCGTCCGGCGCGTACAGGTCCACTCGCACATAGTCGAAGTCTTCGCACAGACGGACCGCGATATCGAGCACGGCATCCAGATTCGGCGGGCGCGGACCTGGTGCCCCACTGCGCTTGTAGTCGCCGATTGCGATATCGAGGTGATTCCAGTCGACGTCGTACACGTCGCCGTGCGTAGCGGTGCCGAACCGGTCGGAGATCACGAGGATATAGATTATCGGCCCCCCAGGCCGACCGCCGAAGCAGTGCATCTTGAGATCCGCCGGAATCTGGCCGCGCTGATCGAGCAGCAGCTTCTCGAAGAAGACGCGAGGCTCGATCGACCGATAGTGCCGCTCGCGCCCAACGTAATAGAATTCGGTGCGCAACCACTGGTCGGCAAGCTTCTGCAGCTTGTCGAACGAGGTCTCCGATTTGTTTCTCACCACTTCGACGAAGCTGCTGCCGTGATTGGCTTTCATTACGAAAGCATCGGGCAGCGCGTCGAACACTTCGGGCGTGAATACATCGGGCGCTGCGATCAGCGGTATCAAATGCTTGTCACCGATCTTCCGGGCAATATAGTTCCGCACCAGCAGCTTGTCGGTCAGCTCGATATAGCGAGGATCAGGGTGAAGATTGCGCTGCAGGATCTTCTCATTGAACGTCACTGGACGAATCAGATTAGGATAACGGCCAGTGCGTTTGTGATGTAACAGGCTTAGGAAAAGGGCATCCGGCAATAAGGTTTTCGCCGCTTCCTTGATCTTTCTCACGGTAGATGGCGCTTGCTTCTGCGCGAAATGCGCGCCTGCGCGCAGGCCCGGCCGCTCGCAGGACGCAGCCACGGCACTGTCAACGGATTGTAGGGCGGCCACGTTTTCCGGCGCGACGGCCACGTCCTCCGCGGCCAGTTCGGCGGTTTTGATGATCGTCATGTTCTTATCCCTTTTGCGGTCGAGCCGACGAGTCGTGCTCGGAGTAACAGGGAATTGAAATCAAAGCGTCAGCGGCGCTTGCCGCAACATCTCGGTCGCGGCACTCCAGCTTTCCTCCGGTGTCAGCCAGCGTTCTTCCGCGTCCACATGCTGTTGCGCGCGGAATTGCGTCGGCGACATGCCATAGCGCTCCTTGAATAGCCGCCCGAGCCGATTACCGTCGCCCATTCCGCAGCGACGCGCGATCTTATCGACCGGCAAATCGGTGTTCTTCAGCATCGAGCGAACGATCTCGAAGCGTGTGCGCAGCAGATATTCGAGTGGCGTCATGCCGAACTCGCATTTGAAACGGCGCTGAAAATTGCGCTTGCTCATTGCCACCGACTCGGCCGCCTGGGCAACCGAAATAGCCTTGCTGTAGTTCTCCTTGATCCAGCGCGCCGATTCGCGAATCTTCTCGGTCGTCGTCGTGATATTGACGTCGTCGAGCTCCGAACGGCTCCTCTCGGCGTAGCCGGTTTGCAGGATGCGGCCGATTTTGCGGGCCGTGTCGGTATTGATGTCGCGTTCGATCTGCGCGAGCGCGAGATCGGTCGGCGTCACATTGCTTTGCGTGCGCGCGGCATCACCGCTGTCGTCGAACAGAAAAATCGGCACGATCGATTGCAGCGGATCGTTGCAGACGACGGCGAGATTCGCACCCTGTTGCATGCCGAAAGATGCGATCGATCCTTGCAGTGAGATCCACGACAGAAACCGATCGTTGGATTCCGCCACTTCGCTGACGTCGCGGCAGGCCACGAAGAACGCGTGGAAATCCGCGAGGCAATAACGTTCGAGGCCTTGCGTCCAGATCGATATGCCCGAAGAACTGGTCACCAGACCACCGCCATCGGATACCACGGTAAACCGGTATGGCGCCTCTTCGCCAGCCGTTCTCTTGAACTCATTGGCAAGCCGGAACGCGTCGCCGATCGCGCCGGTACTTGCCATCGAACAATCCTGAAAGACGAATAGACCAATGTGCTTCATCACGCCAGCTTCTCCAGACAGGAAAATCTACGCATTGAGATTAGCGCATCGAATTCTGTCGGACGAGCTTGGCCGGCATGCGCGGGTGTTTTGGCGTAATCGTCAAGATTCGAGAAATTCTTACCTCACTATTCGCTAAATTGCGTGCTACTAATTAACGTTGGGCGGAATTTTTTTCCAGCACGATTAGCGCGATTTTTGCAGGCGACAAGCCAAGGCATCGGCGGAATGCGCCGAGCAGCGTGGATTCGGCACGATTTGCGGGATATCAACGGCATTCTTTGCACGCGAACCGCCCATTTGGCGTTCTGTCGCGATGTTCGGCGGCTATCGTATAACTCTGTTACAGCAATTGCAGATCGCAACAAGGCTTTCCAGCATCTGTTTCATTTGTAAAAGGCTCCGCATTATCGGCCAATAGCACCTTACTTTGGGCCGCCGGCGAATGCCCCGATCCTTTGCGGACTATGCTTCACCGCAACATCGAGAGAGAAATTGTCAATCGCGGATTACGTGAATGGCGGGTACCGCATTCGCTGATTCGTGAGAAGAACAATCGGCAATGCCGCGGTGGATAAGCAATAGGTGTGTAGCCTTCCGTGGTTCGAGAGGTCCCGAACACGGCTCCCCGACCTAACCCGACACAGCACGTCGCTTCGCCGTGCTGCCAGCCAATCCAGGGTCTATCCGGCCGGCGGCATAAATAGCGACGTGGCGACGCAAAGCGATCGTCGATCGCTTTGTTTCATCAACCTGCAAGGATCAGACCGGTGGATTACTATCCGCAAAACTCGCTCTATCCCGCTGTTGATACCGAGCGCAGACAACTCAGTGCCAGCGGGATGCTTACGCTAATGCGTGACCACATCTGGGAGATCGTGGTGACGACGGTCGTCGTCCTCACGCTCGCGGTCGCGTATCTTCTGATTGCCACCCCCATCTATTCCGCTGACGTAATCGTTCGTGTGGACCCGCCCGAGCCGAATGCGCTCGGACTTGCGTTGCAAAACCAGGAACTGTTGCCGCCTCCGACGCCGTCGTCGGTAACGGAAATGGCGGTGATGGAAAGCCGGTCGGTGTTGCAGCCGGTGATCGACCAGTTCCGTTTCGACATTTCGGTAAAACCGCACAAGCTTCCGGTGCTCGGCGACATCGCCGAAAAATTTGCTACACCGGGACAGCCTTCGGCGCCGTGGCTCGGCCTGAAATCGTATGCATGGGGCGGTGAGCGCGTGCAGATCGCGGCGCTCGACGTGCCGCGCGAACTCGAGGAAGAGAAGCTGACCTTGACCGCGCTCGACAATGGCGGGTTCGAATTGCATGGCCCGTCCGGCGAGTTGCTGGCGAGTGGCACGGTCGGCATGCCGGTCAAGCAGAACGGCGTGTCGATGCTCGTGAAGGAACTCGCTGCGCGGCCCGGCACGAAATTCGAAGTGATCCGCTGGAATGAACTCGATGCGATCAAGCGCTTCGAGAGTCTGATCAAGATCGGCGACAAGGTGAAAGACTCGGGGTTGCTGCAAATCCAGTACCGCGACAAGAGTCCGGACAAAGCCGCTGCCGTCGCCAATGCATTGGGGCAGCAATACCTCGCCTCCGCGGTGGCGAGCCGACAATCGAACGACACGCAGACGCTCGCGTTCATTAACGGCGAACTCCCGCGTCTACTCGCCGATCTGCGAAAAGCCGAGGAAGCGCTGAAGAGCTTCCGCTCGAACTCGCAATCGATGCAGCCGACCAACGAGGCGCAAGCCTATTTGCAGGGCGGCCTCGATCTCGACAAGCAGATCGCGACGTTGCAATTGCAGCGCACGCAAATGCTCGAGCGCTATACGCCGCAGAGCCGCTGGGTGCAGAACATCGACGAGCAACTGGCGCAATTGAAAGAAGCGAAAGCGAAATTCTCCGACCATTTCAACGGCATGCCGGCGTCGGAGCGCGAGAGCGTCGATCTGATCCGCGCGCAGAAGGTGGCTGAAACGGTGTATCTCGGCATGGTCCAGAAGGCTGAGCAATTGCAGGTGCGCCGCGCCAGCACGACGGGCGGTGCGCATATTCTCGATCCGGCGATGAGACCGCATATGCCGGTCATGCCGCAGCCGATTCTCGTGCTCGGCGGCGGATTGGTGCTCGGTCTCGTGTCCGGCGTCGTGTTGGTCTTCATGCGCCGCCACGTGATGATCGGCGTGACCGACCCGCGCTACGTCGAGCGCCAGATGAGCGTGCCGGTGTTTGGCGAGATTCTGTTCAGCCATCAGCAAGTGCTGCTCGATCGCGATGCGACCGCAGGCCGAAAATCTCTGCCGCCAGCGACCGGGCGTGCCCATCCGCCGCTGCAGAAGAGTCTGCACGAGATTCAGCTCGATAAGGGCATTCCGAACAGGATTCTCGCCGCGCGCTTTCCACACGACGCGTCGGTCGAAGCGCTGCGCAGCGTACGTACCGCCGTCACGCGCGATCTCGCGCATGCACGCAACAACATCGTCATGGTCATCGGCCCCACGCCGTCCGCCGGCAAGAGCTTCGTCGCCGCAAATCTGGCGATCCTGCACGCGGAAGTCGGTCAGCGTGTGGTGCTGATCGATGCCGATATGCGGCGTGGCCATCTCGCCTCGCTGTTCAACGAGAGCAATCGTGGAGGCCTATCCGAAGTGCTGTCCGAACGCTTGCCGCTGCGCAATGCGTTGCGCTCCACCCGCATCGACGGATTGACGTTCCTGTCGTGCGGCGTGCGCCCGGAGAATCCCGCCGCGCTGCTGATGAAGCCGCGCCTGAAGGATGTTCTTGAGCGGCTGTCGAGCCAGTTCGATCTGGTGATCATCGATACGCCGCCTTTCCTCGCGGTCACCGACGCCTCGATCGTCGCGAACGAGGCGGGCGCATCCCTGCTCGTGCTGCGCTCTGGTATGCAGAGCGAGGAGGAGATCGCCGACACGATCAGAAAGGTGGAACGCGCGGAAGGGCGCATCGCGGGCGCGGTGTTCAACGGCATACCGCTGCGTCGAAGCACGAAGAATTACGGCTACGAAACGAACTATGCCAGCGATTTCGGCGAAAACGACGCCGGGCAGCAAGCGCCGCGAGGCGCCTGAGCGTGTGGGGACCTCAACGCGGTAATGCGCGTTCGCGATGGCGTAAAACGGAGAACCAGATGGCCTTTGCAATCAACGGAAAGTTTACTTCGCAGTCCATCACGGGGGTTCAACGCGTGGCGTATGAGCTGACGAGGGCCATGCAGATGCGTGCCGCGCCCGGTGACGAACCGGAATTGTTCGTGCCACAAAATGCAGTCGAGCCCGGGGCGCTGCTCAGACCGCAGCGGCGCTTTCCGTGGCTGCGTGGCACGTTGTGGGAGCAGATCACGCTGCCGATCGCTGCTCGCGGGATCACGCTGCTCAGTCTGTGCAATACGAATCCGCTGTTCAAGCACAGTCAGGTCGTGATGGTTCACGACATGGCCGTCTTCGACGTGCCGCAAGGCTTTTCGAGGAAATTCCGGCTCTGGTATCGCATCGTCTTCACGCTATTGCCGCGCACGCATCCGATCGTTCTGACGGTGTCGACGTATTCGAAAATGCGGATCTGCCATCACCTGAAGATCGACGAATCGCGTGTGAAAGTGGTGGCGCCCGGCGCGGATCATCTCGACCGGATCGTGGCCGACCCGTCGGTGCTGCAACGGCTCGAATTGAACAAGGACGCGTATTGCGTGATCGTCGGCAGTCTCGACCCGCGCAAGAATCTGCGCGGCGTGCTGGACGCAATCGCGCGGCTCGGGCATCTGCGCGACGTGAAATTCGTCATCGTGGGAAAACAGTATCCGCGCATCTTCAGCAGTGCGGGCGTCGAGCATCCGCTGCAGTCGCGGCAGGTGGTGTGGGCCGGATTCGTGTCCGACGAGGAGCTGAAGGGGCTCTACGAGAACGCTGGATGCCTCGTGTTTCCGTCGTTGTACGAAGGCTTCGGCCTGCCGCCACTGGAAGCGATGTATTGCGGCTGTCCGGTGATCGCGTCGGCGCGTACGTCGATACCGGAAGCGTGCGGGAATGCCGCGATGTACTGCGACGCGGCCTCCGCGGACGACATCGCCGCAAAGATCGAGCAGATGATGAGCGACGCCGATCTGCGCCAGCAATACCGCAGCGCTGGGCTGCTGCATGCGCGCGAGTTTCGCTGGGAGCGCGCGGCGCAACAGGTGCTTGAAATCCTCGATGTAAAGACCGGCGAGCGGCTGCCTGAACTGGCACCGCGCGCGTCAGCGAGCTAGGCGATGGATGGCGACGAACATGGATCGCATGAAGACCCGTGCTGGCAGAAGACGTGCGTTGCGCACACTCGCCGCGTTGGCGGCGGGCGCGGCCGCGCCATTGTCGGATATCAGGCCCGCTCTCGCGTTGGTACAGGACCCTGCGCACGCGCGCGCGCGCGGCCGCATGATGAGCGATCTGATCGGCGTGAACGGCTGGGCCGGATCGGTTGCCGACATCGAGATGTGGCGAGCGATGGGCATCAGCTGGGGTCGCGACTCGGTCGGCCCGGGCCAACCTGATCGGCGCGGCGAGCCGATGCGCATCGACAAAACCAGCTCGGCGTACGATGTCGACCTGCCGTCCAGACTGTTGCGAAATGAACGCAATGGAATCGGTTCGCTGCTGATGCTCGGCTTTACGCCGAGATGGAATGCGAGCGTGCCGGGCGAAAACAATTCGGCACCCGTCGACGTGGATGCATGGAAGCAGTACGTCGACGCGGTGGTCCGCAAGTATTCGGCGCCGCCTTATAACCTGCGCTATTTCCAGATCTGGAACGAGGCGGCTGGAAAATTGTCCGGCGGCTTGCAGCAGTCGGTGTTCTGGCGCGGCCCAGGGTTCAGCAAGGACGAAAAACGCTCGAAACCGTATGAACGCGCGATGCAGGATTACGTCGAGCGGGTTCATATTCCGGCCGCCCGCATCATTCGCAGTTATCACGCGTACGTGGTGTATGGCGGCTGGCCCGACCAGGGCGGCCTCGATAACTTCTACCGCTGGCTCGAATACCGCAGTCCGGAATTGAAAGAGCGCATGCTCGATTGGGTCGACTACATAGACACGCACTATTTGCCGGTCGCCGACATGGAACCGCTGTACCAGAGGTACGTGAAGAACGGTCCCGCGCGCGGCATCTGGCAAACCGAGATCGGCAACGAGTACATCAAAGACCCGCACTATTTGCCGCGCTATTTCTTCGACTTCGCGGTGTGGGCGCTCGGCAGGAATTGGGACGATCCGAACAAGTACGTCTCGATGATCTATCACTGGGAGGGCTATGAACCCTATCGTCTCACGCACCCCGGTCCGCCTGAACGAACCTACAACGTTTCCGGTCGAAGCTTGGTCGTGTTGCGACAAACCGTGGGTGGGCATCTGGCGAGTTTTTCGAAGCCGCTGCAATGCGGTCCGGGTGTTGCTGCAAATGCTTTGGTTTCCGGCAACGACCTGGTGATGCAGGTGAGCAGCAGCGCGGGCTGGCAGAACATTTCCATCGGCGGGCTGCAGGCGCTGCGCTCGCATGCGATAAAGGCCGATTTCATCGACGCGGTGAGTGGCGAGGCGAGCGCACCGGACAATGTTGCATTGAGTTGGGACAACGATTTGATGAACGTGCGATTCAAGGTACCCGACAAGGTGAATGGTGCTGGCAACAATCCGCCCAAACATCTGGCTTATCTGGTGGTTCGGAGTGCGGCGCAGGCAGTGGCATAGCGAGAATTCGCGAACTTTACGGCCGCCGGGAGCCGGCGGACCGAACCTGATGGATAGCGTTGACACATCATGAAACAGGTCACCATTGCGATTTGCAATTACAACTACGAGCACTATCTGGCGGCGGCGATCGACTCGGCGCTCGCGCAGGACTATCCGGCGACCACGGTCATGATCGTCGATGATGGATCGACCGACGGGTCACGCGCGATCATCGAAGGCTACGGCGACCGCGTCGTGTCGGTGTGCAAGAAAAATGGCGGACAGGTGTCCGCCTACAACTATGCAATCGCGTCGCTCACCACCGAGTTTGTGATCTTTCTCGATTCGGATGACGTGCTGTACCCATCCGCAGTCACTGAGGTCATGCGCTTTTTCCAGAACGGCGAGTGGGCGAAGGTGCAATTCCGCCTCGACGTGATGGACAGCAATGGAGAGTCGACGGGTGCCTACGTGCCGAATAGCGAGCCGCCCCCCGACTGCAGCGGTCTGCTGCGCGGGGGTTGGCTCTATCCGTCGCCGCCCGCGTCTGGCAACGCTTACCGGGTGAGTGCGCTCAAGCAGATCTTCCCCGTCCCCGAAGAGGGCGTGAATCGCTATGGCGCGGACTTTTACGCGATCTATGGCGTCGCGCTGACCGGACCGATCGCGACCTTGTCGAAGTCGCTAGGCGGCTACCGTGTGCATAACGCGGGCAGTGAAACGGTGTCGTTCGCAAACTCGGAACAACTGACGAAAGCGCCGCGCGCGTTCAACATGCGCTGGGCCATTCTGCGCAATATTGCAAAAGACCGCCTCGACATTGAATTACCGGCCACATTTCTCGACTTTTCGCACGAGAAAGCGACATTCTGCTCTTCCGTTTATCGCGCGACGTTTTTCAGGCGTTGGCACTGGATGCTACGCGATTCGCGCAGCTATCTGCACACGATCATTGCAAATCCGTTCTGGAGCCTGAAGAAGAAGCTCGGCACCCTCGTACTGTCGAGCCTGTGTCTCGTGCCGTACTCGCCGCTGTCGGATTTCGCGGTGCGTTATATCGCGAACCCGCTTGCGCGCCGTCGCGTCGCAGGACGCTAGGCGAAGGAGGACGGCATGGATAGACGAACGAGCACCAACCTGATCGTATTTGTGTACGCCGGCTATTTCATGAGGTACGTGTACCTCATGATCGTGGTGCCGTTCTATGGCAGGGTGCTTGGCGTGGCCGAATACGGGCGGGTACTCGCGTCGATGTCGCTGATGAACGTGATATGGATGTTCGTCGGCTTCGGCTTCACCTTCGTCGGCATGCGCGAGGTGGCGAAAGCGCAGTCGACCCAGGAATGCAATGCGATCTATTCGCTGCATGTCAGCGCGCGGCTGGCACTCGCCGTGATTGGCGCGGGCATAGGCATCGTTGCGACGTTCTGCTCACCGTTGTTGGCGGAGCAGCCTCTGATCGGCATGCTCGCAACCCTGCTAGGGATCGTGTCGGCGTGCAATCTCGGCTGGCTGTTTCAGGGGCGGCAGCAGATTCGCACGCCGATCATGATCGAAGTGTTCGGCTTCGCGCTGAGTCTCGTGCTGGTGCTGGCGCTCGTCAAAGGACCGAACGACGCCGTATGGGTGTTGGCGAGTCTGCTGATCGCGGGCGTCGCGTCGCTGGTCATTGCGTATGGTCTAACGACGTGGCAACTCGGTTGGCCGCGTCTGGCGTTTTCCGGCGTCCTGCCGCTCGTGCGCAGGTCGACGATGCTGTTCTGCTTTTCGTCCGGCTCCGTCGTGCTGACGGCATCGTCGACGTATTTGCTGACCTTGTTCTCGACGCCCGCGGAGGTCGGCTATTTCGGCGCGGCCGAACGTTTCGCGACGATCGGTCTGAGCCTGATGGCCCCCGCGGCGCAAGTCTTTATTCCGACGATAACCCGGCAACTCGCGCAGGACGACAAGGCGGGCGCGCATGTAACGACGCGGCGCGGCGCCTTGTTGCTGCTCGGCTATGGCGTGCTCGTGCTGTGCGGCGCATTGACGCTTTCGCCTTTCGTGTTGCCGCTGATTCTCGGCGCCGCGTTCGAGCCGAGTGTGCACGTATTGCAGGTATTTGCATGGATGTTCCCGTTCGCGGCCTTCAATGAGTTCGTCGCGTTCTATGTATTCGTACCGCGCAGGATAGACCGGGTACTCGCGATTGCGGGCGTCGCCTCAGCGCTGGTCAATCTCGCGGCGGCGCTCGTTCTCGCGCCGCGTTTCGGCGCGATCGGCATGGCCTCTGCTCGGGTGATCGGCGAAGC
Source organism: Paraburkholderia sp. BR14374 (assembly GCF_040948685.1). NCBI lineage: Bacteria > Pseudomonadati > Pseudomonadota > Betaproteobacteria > Burkholderiales > Burkholderiaceae > Paraburkholderia > Paraburkholderia sp. BR14374. The sequence continues at coordinate 299,378 of NZ_JBFPKF010000006.1, read as the reverse complement.
AGCGCTCTCGGTCACGCTGCTCAGCGTGCTGATTCGCCTCGAGCTGGTCGGGCTGTTGCCCGGCGCCGAGCGGGCGCTCGCGCGGGTGCGGGTGGTGTGTGGGCTTCGTACGCAGGCGGGCGGCGCAAAAGACGATTGAAGTGGCGCGTGGGTGTGCGGGAGTTTGAGTGGATTGTCACAGGAGGTCGAAGTGAAAGTCGCTATTGTTCACGATTGGCTGGTAGTGTCCGGCGGCGCCGAGAAAGTATTGAAGAACATCATCGAGTGCTTCCCGGATGCGGACGTCTTTTCGATTGTCGATTTTCTCGAAGACCGCGATTGCGTGAAGGGGAAGTCCGTCAATACGTCCTTCATCCAGAAGATGCCATTTGCGCGAAGACGATACCGCGCCTATTTGCCGTTGATGCCGATTGCTATCGAGCAGGTGGATCTGTCCGGCTACGATCTCGTCATTTCGAGCTCCCACGCGGTTGCCAAAGGCGTGTTGACCGGGCCGAACCAGGTGCACATCAGCTACATTCATTCGCCGATCCGCTATGCGTGGGATCTGCAACATCAGTACCTGCGCGAATCCCATCTCGACAGGGGACTGCGCTCCGCGTTGGCGCGAGTGCTGCTTCATTACATTCGCGGCTGGGATTCGCGTTCTGCGAACGGCGTCGATCATCTCGTTGCTAATTCCCAGTTCATTGCACGGCGAATCAGAAAGGCCTATCAGCGTGAAGCGACCGTGATCTATCCGCCTGTCGATCTGGCGAATATGTCCATTGGTACGGAGAAAGAGGATTTCTACGTGACGGCGTCGCGGATGGTGCCTTATAAGCGTATTGATCTGATCGTTCAGGCCTTTTCGCAAACGCCCGAGCGCAAGCTGGTCGTGATCGGCGACGGTCCCGATATGAAGAAAATCAAAGCGGTGGCCGGCGACAACGTCAAGATTCTCGGGCATCAGCCGTCCGACGTGCTGGTCGATCATTTGCGGCGCGCGCGTGCATTCGTGTTCGCGGCGGAAGAGGATTTCGGCATCTCCGTGGTCGAAGCGCAGGCATGCGGTACACCGGTGATTGCCTTCGGCCGCGGCGGCGCGCTTGAATCGGTGGTGGGATTGCCGCTCGAGCGGCCCACCGGGGTCTTCTTCGGCGAGCAAAGCACCGCGTCCTTGCTCGAAGCCGTTACCCGTTTCGAGAGCAACGCCGCCTTATTCGATGCACGTGTGTGCCGCAAGAATGCCGAGCGTTTTTCGTCTGAGAACTTCAAGAAGGCGCTGATGGGCTTCGTCGATGCCCGGCTCCCCTATGCGTGCGTCGAGCAGTTCCTTCCCTATGCGCCGAGTCAGTCGCTGCCGGCCCAAGAACGTCATCTTGCCGACGTTGCGCCGTGAGTCGGGCGCCGGGGCACGGGCTGTGTAGCTCGCGCACCCACGACGCCCGCCTTGCGCGCACCGCGCGGGCCGGGCCTGAATGCAGTGGCCGCCAGCGGACGCGCGGCTAGCAGCAGCGAGATTACAAGAGAAAGAATCAATACATTCGACGGCGTGACCAGCCGATGTTCGGTTGCCGACATCACCAGCAGGCATACCGACGAAATCTCGACGAAGCGGAACGCCGCGAAGTGGCGGCCCCCCTCGACCAACGCGGAATACGCCGCCCCCTGCTTGCTCCATTCCACCAGTTTCCAGAAGAACGCGAGGATCAGCGTCAAGCCCACGACGCCGAGCTCGGCGAGGATATTCAGGTACGAGTTGTGAGCGTGCGAGTCGCTGTGCTCGATCACGATGTCGGACGGTACCGCGAACAGATGGAAGTACGAGGTGAGGCTGCCGATATGGTCGTCGAACGAGCCGAAGCCGAGACCGACGAGCGGGCTTTGCACGAAATACGCGAGCGCTCGTGGCCATAGCCACTCGTAGCGGATGTTGAGGTTGTTGACTTTTGCGTCGTTGGCGTGAATCGCGAACGTATAGCCCATGTAGTCGACGTTCGGCTGCGTATGGTAGATCGCGATGGCGGCCGAGGCGATCAGCAGCACGGCGATCAGCGTACCGAGAATCCAGCGCTTGCGGCCAAAGTACAGGTAGGGCAGAACGGCCACCGCGCCGAGCAGCGAGCCGCGGCTGTAGGTCGAAAACAGCATCAGCACGGTGCAGAAGAGCAGCGCGATTATCAGCTTGCTGCGCTTTTGCAGGTAGCACGCCACACCCAGACAGAACAGCATCGCCAGGAAGCCGCCGGCCGCGTTACGGGCAATGAAATAGCTGCCGAAGGTGTCGTTAGGGTGGATTAAGATGCTGAACAGCCCGTTCGTGGCGATGTAGTACGCGTACATCGGCAGATTGATGACGACTGCGAAGATGAACAACGAACGCAGCACCTTATTCAGATCCCAGCGGTGCGCATACACGCAGCCGGCAAAAATGGGCAGATAGGAGATGAAGAAATTGCCGTCGCGCCGATAGAAGTCGAATTCGAGGAACGACTGCGGATCATAGAGCAGCGTCGAGATGATCGCGAGCACCGTGAAAGCGGTGAGCGGCGTGATGAACGCGGGATAAGTGCGGCCGTAAAAGCGCCATGCCAGCAATACCAGCGGGACGAAGCCTATCGCACTGATGGGCACGAAGTTCGTGACCGTCATGAAAAGTGCGAGTAGCGAAAGATAGGCCATTGCAACTCCAGAAAAACGGATGGCGCGCCGGTTGGGGTTGTGCCCATGCGCTGGATGATGGCGAGATTGGGAACAGCGAAAGACTTACAGTGTGGCCGTGCGGGATCACACAGCTGTTTGTCTTTGACAGGAATGCCACGGGACGTTCATTAAACGGTAGCACGTGTCGCTGCTTATTTCCATCGTGCGCACTGCAATAGAAGTGCAAGCTCGTTCGCAAGCTTGCGAAATCCGGTCCCCGAGCGCCGCCAAAACTTCCGCGCTTCGCGCCAGATGCCCTGTGTCGCAAGGCGCTCTCACTATGATGAATTCATCGGGGCACGGCGTCGACCAGATCCGATGTACGTCGTTGCCACATTCGTTCTTTCGTTTTCAAATCGTTTTCCGGTCGTCGTTGTCGAGCAGACCACTGCGATTCGGCCAGTCAGTTTCTGTACTTCCAGCTCGCGCCGGATTTGCCGTCGGCGCGTGCCTGTATCACTGTGAACTGAACTACTGGTTTGGTCCGTTTGACGCGGACGCCCTGTCGATAAATCACATCAGACGGTATTTGCGTGGATCGCGGCACACCGCGTTGTTCGGTGTCGTCCAGGAAGACGCGTTCCCGAGCCGGTTTCAATGCGAAGGAGTTTGCGATGGGTAAGGTTACCGCGGCAGCAGCCGCAGCGGATGTCGAAACGATGCGACAGGACGCCGCCGAGTCGGAATTCCCGACGCTCGTGCAGGTGATTCTCGCCGGTGGTTCCGGCACCCGGTTGTGGCCGGTGTCGCGCGAACAGTTTCCCAAGCAACTGATCGACGTGATCGGTAAGCAGACTTTGCTGCAAGCGACCATGGGACGCATGGCGGGCTTCGATGCCGCATGGAACGTCGCGGCCGATCCGGTGATCGTCTGCGGCACCGAGCATTATTTCGCCACTTACGAACAGGCGCGCGAGATCGGCGTGAACGCGCGGATCGTGGTCGAGCCCGCGCGTCGCGATACGGCGCCGGCACTGACGCTTGCCGCGCTGACGGCATCCACGGAAGACGAAGACGCGATCCTCGTCGCGATGCCAGCCGACCATGCGATCGCGAATCTGGAAGCGCTGCATCACTCGCTCGACATCGCCGCAACGCATGCGCGCAACGGCGCGATCGTCACGCTAGGCGTGCCGCCCGAGCGGGCCGATACGGGCTTCGGTTATATCCGGCTCGGCGATGCATTGCCCGACGGCGCGCGTCGCATCGAGCGCTTCGTGGAGAAGCCCGCGGCGGAACTCGCGGCCCAGTACGTCGCGTCGGGCAATTACTGGTGGAATAGCGGCATCTTCGTCGTGCGGGCGTCGGTGTGGCTTTCGGTCATCCAGCAGTTTCAGCCGGACATGCACACGGCCTGCATTCAGGCGTATCGCGACGCGAAGAAGACTGAAGAATGCATCATGCCGGACGCCGACGGGTTTCTCGGTTCGCCGTCCGACTCGATCGACTATGCGGTGATGGAACAGCTGGGCAAACCTGAGTCGGCGTTTTCGGGCGTGGTGGTGCCGCTCGAAGCGGGGTGGTCCGATCTCGGCTCGTGGGATGCCGTGTGGCAAGCGATGGAGAAGGACGAGTGCGGTAACGCGGCCAGCGGCCGCGTGCTGTTCGAAGGGGCCACCGCGACCTACGCACGCTCGCAAGGAGGCAGGCTTCTCGCTTGCGTCGGCACCGACAACATGATCGTGATCGAAACCGACGACGCGGTGCTCGTCGCGGATCGCTCGCATGTGCAGGACATCAAGGGACTCGTGTCGCGGATCAGGGCCGAGAAGTCACCGGAAGCCGATGCTCACAGAAAAGTCCGTCGCCCGTGGGGTTTCTATGACTCGATCGATCATGGCGAGCGCTTTCAGGTGAAGCGCATCGTCGTGATGCCGGGCGGCCGTCTGTCGTTGCAGATGCATCATCATCGCGCCGAGCATTGGGTGGTGGTGTGCGGCACCGCGCTCGTCACGCGTGGAGAAGAGCAGTTTCTCCTCGGCGAAAACGAATCGACCTACATCCCGCTAGGTGTTCGCCATCGGCTCGAAAATCCGGGCCGCGTACCGCTGCAGATCATCGAAGTACAGTCCGGCACTTATCTCGGCGAAGACGACATCGTGCGTTTCGACGACAAGTACGGGCGTTGTGGCTGATGCGACGAAGTCGACCTGATACGTCCTATGAGGGGGCTGTGATGCGATTGCTGACTGGTCTGCTGGCGAGAGCGTTCGACGTCGCGATGATCGTGGCTGGGGCCTTCGCGGCCTCACAGGTGCGCTTCGACGGCGGCTCGCAACGGAGCTTCTATTTCGCGTTCGTCGCTTTTGCCGCGGCGTTTGCTCTCGCGGTCTTTCCGGCGCTCGGCGTATACCAGTCCTGGCGGGGCCGCTCGAAAAGAGTGCTGGCGAGCCAGGTGGCGCTCGGCTGGCTCGTCGTGCAGGCGTGCGCGATGGCGCTGATGTTCTCGCTGCACCGGATCGACATCGTGTCGCGGCTCTGGTTCGTGTACTGGACCGGCATTTCGGGCGCCGCGATGATGTCCGGCCGGCTGGTCACGCATGCGCTGCTCGGCCGCATGCGCCATGCGGGGATGAACTTGCAGCAGGTCGCGGTGGCGGCGTGCGGCGATCATTGCGACGAGATCATTCGCAAGATCGAGACCTCGCCCGCTGCCGGCTTTCGCGCGAATGCGTTGTATAACCTGCACCCCGACTGTTGCGTGCCGCCGCACCCGTCAGTGCAGGTGTTCGAAGAACAGTCCGCGTTCGCTCGCTACGTGCGCGAGCAGCAGATCGGCGAAGTGTGGCTGGCACTGCCGCTCTCCGAGGAGCGCGCGATTCTCAAGCTGGTGGCGGAGTTTCGCAACGACCTGATCAATGTGCGCTTCATGCCCGACGTGCGCTCGCTCGCGCTGTTCGAAGGCAGCATGACCGAGTTGCTCGGCTTGCCGACGATCAATCTCGCCGCGTCGCCGCTGCCGCCCAACGCGTTGGTGCAGAAAGACCTGTTCGACCGTCTGTTCGCGCTCGTCGCTTTGATCGCGATCTCGCCGATCCTGCTGGGCTGCGCGATAGCGGTCAAACTGAGTTCGCGCGGGCCGGTGTTCTTCAAGCAGCGCCGAAAAGGCGCCGACGGCCGAGTATTTACGATCTACAAGTTCCGCACGATGCGCTTGCACGAGCAGAAGCCGGGCATTCTCGAACAGGCGACGCGCGACGATCCACGCATCACCAGCGTCGGTGCGTTCCTGCGCCGCACGAGTCTCGACGAACTGCCGCAGTTCTTCAACGTGCTGCGCGGCGATATGTCGGTGGTAGGGCCGCGTCCGCATGCGCTCGAACATGACGATCTCTATCAGAACATAGTGTCGGGCTATATTCAACGTTATCGGATCAAACCCGGCATTACCGGTTGGGCGCAGATCAACGGATATCGCGGCGAGACCGATCGCCTCGAAAAAATGGAAGGCCGTGTTGCACACGATCTGTACTACCTGCGCAACTGGTCATTCTGGCTCGACATGAAGATCATTCTGGCCACGATTTTCAAGGGGCTTCATCATCCAAACGCGTACTAAGCATGATGCTATCCGGAGTTGAAAACGTAGTGAGACGATCAGCAAAGCGGGTCTCGCTTTACCGCTTTCACCACGATCACGGCATGCAGGCGAGAAGAATATTGGAGCGACTGGAAAGCAGATATGGCAAGGCCGACCCGAACAACCTGCGGCTCGCGGACGCCTATGCGCGGGACGTGTTCGGCGACCCGGTCTACGCGCCCTGGCTGCGCGTTTATACCGCGTTTTGTGGCACATTCAAGGAAGGCTGGATTCCGGACAACTACTATGGGATCGTCGTCGTGCCGCATCTGAAAGGCTGGTACGGCAAGATTTCGAGCCTTAAGCCGATTTCACGGCTGATCTTCGACGGCGACGAATTGCCGGACCTGGCGTACTTTGCCAACGGGCTGTTCTTTACGGACAAAAGCGTCGTGGTACCCGAGCGCGACCTGAAGGACGTCGTGTTCGAGCATACCGAGCGCGTCGCCTTCAAGCTCGACGGTTCCGGACAGGGCAATGGTGTCTACTTCTTCGACCGTGCCAACTTCGACCCCGCGGTCATCAGGTCGCTCGGCAATGGCGTGATTCAGACTTTCATCGACCAGCACAGTTTGTTCACTGCGTTTGCTTCGAAACCGGTGGCGACGTTGCGCTTCACGACCGTGGTGGACGACGCCGGCCGCATTTCCGTTCGAGCCTGCTACTTGCGCCTCGGCAGAGCCGAAGATACGCATGTGCTGGCGAATCGCGAAATATGCGTGTCGGTCAATCTCGAGACGGGCGAACTGTGCGACTTTGGGTATATGAGCGACTGGGGCGCGGTGGACGCGCATCCGGACTCGGGCGTGCACTTTGCGGGCGTGAAGATTCCGTGTTTCGACAAATGCATGGCGACCGTGCTGCGCCTGCACAGGAAGATTCCGTTTGCGCGCTGCATCGGCTGGGATCTCACGGTCGACGCGAACGACCAGGTCAAGTTGATGGAGTGGAACGGCAAGCACAACGACGTCAAATTCAGCGAGGCGACGCAAGGCCCGTGCTTCGCGGATCTGAACTGGGAACGGCTCAGGGCCGAACCTGACTTTGGACGGCTGCCACCGGTCTGACCGGGCAGGACAATAAACGCAGCGGGAGACGCGACGTGAGCGAACAGTTATGGTGCGTCCACATCGAAGGGCTGAACGACTTCATCGCCGTCGATTCGGAGGAATCGGCGCGGCACGAGGCGTCGGAGATCAATGCGTATATCGATCGCGCCGACAGAAGCTCGCGTGCCGCGCGTTTGCGCGCGGTGGTGGTCGAATGGCCGTTCAGCGCCGACGGTCACGCCAGAGCGCTCGATACCGACTGGCACGATCTGCAGCGTATGCCGCATAGACAGCAGGCTGCGGCGCGCCCCGACAGCGTGCTGTCGAATCTCGCGCGGCGCGTCAAGGAACTGCTGGGTGTCGCACGCGCGGACAGGGACGATGCCTGAAGCGCGGCGATGGCAAACCGCGTTATGCGGGCAGCGGCACGTCCTCGATCAGATCCGCATTCACCGCGCGAATCCTGCGGTCGACAAAGTAACCGCCGCCTTCGACGTAGCGCAAGTACAGTCGCCCGCACGTCGAGCATTGCCATACGCCGCAGCGGTTGTACGGGAAATAGCGCGGCGCGATCGGCGCATCGGCCGACCAGTAGCTCGTTTTATTGGGCAGATATTCGCTGAAGGTCGGCTCGGGATCGTCTTCCGGCATCAGCGTGCCGATCTCCTCCAACAAGGTTTCGTCGAGTGAAAGCGGTTGCGATTGCCAGCCGTCGAGGGGAGTGCGCGTGCATTCGCAAGGCGCGGCGGCGCGTTGTTGTTCCAGGCGCCGCTGCGCCGCGCGCGCGAGCTCGAGAAGGGTTGCAGTGTTCAGGTAGTGCGCCATGTGGCTAGTAGCAAGGGGTTCATGAGCCGTTCATCATCCGGTCGCGCTGCGTCGCGAATCGCACCGTCGGTCACGAGCAGGTCGCCGGGGCGGCAGAATTCGAACGCGCGATGAATCGCGAGATTGTCGCCGGGGCGTGTATGGATCGTCAATGTGGTGCCAGCCAACGGCTTGGGCCGATGATACGGCCGCAAGCCGATCGCGCCGCTTGCGCTCGCGATGTTGCCGCTGAGCAGCGACACTGCGAGCTCGCGCAACGCTTCAAGCGTGGCTGGGCGGCGCTTGCGGCGCGCATGGAAATTCACGCGTTGCATTGATCCTGCTCTTTCTCAGGGTCTCGATGCTCGTCAGCTAACTGCTGCGATCCGCTCCGCGACGCAGCTGGAGTTCAGTTTCTCCGCGAGAATGACGAAGCACTGTGATGAGACACGGTGCGCTCCCGCCAACGCAGTGATGGCGGGAGCGGTGTTACGGTTTGCGCGGAAGCGGTGCGAAATGTTCGCCGTCATGTCGGTTGGTGAGGACATAGCCATCTCGCTTGCGTATCTTCAGAAAGAAGAGCACTGGCGCCGTATTCGGATCGCCACCGCATTCGAGCGTATGGTTCTCGTGAACCCCGACGATGAAATAGTTCTTCTCATCCGAGACGTCGAATAGCAGGCATTGGGTTCGGTTGGAGGAGAGGTGATGCGTTTGGGTGACTTTCGCTGCCCGCTCCGCGGCCTGATCCGCGGTGGAGATCGCTTGCGCCGATGCCGCTGCATGCGCGCTGGCGAGCAGCAAGGCCAAGGTCACCATTCTTGCCCGCATGGTTTTTGCTGGTTCACCGAACGTCATATTGATCAAGTTTGCGTGATTGAATGATACTGATCAATTTAGCGCCGTACTGAGGGTCCGTCGCGTAATGGTTGCGGGCTATTTCAGTAGCGAATCCAATGCTGTCAACATGCAGGAAAGCGGAGCGGAAGCGGGTGTTGTGTTTGAGCATGGCGGCGTAGTCGTCCGCGGCCTCGTCATAACTACTATAGGCCCTGAAGGTGCCCGTGGTTGCGACGGATACGCCGTTTACGGTTTCGTGCGTACCGAACGTTGTACTTTGTCCATTTGGTGAGCGGCCTTTGATACCGAAGTATGCATTGCCGCTGACGGTCCTCCCCCAGTTACTTTCCAGCGCGGATTGTGCAAGGACTACACCTGCTGGTATTCCGTATTTGCGCTGTATATTCTGCGCGGTGGAAAGGTGGTCATGAATGAAGTTGGAAACATAGGTATCGCCTACGTTCGCGTTGTTCCGACGGTGTTTGGGCACATATGGCTCCTGAATCCCCACAACGGGAACCCCGAAGCTAACGTGATACTTGACAGTTGGCTATGGGCGAAGGATGAAAGTGACAACCCGCAGTGATCGCTGTATCCAAGCCGGCTCCCTCCCCCGAATCTGGCGGGCCTGGAATGCGAGCGGCGAATTGCGTTTCACAGAAGCCCTCACCCCGCGCGAATCGAATCGATGACCAGTTGCATCGCCGGCGTGACGCGCCGGTTTCTGCGCAGAATTAGCCCATATGGTGCGAGCCGGCCGCGCAACGGCGTCGCGACCGCGGCGATCGCATCGAGCGCGACGTAGTACTGCGCGACCGAACTCGGCAGCACGGCGAGCATATCCGAATCCCGCAGCAACGAAAGCGTGGTCAGGATCGACGACGTCTCGACTGTGCTGACCGGCGGCGCGACGCGCGACTCGCGAAACGTTTGATCGATGACCTGGCGCATCGGGCTCGGATGCGGCTGGATGATCCACGGATAGCGTGCAAGGTCCGCCAGCTTGGGCCGCGTGCCCGTTTGTTTGCCAGTTTTCACGGCTGGATGATCGGGCCGCACGACGATCGACAGCGCCTCTTCCGCCAACGTCTCGAAGCTCAGGTCGAGTGCCGGAAAACCATCGGGAATCCGACCGATCACTATATCGAGCTGATCCTGTTGCAGCGACTGCACGAGCACGTCGCTGGTGTCGATCGTGACCGCCATCTGCAGGCGCGGATGCGCCTCCTTCAGCTTGACGATCGTGTGCGTCAGCAGTTCGGGCGACGGCGCCATCACCGCGCCGATGCGTACCTTGCCGATATCGCCGGCCTCGATGCCGGCCAACTCCTCGCGCAGCTCGTCGAGATCCTCGAACACGACACGCGCATAGCGCATCACGGCCTCGCCGAAGATCGTCGGCTCCATGCCGCGCGCATGTCGCACGAATAGGGATACGCCGAGCGTGTCTTCGAGTTCCTGCAAGGCCTTGGTCGCTGCGGGCTGGGTCATCGCGAGATCGTCCGCGGCGCGCCGCAGCGATTCGGTTTCCGACAGCGCGACCATCAGTTGCAGATGACGTAGGCGCAGACGCTTGCGGATGGTAGAGGCGGGCGGGATCATGAGCGATAACTTTAAGGAATCGGCCGATACGAATTATTCAGTGGTCAGTTATCGGATAGTTTCGCACACTAGCGCTTATGCAGAACGGCGATCGCGACGCCGTTCGCGTTGACAAGAGCAAACTGGAGACGACGCATGACGATGACCGCGAGCCCCGCGCTCGACAGCGCGATTACCAAAGCGCGCAGGAGGCTGCTGCCTCTTCTGATCCTGATGTACATACTGGCGTTCATCGACCGCGCGAACGTCGGCTTCGCGAAGAACGTGCTACAGGCCGACACCGGCTTGAGCGACGCGGCGTTCGCGTTCGGCGCCGGCATTTTCTTCGTCGGCTATGCGGTGTTCGAAGTGCCGAGCAATCTGCTGATGTACCGCTTCGGAGCGCGCGTCTGGATGAGCCGCATCATGGTCACGTGGGGCATCGTGTCCGCGTGCACCGCCATCGTCGACAGCGCCACGAGCTTCTATGTGCTGCGCACGCTGCTCGGCATCGCCGAAGCCGGTTTCTTCCCCGGCATCATCCTGTTCCTGTCGAACTGGTTTCCCGCGAAAACGCGCTCGCAGACGATGGGCATGTTCTATTTCGGCTTCCCGCTCGCGCTGTTGCTCGGCAGCCCGATATCGGGTCTGCTGCTCGATGCGGGCAATCCGTTTGGCATGCATCCGTGGCAGTGGCTCTTTGTCGTCGAAGGGCTGGCGGCGTCGGTGGTAGGGGTCGTCGCATACTTCTATCTGACCGACCGGCCCGTCGAGGCGCGCTGGCTCGATGCCGATGAGCGTGATGCGCTCGATCACGCATTGCGCCAGGAAGACCGCCAGAAGCTCGCGCATGGTCCGGCTTCGGTGCTGGCGGCGCTGCGCGATTCGCGCGTGCTGTTCTGCGGCCTGATCTACTTCGCGGTGCAGATGAGCGTGTACGGTGTCGTGTTCTATCTGCCGACGCGCATCGCCGGGCTCGCGAGCGGTGGCCATGTCGGCGTCGAGGTCGGACTGCTGACGGCGATTCCGTGGATCGCCGCGATCATCGGCACGTTCTGTGTGACGCGCTACGCCGACCGTCACGGTCATCACCGTATCTGGGCCGCGGCGATGCTAGCGCTCGCGGCGTTCGGCATTGCCGCTTCGGCGATGACGTCGTCGGTGACGCTGGCGATTGCCGCGTTCTGTTTCGCCGCAATCGGTTTCGTCTGCGTGCAGCCGCTGTTCTGGACGCTACCCACCGGTTACCTGGGCGGCGCCGCGGCCGCGGGCGGCATCGCGTTGATCAATTCGATCGGCAATCTCGGCGGCTTCGTCGCACCGAACCTGAAGGGGCTAGCCGAGCGCGCGATCGGCTCGTCGCAGGCGGGGATGTTCTCGCTCGCGGTGGTCGGCCTGATCGGCGCATTGCTGCTGCTGACGTTCCGCTTCACGTCCGCTTCCACCTCCAGTTCCATCTCTCATCGCAATAGCCCGCTCGGCGAACGCACGGGCCACTGACTCACCGACTCTCAGAAGGAAATCGTCGAACATGAAGATCAAGCATATCCGTACACGTGTTTTCGAGTGGAAAGGCAAAGTCGTCCCGCCGCAAGCGCATTTCTGCACGAACGCTGTCGATATTCTGTACGAGCGCGGCGACGCGATGGGTTCATTCCGCTTTCACGGCTGGCTCGTCGTCGAAGTCGAATGCGACGACGGCACGGTGGGCATCGGCAATTGCGCGCTCGCGCCGCGCATCGCGAAGCAGATCATCGACGAATACCTTGCGCCGATCGCGATCGGCGAAGATCCGTTCGACAACGAGTACATCTGGCAGAAGATGTATCGCCGCACGCTCGCCTGGGGCCGCAAAGGCATCGGCATGGCGGCGATCTCCGCGATCGATATCGCGCTGTGGGACATCATGGGCAAGGCCGTGAAAAAGCCGGTGTTCAAGCTGCTCGGCGGCCGTACGAAAGAAAAGATCTGGTGTTACGCGTCGAAGCTCTACAACAACGACGACCGCGATGCGTTCCTCGGCGAAGCACAAGGCTACCTGGACAGCGGCTTCACCGCGATGAAGATGCGCTTCGGCTACGGCCCGAAAGACGGCCCGAAAGGCATGGCGAAAAACATCGAACAGGTGCGTCTGTTGCGTGAACTGGCCGGCGACGAAGTCGACATCATGCTCGAATGCTATATGGGCTGGACGCTCGAATACGCGCGCAGAATGCTGCCGCGCCTCGCCCAATTCAATCCGCGCTGGATCGAGGAGCCGGTGATCGGCGACGACGTCGAAGGCTATCAGGAGCTGAAGAAGATGAACCTGATGCCGGTGTCGGGCGGCGAGCACGAGTTCACGAGCTACGGCTTCAAGGATCTGCTCGAACGCCGCGCGATCGACGTGATCCAGTACGACACGAATCGCGTGGGCGGCATCACGGCGGCGCGCAAGATCAATGCGATGGCCGAAGCGTGGTCGGTGCCGGTTATCCCTCACGCGGGGCAGATGCACAACTATCACCTGACGATGTCGAGCACCGCGAGTCCGATGTCGGAGTTCTTCCCTGTGTTCGACGTCGAAGTGGGCAACGAATTGTTCTACTACATCTTCGAAGGCGAGCCGCAACCCGAAAATGGCTATTTGCAACTGTCGGACGACGTGCCGGGCCTGGGCATCCAGTTGAGCGACAAGTATCTTGCCGATTTCAACATCGTCGAATGAATCGACAGACCCGAGGAAAGTATCGTCACGCTGATGGCGATGGAGCGAGCTAGCTAAGGCGCGTTAGCGTTTCCTGCGCGGCCCGGTCGAAGCACGCACCACCAGCTCGGGCGGCGGCCCGAGCACCATCGACGGCTGCCGCTCCGGCGTCTGGATCAAACGGATCAGACTCTGGATCGACAACTCCGCGACAGCCGCGGTTTGAATCGCGACCGTGGTCAGCGCCGGATGCACCTGATGCGCGAGCTGAATGTCGGTGATGCCGATCACCGACACGTCGCCGGGAACCGAACGGCCGAGCGTGATCAACGCCTGGATCGCGCCGATCGCGAGCAGGTCGTTGGTCGCGAAGATCGCGCTCAGTTGCGGGCGGTTCGCCATCAGCTCCATGCAGGCGGCGAAGCCGGCGTCGATCGAGTCGCGAATTTGCAGCACCGCGGCGGCGTCGGCTTCGATGCCGGCCGAGCGCATCGCCGCCCGAAAACCGTTCGAGCGCGCGTCCTGCAAACCGCCGCAGCCGTCGCCGATCAGCAAGCCGATCTCGCGATGGCCGAGTCCGAGCAGATGCCGCGCGGCCAATTCGCCCGCGCGCGCGAAGTCGACCGCGATGCACGGCAGCGCGGGCGGCGACTCTGGGTGTTCCCACATCGCAAGCAGAATCGGCGCGCTATGTGTCGCCGATGCGCACAGGTCGTTGATCGTGATGTCCGTGTTCATCACGAGCACGCCGTCGGCGAGCGTGCCGGCGATCTGATTCAGATACGCGCGGCCGATTTCGGCGTCGTCGTCGGTATTGCAGACCATCAGGAAATGGCCGGTCTTGCGCGCCGCGCGCTCGGCGGCGAGCACGAACTCCGGATAGAACGGGTTCGAGATGTTCGACAGCATCAGTGCGAGCGTCGACGACCGGCCTTCGGCGAGCGCTCGCGCATTCAGGTTCGGCCGATAGCCGAGCTCGGCGATCGCCTGCAGCACGCGCTCAGCCGTTTCAGGGCGGACTTTCTCGCGATTGCGCAGCACGTTGGAGACGGTGGCGGCGGTAACCTGCGCGCGTTTCGCGACTTCGGACAACGTGACCATGTTGGGTAATCCCAGATTTAGGGAGGTCAATTCAAATGTTGCAAACGACCCGCGAGATTGCTAACTTTCTCAAAAACGTAACGGAGACATCTGCCATGACTTTTTCCGCCGAACTCGAATTTAAGCGATTAAATGCCGCCCGCACAAGGCCTGGGCATTTTATTTCGGCGAAAATTTAAGCGATTAAATGGAGGCGGAGACAGCATGGCGACGATTCGTTTGAGCGATGTGCAAAAGGCCTACGGCGACCATCCGCCGGTGATCCGGCGCCTGAATCTGGAGATTGCGCAGCATGAGTTCTGCGTGTTCCTGGGCCCGTCGGGTTGCGGCAAGTCAACCTTACTACGGATGATCGCTGGTCTCGAGGACCTCAGCGAAGGCGAGCTGCATATCGGCGGGCGACTCGTCAACGACGTGCCGGCCGCCGAGCGCGGCGTCGCGATGGTGTTCCAAAGCTATGCGCTGTTTCCGCACATGACCGTGTTCGACAACATGGCGTTCGGATTGAAGCTCGCGAAGCAGCCGAAGGACGTGATCGAGCGCAAGGTGCGCGAAGCCGCGCGGATTCTGCAACTGGACAGCCTGCTCGACCGGCATCCGAAAGCACTGTCGGGCGGCCAGCGGCAGCGCGTCGCGATCGGCCGCGCGATCGTGCGCGAGCCGGGCGTTTTTCTGTTCGACGAGCCGCTGTCGAATCTCGATGCCGCGCTGCGCGGTCAGACGCGCGTCGAGATCGCGCGTCTGCATCAGAGGTTCGCGCACGCGAGCGTGGTGTACGTCACGCACGATCAGATCGAAGCGATGACGCTCGCCGATCGCATCGTGCTGCTGCATGCGGGCGCGGATGCCGAGCGCTTCGGCAGCATCGCGCAGAGCGGTGCGCCGCTCGAGCTGTATCACCAGCCGAAGTCGCGCTTCGTCGCGGGCTTTATCGGCTCGCCGCGCATGAACTTCATCGATGCAGCGGTCGAATCGATCGAGCCGGGCCGCGTGACGGTGGCGCTGGCGGCGGGCGCGCAAAAGCTCGTCGCGGACGTCGATGGAGAACGGCTGCAACGCGGCCAGCGCGTCACGCTCGGCGTGCGCCCGGAGCATCTGCGGCTCGACGGCGATGAACAGTTCATTCAGTGCGCGACCGTGTTGTCGGAACGGCTCGGCGAGCACAGCTACATCCACGCGGACCATGCGGGCGGCACGCTGATCGCGAAGGCGTCCGCCGATACGCCGCTCGGCGCGGGCGAACGCATCCGCGTTCACGTGCCGCCCGCTGCTTGCCATCTGTTCGACGAACAGGGGCTCGCGCTGCGGCGTAGCACGTTCGAACCGGAACGCGCGGCCGCCTGACCGAATTCCGCCATAGAGCGGGTTACATCGCCGGCCACGCTGCGTAGCCGGTCAACAAGGTAGACAAGGAGACACAGATGATTGCTCTTCGCCTTCGCCGTCTTGCCCAGGTGTCGATCGCCGCCGCCGTGGTAGCCGGCGCGCTCGGCAGTGCCGTGGTCGACGCGGCTACGCTGAACGTCAACGTATCGGCGCGCGGTAATCAGCGCTCGACCTGGCAGGACGCATTCGATCAGTTCAAGAAAGCCAATCCCGACATCGACCTGAAAATCACCTACGTGACCGAGGAAGCGTACAAGGTGCAGATGGGCGGCTGGCTCGCGACCGATCCGCCCGATGTCGTGTCGTGGCACGACGGCGAGCGGATGGCCTATTACGCGCAACGTGGTCTGCTCGAAGATCTGAGCTCGGACTGGGCGAAGAACGGCTGGTCGCAGCAGTATGCGTCGGTCAAGGACGCATCGACGTACAAGGGCAAGCAGTATGCGGCGCCGCTCGGCTATGACGCGTACGGCTTCTTCTATCGCAAGGATCTGTTCGAGAAGGCCGGCATCAAGAGCGAGCCGAAAACGTGGGACGAACTGCTCGAAGCCAACAAGAAGTTGAAGGCGATCGGTGTCGCGCCGATCGCGGTGGCCGCACGTGATAGCTGGACGCTGGCCGCGTGGTTCGACTATCTGGATCTGCGCATCAACGGCAACGAGTTCCATCAGAAGCTGATGGCCGGCGAAATTCCGTACACCGATCCGCGCGTGAAGAAGGTCTACACGACGTGGAAGACGCTGCTCGACAACAAAGACTTCATCGACAACGCGCTGTCGTACGACGTCGATTCGATCGGCCCGATCCTGAACAACGGCAAGGCCGCGATGATGCTGATGGGCACGTTCTTCTCAGCGAGCTTCCCGCCGTCGATCAAGGATCAGATCGGCTTCTTCCGCTTTCCGGTGATCGACGCAAACGTGCCGATGGCAGAAGACGGTCCCGTCAACGTGCTGCTGATTCCGGCGAAGGCAAAGAATAAGGCCGACGCGCGCAAGCTGCTCGCGTTCATGGAGACGCCGAAGATCAACGCGGAACTCGCAAAGGGCTGGGGACAGTTGCCGTCGAACAGCCACGCCGCTCCGCCTGAAGATGCGATTTCGAAGGTCGGCTTCCAGACGCTCGCGAACACGAAGGGCGGCATCGCGCAGTTCTACGATCGCGACATGCAGAAGGAAATGGCCGACGAAGGCATGAAGGTCATGCAGCAGTTCTACAGCGATCCGTCGCAACTCGACAGCGTGCTCGCTCATCTCGAAGCGACCCGCAAGCGCATCTACCAGAAGTAAGTCCCACGGCGCCGGCCGCGTGAGTGCGGCCGGCTTGCGGGTCCCGCTTCTGGGTCCTGCTTCCGGATCAACTCCGCCTTCGATTTCCGACGAGGCCGTTCCATGTCTCATACCGCAGCGCGCCGCCTGCCCGCGGCGTGGCACCGTCGCGTCTCGACGACGCGCCGTCATCAGCATCGCGCCGCGTTTTTCTTTCTGCTGCCCGGCTGTGCGTTGTTCACGCTGTGCGTGATCTATCCGATCATCAGCAGTATTTCGCTGAGCTTTTACAACTGGGACGGCATGACGCCGAAGACCTTCGCGGGTCTCGCCAATTACGTCGAGCTGTTCCAGTCCGATACGTTCTACACGGCGCTGAAGAACAACCTGATCTGGCTAGCGCTGTTTCTGCTCGCGCCGCCTCTCGGTCTGCTGTTCGCGCTGTATCTGAACCAGCACGTGCGCGGCATGCGCGTCGTGAAATCGCTGTTTTTCGCGCCGTTCGTGCTGTCGGGCGTCGTAGTTGGCCTTGTGTTCAGCTGGTTCTACGATCCGACGTTCGGGCTGCTGCGCTTGATCGTCGGTCGCGGCATTCCGGTGCTCGGCGATCCGCACACGGTCACGTTCGGCATCATCTTCGCCGCGCTGTGGCCGCAGGCACCGTTCTGCATGATCCTGTATCTGACCGGACTCACCGGCATCAATCCCGAGGTGGTCGAGGCGGCGCGCATGGAAGGCGCGAAAGGGCTGCGACTGCTGTGGCACGTGATCCTGCCGCAACTGCGGCCCGCCACCTTCATGGCGGTGGTGCTGACCGTGATCGGCGCACTGCGCAGCTTCGATCTGATCGCGGTGATGAGCGGCGGCGGTCCGTTCGACAGTTCCACCGTGCTCGCCTATTTCATGTACGACGAGGCGATCAAGTATTACCGCGAAGGCTATTCCGCCGCGATCGCGGTCGTGCTGTTCGCGATCATGCTCGTCTATATCGTGTTCCATCTGCGCCGCATGCTGCGCGAGGAACGCTGATTCTCTGAACGTCAGGAGTACCAGCTCATGTATCCGCTTCCCGTCGAACGCTGGAAACCGCTGAATCGCACGCTTTACAAGGCCTCGCTGCCGCTTGCGCTGTTTATCTGGCTGCTGCCGATGCTCGCCGTTTTGCTGACCTCGATCCGTTCGACGGACGAGTTATCGCAGGGCGACTACTGGACGTGGCCGAAGCACTTCGCGCTGCTGGAGAACTATGGCACCGCGCTCACGCAAACGCCGATGCTGCATTACTTCGCCAATAGCGTGCTGATCACGGTGCCGTCGGTGATCGGCGCGATCGTGCTCGCGTCGATGGCGGGTTTCGCGTTGGCGACGTATCGCTTTCCGGGCAACACGGCCGTGCTGTTGGCGTTCGTCGCCGGCAATTTCGTGCCGATCCAGATCCTGATGATTCCAGTGCGCGACATGGCGCTGAAGTTCGGCCTGTTCAACACCGTGTGGGCGCTGGTGATCTTTCACGTGTCGTTCCAGAGCGGCTTTTGCACCTTGTTTCTGCGCAATTTCATCAAGCAGCTGCCGTTCGAAATGATCGAGGCCGCGCGCGTCGAAGGGGCGAGCGAGTGGACGATCTATCTGCGCATCGTGCTGCCTTTGATCCGCCCCGCGCTCGCCGCGCTGGCGATCCTCGTGTTCACGTTCGTGTGGAACGACTACTTCTGGGCGCTGTGTCTCACGCAAGGCGACGACGCCGCGCCGATCACAGTCGGCGTCGCCGCGCTGAAAGGGCAATGGACGACCGCGTGGAACCTGGTCGCGGCGGGCTCGGTGCTGGCCGCATTGCCTTCGGTGCTGATGTTTTTCGGGATGCAAAGGCATTTCGTCGCCGGACTCACGTTCGGCGCGAGCAAGGGCTAACCGGCGCCTGAAACACGATTGAAACGACGGCTCGACGTCACCTCACCACGAGACTTTCACATGCAACTTGGTGTCTGCTACTACCCGGAAC
Organism: Paraburkholderia sp. BR14374; assembly: GCF_040948685.1. NCBI lineage: Bacteria > Pseudomonadati > Pseudomonadota > Betaproteobacteria > Burkholderiales > Burkholderiaceae > Paraburkholderia > Paraburkholderia sp. BR14374. Next base: position 280,399 of record NZ_JBFPKF010000006.1, on the reverse strand, counting down.
AATGGCCGCGCGCGATGTGGGCCGACGACGCGCAACGTATGGTCGAACTCGGCATCACGCATGCGCGGATCGCTGAATTCGCGTGGAGCCGCATGGAGCCGCGCGCCGGCGAATACGACTGGCAATGGCTCGACGAAGCCGTCGACACGCTGGCCAAAGCGGGCCTGAAACTCGTGCTCGGCACGCCGACCGCTTCGCCGCCGAAATGGCTCGTCGACGCGCATCCGGACGTGCTGCCGGTGCGCGCGGACGGCACGCGCTGGAATTTCGGCTCGCGGCGTCACTACGATATTTCGAGCGACACGTACCGGCGCGAATGCGTACGGATCGTCACCGCTATGGCGCAGCGCTACGGACGGCATCCGTCGATCGTCGCGTGGCAGACCGATAACGAACTCGGCTGCCACGACACGGTGCCGAGCTATTCGACCGCGGCTTTGCAGCGCTTTCACGCGTGGCTGCAACGGCGCTATGCAACGATCGGCGCGTTGAACGACGCGTGGGGCAACGTGTTCTGGAGCATGGAGTACCCGTCGTTCGACGCGATCGGTCTGCCGACGCTGACACCTACCGACGCCAATCCGATCCATCTGCTCGACTTCCGCCGCTTCATGTCCGACGAGGTCGCGAGCTTCCATCGCGAGCAGATCGACGCGTTGCGCGAGCATGCGCCGAACGCGGATCTGCTGCACAACTTCATGGGCTTTTTCACGACCTTCGATCACTATCGCTTCGCCGCCGACAACGCGATCGACATCGCCGCATGGGATAGCTATCCGATCGCGCGCACCGAATCGATCGCATTGCCGGAGGAGCAGAAGGCGCGCTTCGCGCGTACCGGACATCCCGACGTGTCCGCGTTCGATCACGACCGCTACCGCGGCATTGGCGGCGGGCGCTTCTGGGTGATGGAGCAGCAGGCCGGTCCGGTGAACTGGGCGTCGTGGAATCCGGTGCCGGCGTCGGGCATGGTGCGGCTGTGGGCTTACGAGGCGTTCGCGCATGGCGCGGAGCTGGTGTCGTATTTCCGTTGGCGCCAGTGCCCATATGCGCAGGAGCAGATGCATTCCGGGCTCAACCTGCCGAACAACGAACTGTCGCCGGGCGGTCTCGAGGTGCAACGGGCCGCGCGTGAAATCGCGGGCAGTACGGCGCTGTCGACGCTCGCCGCGCCCGCACGAGCGGCCACCGCGCTGGTATTCGACTACGAGACGCAGTGGATGTTCGAAATCCAGCGTCACGGCAACGGCTTCGACTATCAGACGCTCGCTTTCGACTACTACGAGTCGCTGCGCGAACTCGGGCTCGATGTCGATATCGTGTCGGGCCGGGCGGATCTTTCAGGCTACCAGCTAGTCGTGGTGCCGAGTCTCGCGGTGGTCGACGCCGCACTCGTCCAGCAGATCGCGAGTTCGAACGCGCAATGGGTGTTCGGCCCGCGCAGCGGCTCGAAAACCGACGCGTTCGCGATTCCGGGCAATCTGCCGCCCGGCGCATTGCAGCGCGTGCTGCCGATCCAGGTGCTCGAAGTGGAAACACTGCGCTCGACGCTCGCGCCCGCGCTGTCGCTCGACGGCACGACGGGTCGCGCGCTGCACTGGCGCGAGCATGTGCGCGCCAATGGCGAGACACGCATTGCCGCGCGCTTCGACGATGCGTGGCCCGCGCTGCTGATGCACGGCAACGTGCGCTACGTGGCCGGCTGGCTGTCGCATGAACTGCATCGCACGGTGTTGCGGCAGGCGGCGCGCGACGCGGGACTCGATACGCAGCTGCTCGCCGACGGACTGCGGCTGCGCCGCCGTGGCGGCCTGACCTTCGCATTCAATTTCGGCGCGCAACCGGTGCAGGTGCCGGCGCCGCGCCATGCGACGTTCGTGCTCGGCGAGCCGCGTCTGAATACCTGCGACGTTTGCGTGTGGAAAGACGCGTGACGTGGTGCGGATGTCACGTCATGTCAGAGAGTCAGCCAGGTTCGACAGCATGACGCAGCGCGGCGTCACGTTCGACGTGATCGGCCTGTCGTACTACCCGCAGTGGCAGGGCTCGTTCAGCGACCTGCAGGCGTGTTCTGGTGGGAGCCGGAGTGGATTCCGACGCCGAACGTCGGCTGGAAAGTCGGCGTCGGCGATCAGTGGGACAACAACACGCTGTTCGATTTCCACGGCAATGCGTTGTCGTCGCTGGAGGCGTTCCGGCGGCGTTAGCGCATCGCAGGCGACACACCGGCATTACTGTGCCGGCGCTGCCTGCCCCTTGTGCTGGTTCACGCACTCCGACGTGATCGCCATGCTCGCCTGATCGGGCGTCATGTGGGGCGCGTCGGGGCGGTAGATCTTTTCGATGATCGCATCGACGGCCGCGCGGTCGGACGGGTCCTTGTAGTAGCGGGCGGCCTGGTCGAGCGCCTGAGCTTTGGTCTTCTTGTGGGCGCGCCACGACGCGACCTGGCCGGCGATATCGCCGAGCGCGAAACATTGATTGCTGACGGTCTGCGCAACGGCCTGGGTGGCCGGCTGCGCGACGCACAGCGCGACGAGCGCGGATACGACAACGCGTTTCATTACCGGAATCCTGAGATGAGACGGCGGCGGCGCGGAAGCGGCGGTGGTCGCCGCGCCGGGCCGCGCGCGAAAAATTGTTGCGTAGTGTATCGGGAAGTGGGCTGGGGCGCTTTTTGCCGCGATGGATCACAACGCCGCAGGCGAACGGGCGTGACGTCGTTGCGTCACAACGGCAGCGGCCGATCCTCGAAAATGCTCTTCATGACCAGCGTCGACGACAGTCGCAGCACGCAGGGCAGCGTCAACAGATAGCGGTCGTCAAGCACCTGGAACGCCTTCAGATCGCGGGTGACACCCAACAGCCTGAGTGCGGCCTTTTCTGGTCGACCGTGGACGACTCTGATGCGTCATTCAAAGCCCCGCTTTAGGTGGCAGGAACGGAGCCAGAAGCTGCCACTAGTCCCGCCGGTCCGGCTTTCGACAACCAGCCGGAAGTCGCGTGGTAATCAACTGCGGTGCGATGTCGCCGAGTACCCAGCCATGAAGGCTGTTGTGGGACAATCGAAGCCGTCTATTACCGCTAATCCAGAGCGCGAACGCTATGGATTCGTCATACATCAATCTGACTGCCCCCATCGTCGCTAGCCAGTCAACACTGTGGTTCTCTGCATACGGCTTCGGATGGGGATACTGCGCCTTCGAACTCAGACCGGAGGTTGTTTGCGAATGCGTCGGAGCGGCAGACGACAGCCAGAAGCAGTTGCTGCTCGCGTTTCAGTTGGCAAAGCAAAGGCTAGTGGGCAGTTGCGGAACGCAAAATGCCTCCATCTAATGGAGAGCGTATCGAGATTACTGGCCAGGAACTTTAATGCGCGCCGCAGCAGTGCGCATGCTCGGCCGGTTCAGTCTAACCAACGGTCTTTCGCCCTTTAAGCTGGACTGACCGAACTTGGCCGACCCCGGTCCGACGTAGACCGGCGGGCGTGGTCGGCCATAGATCGGCTGCGTCGGGCAGTAGGCGACCCAAAGCGGGCGGACGTGCATTCGAAAAGCAGACCCTCAACGCCTAAGTTAACCGGGCTGGCCGTAGGCCAGTCCGGGTTGAACGCAATGTTAGGCCAAACGCTTGCGAAAGTCCGACAGGCTTCTAGGAATTCCCCTTGGTTGTTTAAAAATAGCCATAATATTCGGTTAGTTCGATGATCTTATCATCCTTGAATTTGAAGAATGATATGGCGAAAAACGGTTTTCCCACATCACCAGTTATTACCGAAATCCAAGACCCGTCCGCCAATTCATCTATTCTCTCGATATTATACTTGCCAACCAGAAGATCTTTGTATCCTAAACAGCTTGTCGCCATCTTCTCGAGCGGCACATCCACCAGACCATTGGCGGGACGATATTTATAGATCGCGTTGGGCGCAAAATTCTGCAAGATTTTTATGCGGTTTTGGGTAGTCACAGCTATATACATGTCTTCCCAGTATTTTTCGATCAGATTAACAATATCCATCTCCTTCTCCTTAGGTAGGACAACTCAGCGGGATTGCTTTATTCGCACGGTTCAGGAATTGTTGGGACATAGCGATGTAACCACTACCATGATTTATACCACGTACTGAAAATTGCGGCCGGAACCACACCAAGCCCGTTGGACACGCTTACTCTGACTGATCACGTAGTTTCGTGAGCCTTGATTCGCGCGTCGGATGTCCGTTTTCAGCAATAATCACAAATGACTGCTTTTGGCCGCACCCCGTCTGATGCTACCTGCATAAACGCGTACTTTCGCCTCGGCGTTCACGCGGTCCGCACCCACTAGGATGATGGATAATTCGGCGATACGACTAGTCGGTCAGGGAGCGTCGCTATGGCTACTGCAATCAATCCTCCGAGCGTATGGTCACCCTTCGGAGCGTTCTCGATGGCTGTTGTTCAAGGCGACGGCCAGGTAGTCCATCTGAAAGGTCAGGTTTCGCTTGATGTCCACGGACAAGTAGTCGGGCGTGGCGACATTCGGGCGCAAGTGCGAAAAACACTTGAAAACATCCGTGACGTGCTGGGCTCGATCGGCGGGACCATGTCGGACATCATTTCGCTGGTTCACTACGCAACCGACATAGAAGCGTTTATGGGAACAAGTGATATTCGAGCGGAATTTTTCGCCGATCCATATCCCGTTACTACAACGGTCGAGATCCAACGGCTTTATCATCGTGACCTGATGATCGAAATAACCGCAGTCGCAGAGATTCCGCGTCGCAGGTTTCGCCTGCCCGACGCGTATGCGGCGATTGTCGACGATTCACGAGACACTAATCAGTGACCGGTTGTGGCCGAACTTTGACCGATATGCCTTTAATGACAGAAATTTGCGGCCGACCAGCGGAGCACGACAAGATATACGACAAGGGCAGCTAACAGTACCCACGCGAGACCGCGCGACATTCTCGGTTGCGATGCGGTCCCCCTGTTGGCAAAGAAGTAAAAGTATTGAAATATCGTTCCCAGCAAGGCGAACGCTGTAGCGAAAGCGTACACAACCAATACAATGCCGATGCTAGATCCAAGCAATGCGTTTACCGGTAAGTTGTCGCAAGTGCCTAGAAACACCCCCGCGAGCAGGGCCATGCTGAACAGGGTAGAAACAACTAAAGATATTTGCTTTTTCAACGTGCCCCCGTTTAATTTAACTTGAGGCTCATTGTCGACAATCGAAGCCATGGTGTCGAGCGGCCGGTTGTGGCCGATTTCAGCCGGATGCTGTCGGTGCGTGGAAACAATCGGGGACCCTTAGGGCGTTGAGCCAAAGGTCTGAAAGCCAAGCGTCACAGCGCTTCGGACCACTCCGCCAGAAATTTATTTTTAGTGTCGTTCGTCACGACGTGCAGCATGTAATCCGGATCGCCAAACAGGCGCTCCGCCCGGGTGATCTCCGGGATGTCCGACAGCGCGCGTTCGAAAGACTCGATGTTTTGGCTACTGCCTTCCCGTAACGTCGCGAACACGATTGCCGAGAAGTTCAAACCGATCGTTGCCGGATCGATAACCGCGCGATAGCCGCTGATGACCCGGGCTTTCTCCAAAGCCCGCAGGCGCCGCTGGCACGGCGACAGACTCAGACCGATCCGCTCACTGAGTTCAGTGACGGTGAGTCGTCCATCTTGCTGCAATTCAGCAAGAATCTTGCGGTCAATTTCGTCCATATGAAAAATTCTAGCGCAGAGCGCTTTGTAGCGGCAAGAAAGAGGGAGCACCTTCGACAGCCAAAGCCGTAACATTCCCCCCGTTCAAATATGCTCGTCGGGGAGAAGAAGGCTGTGGAAGTGAGCTTGTTGACGGCCTTTTGGCTCGTGTCCTTTTCGTTGGTGCTGGTACCCGGCGCGGACTGGGCGTACGCGATCTCGGCTGGATTGCGCGAGCGGGCGATTGCGCCCGCCATCGCCGGCATGTTGTCCGGCTATCTGGCGATCACCGTGGTGGTGGCGGCCGGTGTCGGCGCGCTGGTCGCCAAGGCGCCAGCGGTGCTGGCCGTGTTGACGTTCGTCGCGGCGGGCTATCTGCTGTGGGTCGGCGGCAATATTCTTGCTCGCCCCCCCGGTGCCGACGGTAGCGGCCGAGCGCGCACCGGGCGCGGCGTTGGACTGGTCCATCCGCGGCTTCGCGGTGAGCGGCCTCAATCCGAAAGCGCTGCTGCTGTTTCTCGCGCTGCTGCCGCAATTCACGCGTGCGACCGACGCGTGGTCGATTCCGGTGCAGATCGGCGCGTTGGGCCTGCTGCACATGGCCAATTGCGCGGTGGTTTATTCGGTCGTCGGACTCGGCTCGAAGGCGGTTTTGCGCACGCGTCCGAGCGTCGCGCGCAGGGTTAGCCAGGTTTCGGGCGCGGCGATGGTTCTGATTGCCGTGCTGCTGTGTTGCGAGCAGCTCCTTGCGTTCAAATAGGCGCGAGATTCCATGCGTTCAGCCAAATAAAAAGCCGCCCTGCGAATCGCAGGGCGGCTTCTGGGTCACCACTCGATCGAACCGTTACCGGTCCGCTAGCGGACACATTTCATTGCACGCTCAATGGCCGAACGATTGCGTCTTCGACGCACCCGCTTCCGACGCATGCGGGCGCGCCGCCTGCTTGATCAGCAGCGCGACGCACGACAGCGCACCCGCGGCCGCGATCGTCGTGAAGATGCCGCCGAACGAGAAGTGGCGGCGCGTTAGCTCGGCCACGAGGAACGAGCCCGCGATGCCGCCGAAGCGGCCGACGCCGAGCATCCACGCGACGCCCGTGCCGCGGCCCGCGGTCGGGTAGAACGCGGCGGCGAGCGCCGGCATCGACGATTGCGCGGTGTTCATCAGCACGCCGGCGATGAACACGATCAGCACGAGCGCGCCGACGTTGCCGGCCGCCTGACCGATGAAGTACACGCTAATGGCGGTCAGCGCATAGCAGACCGCGATGACGCGGTTCGCGTTGAAGCGATCCATCAGCACGCCGGCCAGCACCGCGCCGACGCCGCCGAGCGGGAACAGCGCGGAGATCAGCGTCGCGCGTTGCGGCGTGAGGCCGGCGTCCTTCAGCAGGATCGGCATCCAGTTGATCGACGCGTAGAAGATCACGAGGCCCATGAAGTACGCGAGCCACAGCATCACCGAGCCGACGATGTACGAACGCGACAGCACGACGCCGAGACCCTTGCCGCCGGTTTGCGGCGCGGTTTCGGTCATCGTGAAGCCGACGGCCTGCACCGCGTCGCCGGAAATGCGAGCAAGCGCCGCGCGAATCCGGTCGGCCGGCTTGTTGTTCGCGACCATGTAGCGGACCGACTCCGGCATCTTGGCGAGCAGCAGCACCAACAGAAGCAGCGGTGTGACGCCGCCGAGGATCAGCACGCTGCGCCAGCCCAGATGCGGAATCATCCACGCGGCGAGGAAACCGCCGAACGCGGCGCCGAGCGGGAAGCCGCAGAACATCAGGTTGATCACGGTGGCGCGGCGGTTGTCCGGACAGTATTCGCCCATCATCGTGACCGCGTTCGGCATCGCGGCGCCGAGGCCGACGCCGGTGATGAAGCGCAGCACGGTCAGCTGGTCGATGCTGGTCGAGAACGCCGACGCGAGACAGGCAAGGCCGAACAGCAGCACCGAGCCGACCAGCATCGAGCGACGCCCGAGGCGGTCGGACAGCGGGCCCGAGCCGAGCGCGCCACACGCGAGGCCGAACAGCGCGGCGCTCAGCACCGGCGCGAGCGCGGGCTTCGCGATGCCCCATTCGGTGACCAGCGAAGGCGCGATGAAGCCGATCGCAGCAGTGTCAAAACCGTCCAGCAGGACGATGACGAAGCACATGAAAAAGATCAGCCACTGGAACGGCGAAAACGGATGCTCGTTAATGAAGGTTTGAACGTTCACAGCGGGGCTGCGGTTCATGATGGTCTCCTGACAGCGAAAGGCCCGACACGACGAGCGATTCTTCTCAAACTGTACGCCGTCTGGCAACGGCGCACGATGCCTGCAGCGGCCGAATTGGCCATGCATCGGCAATGAATCATACCCGGACGGATCGGCTTGACGGAATCGCGCCGGGCGAGGAATGTTGTTCGTACACAGAACGGTGATTCTCTATGCGAACGCGCGCCACTGTAAGGAATGAAATCAATCCGGTCAACGGGGGAATACCCGAGTTTTCGCGCTGTCGATGCGTGGCAGGGCGGCGCGCTGCAAACGCGCGGAGAAAGGGCCAGGCGCGCCAAGCTCAGCGCGCCGAAACAAGCGGCAAACGGCTTTGAGACACCCGCGGGTCAGCTCGTCACCGCGGGATGAGCCACAGTCCGCTCGATTCGTCCCAGCCGCACCACGGTCACACCGGGGCGCAACTGCCGCAGCGACGGCATCACGAGCATGCAGTTGTCGTAGGGGGTGCGCACCTCTTCGCCGTTGGACCAGCCGATCACGGCGCCTGCTTTGGCGAAAACCTCGAGGCCGGTGTACGCCGCCGCGAAGCTGAAGTCCATGCTGGTCGCGACGACCGGCTGTGTCACGCGCACGATGCTCTGCTCGGGCGGCAACGGCGCGAGCCACCCCGGCGGCAGATCCGTCTCGTCCACCACGCCGGCCAGCAACAGGAAACGCGCGGTCGTGTCGCGTGCGACCGCCACCGCACTGCGCTCCCAATGCTGGCCGCATTCGATCAGCAGCGCGTTCTTCGGGCTCGCGGCATCGCCGAACCCTTCGTAGTCGCGCATGCGGCGGCCTTCGGGATGCCCTTCGTCGCAGATCACCGTGGCGGGCGTACCGAGCCGCACCGCGAGGTCGATGCCTTTTTGCAGCGGTCCCGCGACGATCAGCGGCTTGCACCGTTCGTGCATCGAATGCAGGTCGAGCAGCGCGTCGACCGTGCCGATCACCGGGCGCATCGCACGCGCGCGCTTCAGTTCGCTCGACGTGCGCGACGTGTCGTCGAGCACCGCCGCCGTCCACACGCGGTTCAAGTCCTGATCGACGAAGCGCGCGGCGTCCGGATTCGCGGGATCGAAACGCCGGTACGCGGCGACGTTCGCGAACGACAGCGTGAGCCGCCCGCGTCGCGGCCGCAGCGCGCGGCGCAGCAACTCATCGACGACGATCGCGCCGCACACTTCGTTGCCATGTGTGAGCGCGTTGATCATCACGTGCGGGCCGGGCACGCCCGAATCGAACGTGTGAACGTATGCGATGCCCGACGACGACTGCTCGTGCTGCGCAATATCGGGGAATTCGACTTCGATCGGATAGGCTTCTCGGCTCATGGCGGCGTCCCTGGTGAATGGCATGGGTAATCTTTCCGTAAGACGTCGCTATGTTCGGCGCCTTGCGCAAAAGACAGTAAATGTTCTTCCGATATGTGCTCACCGTATCCCGCGACATCGACAAAATCGTGAACAGATGCCAACGAGGTGTGGATACGATGCGCACTTTCAGCGTGCGCGTTCGCGCATCGCCCAATACCGGTTGCCGAGAAAGCCCGCGAGCACGTAGACGGGAATGCCGCACAGTTGCGCGAGGTAGGGCGCGTGCGTGAAATGCAACACTGAAACCATCGGCTCGTGTTTCTGCTCGCGATGGCGGTAGGCGTCGGCTTCGTGCTGTTCAAACAGAAGACCTTCGTCCGCAAGGCCCTCGCGCTCGCGCCGTTCGGCGTAGACGTATTCAAACGGGGCTTCGACTTGCAGCGGGTGCTGTCGCTGCCCGTCTACGTGTGGGGCTTGAACAAAAGCGCGGCCGTGTATTTGCCGCTCGTCGCGCTGATTCGCGGCGCCCTGGTGACGCACAATGGCGAATGGTCGCTCTGCGAGCGGCACAACTGTCGATGACGGCGCATCTGCGCGCTGCGCCGTCTTTGCTTCATATCACGCGAGTTTCGCAGCAATCGCCTTGCCGACTTCGCTGGTGCTTGCGTTGCCGCCGAGGTCGCCTGTGTGCGGACCCTCCTTCAGCGTCGCCTCGATCGCTTTCAGGATCGCGTCGTGCGCCTCGCGTTCCTTGCCGCTCGAATGACCGAGGAAGTCGAGCATCATCGCGGCCGACCAGATCATCGCGATCGGATTCGCGATGTGCTTGCCGGCGATGTCGGGTGCCGACCCGTGCACCGGCTCGAACAGCGACGGAAACTTGCGGTCCGGATTCAGGTTGCCCGATGGCGCGAGGCCCATCGTACCCGTGCACGCGGGGCCGAGATCGGACAGGATGTCGCCGAACAGATTGGTCGCGACGACCACGTCGAAACGGTCCGGGTTCAGCACGAAGCGCGCGCACAGGATGTCGATGTGCTGCTTGTCCCACGTGACGTCCGGATACTGCGCGGCGATGCCGGCCGCGCATTTGTCCCACCACGGCATGCTGATCGCGATGCCGTTGCTTTTCGTCGCGACCGTGATTTTCTTGCGCGCGCGGCGCTGCGCGAGATCGAACGCGAACTTCAGCACGCGCTCGCTGCCGCGCCGTGTGAACACCGACTCCTGCAGCACGAACTCGCGCTCGGTGCCTTCGAACATCACGCCGCCCACCGACGAATACTCGCCCTCGGTGTTCTCGCGCACGATCCAGAAGTCGATGTCGCCGGCCTTGCGTCCCGCGAGCGGCGACGGCACGCCTGCGAATAGGCGCGCCGGACGCAGATTCACGTACTGGTCGAACTCTCGGCGAAACTTCAGCAGCGACCCCCACAGCGAGATGTGATCGGGCACGGTGTCGGGCCAACCGACCGCGCCGAACAGGATCGCATCGGCCGATTGAAGTTGCGCTTTCCAATCGTCCGGCATCATCTTGCCGTGCTTCGCGTAGTAGTCGCAGCTCGCCCACTCGATGTGCTGATACTCGAGTTCGATACCGAAGCGTTGCGTCGCGACCTCGAGTACGCGCAGCGCTTCGGGCATCACCTCGACGCCGATGCCGTCGCCGGGGATGACGGCAATCCGGTATTTGTTCGACATGCTGGTCTCCTCCTTGGGGAATGGGTTAGGGATTCGGTGACGGATATTTTATTCGTGGCGCGTTCGTTCGTGCGGTTTGTCATTCCGGCGGAGGCGGGGATGGATGTGCATATTGATCCGATGACTTGAGAATCTGCGCGACGAGGAAGGCGCGGCACGCATCTCATGCGAGGCTGAACGAGGGGTTTTTTGGGATGGGGTCTTGTTGCACAATCGGGCCTCCTTCATTGGCTGTGAGGCACGATGACTTCACTTTCCCTCGGTTCTTTCCATGAGGTCCGTGAAAGGCGGCACGGACATTTCTTCTCGATCAGTCTTTACAGATCGTTCAACCTTCACATCGAATCTAACTGGTTGTTTGACGTTGACCGGTGGTTCCATTTTGCATTTCCGGCGAGCGTACCCCGCGAGTCGCACGATGACATCGTGCAGGGCATGGAGGAAGCGCGCGCAGAGTGGCTGCGATATAGCCCATCCATGCTGCTGTCGCACCAGTCGTACGAGTTGCGCGATATGCTCGGCCGGAGTCACAACCGCTTTCATATGTACAGGATGAAAGACGATGAGGTTGCCAAAGCCCTGTACAACGAGGTGAAGGGCGGTAGTCTGATCTTTGTCCCTGAGCGGGACGAGATGCGCAAGTGCGTGCAGGCTATACGGGAGCAGCGGGAGAAGGCTTCGCGGCCAGCCCCAGCCCGCCCGCAACCGGCTAGCACGGAAATGGCAAGCTTGCTGTATGGCAAGAACCCGCGCGCGCCGCAGAATCTCAGCAATGCCCAGCCGTTCGACTATCAGCCCGACATGCCGGATGGCGACGCTATGCAGCTCGCCGGCGCCGATGGTCGGCCCGGTAACAATCAGGCACAGAACAAGCAATTTAAGGCGGTAGTCAAGGCACTTGGACTGAACAAGGATCAGGCACGCCGCCTTCATTACGATATCCAGGAAGATGACCTTGAATATCACGGCATGATGGAGCGCGCCCTAGACTTGTTTGGAGGCAAATCGGAATGATCGATACAAAAGAGCAGGTAGCACGTCACCTTTCCATTTTGATCGGGCTTGACGTTAGCGGAGTGGCGCACGCGACTGACATGCTTACGTTACAGTTCGGGCCGCTTCGGGAGGTAAGAACAAGCAGAGGCACCATCAAGCGTCTGGGCGATTGGGCGCTACATATTCAGTGTGACTGGCGCATCGAGCAAGGAAGCGCGATCGTTGCGTCTTACTCGGACTTTGCAGCAGCAGAAGAGAGTACGAGAAGAACAACACAACGCATCCGCGATCTCCTTGTGACTCAAGGCCCAATAGCTGTTTTGGATATCGAGGCGGGCGAGGGCGGTGATGCCGTCATTTTGCTGACGAGAGGTATGCGTCTAGTAATTCTTGCGGATGCGATACCAGACGATGAAGACTGGCGCCTATTCCCGTCGAATCCCGATGCTAAGCATTTTGTGATCGAAGGCGGCAAGGTCGATCCCTCGTCCTTATAGTGACTCGGCGGCGAGCGGCAGCAGGTCGTTCGGCGGCTCGCGCGTCGGTGGTAGCGCGATGCCAAGGATAGTCGTAGCCCGTACTGCATCTCGCTTTGCAAAACGCAGGCATTTCAGAACTATCAATAGTGCAGAGGTTATTGATGGCTACTCATCCGCCGTATTCCGTGGTTTTAACCTATACAGAGGACTGTCAACGGCTCACAGTGCAAACCGTTGACCCCGTCAGGCTAGCTCCTCTGCTGGCCGGGAACATCGAAATGCCGATCCTTCTCGATGAGTACGATTTCAAACTCGACGACGAATTTGCGCGCAGGCTCGGCGTTGCAATACTCAACGTGATTGCGCTTGGCCAGCCTGACATCAAGCAGTACATGTCGGTTACGCAAGAGCCGATCGACAAGCCTTCACAGACGTAGCCTGCCGCCAACGGACTCACGCGCTGTGCGAGAAACGGGCAGTCGCGGACTATCAAACCTGCTGCTGCGCGTCCGGTGCGCGCGTCAGGAACGATCAGCTCACGGCCCGAGCCGTGCCGGGCACGTAGCCAACGTGTATTTCAGCGGAGGGACTGAAATAGCAGTGGAGTTTGACTTCGTGAACGTTGAATCATTGTGATGCCTTTTTGCCGCAACGAAAAATGATAGACAGGCTCAAGGACTTCGGCCATTTCCACGACTGGTATATCAAAGCTCTCGTGGTTCCGGATAGGCATAAGCTAATTGTTATGTTGGAGGATGAAGGAAAGCGAGCAACGGCAACTTTTAGCGGAACAAGTCGCTGCACCGTTGAACATTTCAGCGTGGCCAATAACATTGTCTTTGAGATAAGGATTCTCACGCCGGGGGACACGAATTACGATCTCGCGCGCACCATGCTTTCTAAAAGCGAGCGATTTTCGAAGACACCCGGGTCGCAAGTAGCACTAGTCCTCGCAACTGCCGGCGCTGAGCTGGCTGTGGAATTCGAGACGCTCGAGATCGACGCTGGGTAGGCGATTCGTGCGATGCCAACGCAAGGCGTCAAAAAGCGCAATGCGTGATGCATCAAGGAGGCCGCATGATGGTCGGGCAGCCGATTGTGCGAGAGATGAAGCCACGATAGGCGACGGCCCAAAATGAAGTGCGTCGCGCCTCAAACACGGAAAGCAGTGATAGATTCTCCTTCCTCTTGCGGGCGGAGAGCACATTGTCCACCGCGCTCACTTGGGCATTCGTTTTTCAGGGAGATGACCTGGCAGCAGATATGCCGCGCGCAAACGACGCAATGAAGATTAGCCCAGAAGGTTACGCTGCACTGAAGGTCAACGAGGGCGTGGTCATGCGCTATTACAACGATGCGCCCATCAACGGAAACTGCACATGGGGCGTGGGAACACTGGCGCACTTCGGACCCTGCACACCTGCAGAGTTGCAGCGCGCGGTCTTACCTGAGCAGGTGAACGCTATCTTGACGGCGCGCGTTCACGACGCCGAGCGGCTCGTTAGGGCCACGGTCACAGAGTACGCACTGACTCAAGCGCAGTTCGACGCGGCAGTCTCTTTCGCATACAACTCGACGAATCGGAATACACGAGAGGCGTTGGACCCTGCAAATCGGGGCGATATGGAAGCGGTTGCGCAGCATATGTCTCTCAATGTAGTGGTAACCCCACGCGATCGGCGGGGGCGCCCGATTGGCTCGCCGCGCAGGAGCCAGGGACTTGCGAATCGACGAGTGCGGGAATCGGCGCCCTTCAGGAAGCAGCGGCCGTGACGCTCAAACCACTGTGCTTGGCGTTAGCAATTTGCCTGGCTGCCACCATCTGCTTCGCGGCCGGGCCCACGACCACCCCGTCATCATTCAACGGAAAATGGACCGTTACCGATGTGGTCGGATACAGCGACGTTTCCGGTGGCATACCCGAGGCAAAAAGACTGCTCGGCAAGGTGCTGAGCATATCGACCGATCAGATCGAATTCGCCGGCGAGCGCTGTCGTCCGCACGGCGGTTTCAGTGTCCGCACCGTCGATACCGCGCCGAAGCTCAAGGACTATTACGGTATCAACCTCGACGATACGGGCTTGCCCCAGAAGACCCTACTGCTGGACAGCGACAATTGCGCGGCCGTATTCCGCATGGACGCGCATCACGTCGTATTCGGCTGGAACGGCGTGATCGTGCGGGCAGTGCAGCCGTAGCTCCGGCGCACCGTTGACAACCACGCCCCACACCTACCGCGCCCCATTCAACTTGCGCCACAATGTCGTCTTGCTGATACCCAACGCGGCGCAAGCCGCATCGCGATCGCCTTCATGAGCCGCGAGCACAGCGCGGATTTCATCGGCCTCGACATGACGGCTGCGCTCGCGCAGCGTCAACGCCGACGGCTTCGCGCGCGCGATGGGCTCGACGATTTCCGGCGCGATCACGCGCAGCATGTCGCGCGTGACGAGCGCCGCGCCGGCATCCGTGCCCGCGTCGCTATCGGCGAGTTCAACCACGATCCGCTCGATCACGTTCTGCAACTCGCGCACATTACCCGGCCACGCATAGCGCCGCAGCGCCGCGCCCAACCCTTCGAGCATGCGCGCGGCGGTCTGCGCGTCGGGCACGCGCGCGGCCAGCCTCGGCTCGCGCGCGGCCGCCTGGCGCAACAGTTCGGCGGCGAGCGGCAGCAAGTCGTTCGGCCGCTCGCGCAGCGGCGGTAGCGCGATGCTGAGGATGTTGAGCCGGTAGTACAGATCGGCGCGGAAACTGCCGGCCGCGACGGCGTCGGTCAGCGCGCGATGCGTCGCCGCGACCACGCGGATATCGACGCGCATCGGCTCCGTCGATCCGAGCCGCACCACCTCGCGCTCCTGCAACACGCGCAACAGGCGGCTCTGCAACGGCAACGGCATCTCGCCGATCTCGTCGAGAAACAGCGTGCCGCGATGCGCGACCTCGATCAGCCCCGCCTTGCCGCCCCGGCGCGCGCCGGTGAACGCACCTTCCTCGTAGCCGAACAGCTCGCTTTCGAGCAGCGCCTCCGGAAACGCGCCGCAATTGATCGCGACGAACGCGAAGTCGCGCCGCGCGCTCAACTGATGCATGCTCTGCGCGACCATCTCTTTGCCGGTGCCGCTCTCGCCGAGAATCAGCACGGTCGCGTCCGACCGCGCATAACGCGCGACCAGCGCGCGCACCCGTTCGATCGATTCCGACGCGCCGACGATATCGTCGAGCCGATAGCGCGCGGTGAACTGCTGCACACGTTGCCGCGCGCGCAACGTGCGATCGAGCCGCTCGACCGCGCGCGATTCCTGAAACGTCAGCACGGTGCCCGGCGCCGCGCCGCTGCTCGCGAGCGGTCCGCGATGCACGACATAGCTCGCGCCGCGTACCGTGCAGAAGCTGTCGCCCTCCGCGTCGGGCAGACTGCCCGCGAGGTCGGGCGCAAGTTCGAGCAACGCGCGGCCGACGGCCTTCGCGGCATCGATGCCGAGCACGCTCGCGAGACGCTGGTTCATCAGTTCGACGCGGCCTTGCGCATCGAGCGCGACCACGCCGTCGCGCAGATGCTGCAGCAACGTGTCGAGCCGCTGACGTCGCACGGTTTCGCGGCGCGTCGCCTGCGCGACTTCGAGCGCGGTGTCGAAGCCGGCCCGCACCGACGCGCGCGAGTACAGAAATACCGCGTCCATGCCCGCGTTGGCGGCGAGATCGGTGACCATGCCCGGGCCGACCACCACGTCGATGCCGCGATCGCTGAGATCGAGCACGACGCTCTCGGCGTCCTGCGCGGACTGATACGACGCGAACGTGACGTCGAGCGCGTACGCGGCGGTGAAACGGCGGACTTCGTCGGGGGTGTCGCCGTGCGTGACGAGCGCGACGCGCGCGCCTTCGCGACGCGCGCGGGCGAGCGCATGCATCACGTCGTAGCCGGTCGGGCTGATGCGCACCACCGGCACCGACACGCGCGTCTTCAGATACGCGCCATTCGAGCCGCCCGCTAGCACGACGTCGGGCCGCGCGGCGCCCGCGCCTTCGATTTCGCGCACCGCGTCTTCGAACGCGTGCGACACGATGCGAACGTCCGCGCGATCCACGTATTCGCCGGCGATGTCGAAGAACAGATCGCGCAGGCGGCTGATGCTCAGCGCCCAGACGCGCGGACGCTGCGGCGGTTCGTAAAGAGAGGTGCTCAAGGTGGGCGGCTCGCGACGGCGGGTTGGTTCGGAGGCTCCATTATGCGAGCATTCGTTCCCAATTTGAAATTCGCAGTTTCATTAATGAAATCGAGTGTGTGGCGAGCCCGCGTGATTGGTTCGGCACAGTTGCGTCAAATCAGGCACTTAGCAGACGGCATGCGGGCTGGCCCGTTCCTTGCGTTCTAGGCAGCCCAGTCAACGCAATGCGCCAAATTCCAATCCTTTCCCGGAGACAATCCAAATGAGCGAAGCAGACAACAGCACGCCGAACACAGGCGCTTTCAAGCCGAAAAAATCCGTCGCGCTGTCGGGCGTGACCGCGGGCAACACCGCGCTGTGCACGGTCGGCAAGACCGGCAACGATCTGCACTATCGCGGCTACGACATTCTCGACATCGCCGAGGCGTGCGAATTCGAAGAGATCGCTTACCTGCTGGTCCACGGCAAGCTGCCCACGCAGGCCGAACTGACCGCCTACAAGACGAAGCTGAAGTCGATGCGCGGCCTGCCCGCCAACGTGAAGGCCGCGCTCGAATGGATTCCGGCCGCCGCGCATCCGATGGACGTGATGCGCACCGGCGTGTCGGTGCTCGGCACGGTGCTGCCGGAGAAGGACGATCACAACCTGCCCGGCGCGCGCGACATCGCCGACAAGCTGATGGCCTCGCTCGGCTCGATGCTGCTGTACTGGTATCACTACTCGCACAACGGCAAGCGCATCGAGGTCGAAACCGACGACGATTCGATCGGCGGCCATTTCCTGCATCTGCTGCATGGCGTCGAGCCGTCGAAGGCGTGGGTCGATGCGATGCACGTGTCGCTGAACCTGTACGCGGAGCACGAGTTCAATGCGTCGACGTTCACGGGCCGCGTGATCGCGGGCACGGGCTCGGACATGTATTCGGCGATCACCGGCGCGATCGGCGCGCTGCGAGGCCCGAAGCACGGCGGCGCCAACGAAGCCGCGTTCGACATCCAGTCGCGCTACCAGACGCCCGACGAAGCCGAAGCCGACATCCGCCGCCGCGTCGAGAACAAGGAAGTCGTGATCGGCTTCGGCCATCCGGTGTACACGATCTCGGACCCGCGCAACAAGGTCATCAAGGAAGTCGCGAAGAAGCTGTCGAAGGACGCGGGCAACATGAAGCTGTTCTCGATCGCCGAGCGCCTCGAATCGGTGATGTGGGAAGCGAAGAAGATGTTCGCGAACCTCGACTGGTTCAGCGCGGTGTCTTATCACATGATGGGCGTGCCGACCGCGATGTTCACGCCGCTGTTCGTGATCTCGCGTACGGCCGGCTGGAGTGCGCACATCATCGAGCAGCGCATCGACAACAAGATCATCCGGCCGAGCGCGAACTACACCGGTCCGGACGACCTGCCGTTCGTGCCGCTGGCGAAGCGCGTTTGACGTGAGCCCGGAGCGGCACGCATCGCGCGGCCGCTCCGCTGGAAGCATCGAGCAATCGCAAATCAGCAACCCGTCAGCAGCGAGCTAAACTACCTGCACTGCCCGTCCGGCCGCGCGAGCGACGCGCTCCCGGAGGCCGCCGGCACACCGTCCGGCGGCCGATAACCGTCCTGTCCCTACGTCATGAATACTGCCAACCGCAAACGCCTTCCGGGCACCGAACTCGACTTCTTCGATACGCGTGCCGCGGTCGACGCGATCGAACCCGGCGCCTACGACAAGCTGCCCTACACGTCGCGCGTGCTCGCCGAAAACCTGGTGCGCCGCTGCGATCCGGTGACGCTGACCGCTTCGCTGAAACAGATCATCGAGCGCAAACGCGAGCTCGATTTTCCGTGGTTCCCGGCGCGGGTCGTGTGCCACGACATTCTGGGCCAGACCGCGCTCGTCGATCTGGCGGGTCTGCGCGATGCGATCGCCGCGCAAGGCGGTGATCCGTCGCTCGTGAATCCGGTGGTGCCGACGCAGCTGGTCGTCGATCACTCGCTCGCCGTTGAGTGCGGCGGTTTCGATCCGGACGCGTTCGCGAAGAATCGCACGATCGAAGATCGCCGCAACGAAGACCGCTTCCACTTCATCAACTGGACCAAGCGCGCGTTCCGCAACGTCGATGTGATTCCGCCCGGCAACGGCATCCTGCATCAGATCAACCTCGAACGGATGAGCCCGGTCGTGCAGGTGAAGGACGGCGTCGCGTTTCCCGACACGCTGGTCGGCACCGACTCGCATACGCCGATGGTCGATGCGCTCGGCGTGATCGCGATCGGCGTCGGCGGCCTCGAAGCGGAGAGCGTGATGCTCGGCCGTGCGTCGTACATGCGGCTGCCCGATATCGTCGGCGTGGAGCTGAGCGGCAAGCCGGGCGAGGGCATCACCGCGACCGACGTGGTGCTTTCGTTGACCGAATTCCTGCGCAAGCAGAAGGTGGTCGGCGCGTACCTGGAGTTCTATGGCGAAGGCGCGGCGAACCTGACGCTGGGCGATCGCGCGACGATCGCGAACATGGCGCCCGAGTTCGGCGCGACCGCCGCGATGTTCTACATCGACGAGCAGACCATTCGCTATCTGAAGCTGACCGGCCGCGACGACGAACTCGTCGAACTCGTCGAAACGTACGCGAAACACACCGGCTTGTGGGCCGATACGCTGAAGCACGCCGAGTACGAGCGCGTGCTGAAGTTCGATCTGTCGACCGTGGTGCGCACGCTCGCGGGGCCGTCGAATCCGCATCGCCGCTTGCCGGTGTCGGAGCTGGCCGCGCGCGGCGTCAGCGGCAAGGTCGAGAACGAGCCCGGTCTGATGCCGGACGGCGCGGTGATCATCGCCGCGATCACCAGCTGCACCAACACGAACAATCCGCGCAACATGATCGCCGCGGGCCTCGTCGCGCGCAATGCGAACCGGCGCGGACTCGTGCGCAAGCCGTGGGTCAAGAGTTCGCTCGCGCCGGGCTCGAAGGCGGTCACGCTGTATCTGGAAGAGGCAGGGCTGCTGCCGGAACTCGAACAACTCGGCTTCGGCGTGGTCGCGTATGCGTGCACGTCGTGCAACGGCATGTCCGGCGCGTTGGACCCGGTGATCCAGAAGGAAGTGATCGAGCGCGACCTGTATGCGACCGCCGTGCTGTCGGGCAACCGCAACTTCGACGGCCGCATCCATCCGTATGCGAAGCAGGCGTTTCTCGCGTCGCCGCCGCTGGTGGTCGCTTATGCGATCGCGGGCACGATCCGCTTCGACATCGAAAAGGACGTGCTCGGCGTCGATGCCCACGGTCATGCGGTCACGCTGAAAGATCTGTGGCCGTCGGATGCGGAAATCGATGCGATCGTCGCGGCGAGCGTGAAGCCGGAGCAGTTCCGCAAGGTGTATGAACCGATGTTCGCGCTGTCCGCCGACACCGGCGCGAAGGCCGACCCGCTGTACGACTGGCGCGCGCAAAGCACCTATATTCGCCGTCCGCCGTACTGGGAAGGCGCGCTCGCCGGCGAGCGCACGCTCAAGGGCATGCGCGCGTTGGCCGTGCTCGGCGACAACATCACGACGGACCACCTGTCGCCGTCGAACGCGATTCTGCCCGACAGCGCGGCCGGCGAGTACCTGACGAAGATGGGCCTGCCCGAAGAGGACTTCAACTCGTATGCGACGCACCGCGGCGATCACCTGACCGCGCAGCGCGCGACCTTCGCGAACCCGACGCTGAAGAACGAGATGGTGATCGAGAACGGCCAGGTGAAGGCCGGTTCGCTCGCGCGCATCGAGCCCGAGGGCAGGGTCACGCGCATGTGGGAAGCGATCGAAACGTATATGGAGCGCAAGCAGCCGCTGATCGTGATCGCGGGCGCAGACTACGGCCAAGGTTCGTCGCGCGACTGGGCCGCGAAGGGCGTGCGGCTGGCGGGCACCGAAGCGATCGTCGCGGAAGGCTTCGAGCGGATTCACCGCACGAACCTCGTCGGCATGGGCGTGTTGCCGCTCGAATTCAAGCCGGGTGTGAATCGCTTGACGCTCGGCATCGACGGCACCGAGACGTTCGACGTGATCGGCGAGCGCAAGCCGCGCGCCGATCTGACGCTGGTGATTCATCGCCGCAGCGGCGAGCGCGTCGAAGTGCCGGTGACGTGCCGGCTCGATACGGCCGAAGAAGTGTCGATCTACGAAGCCGGCGGCGTGCTGCAGCGTTTCGCGCAGGACTTTCTCGAGTCGACCCGAGCGGCGGCTTGATGAATTGACGTGCGTTTTGCACTGAACGTCACAGCAGAAGAGGGCGATGCGGCTCGATACGCCGCATCGCCCTTCCTCATCGAAGAACAGGTCACATCAGGACACTTTCATGCACTCACCACAGATCCGGATTCCGGCCACCTACATGCGCGGCGGCACCAGCAAGGGCGTGTTTTTCCGTCTGCAGGATCTGCCCGAGGCCGCGCAACGGCCGGGCGCCGCGCGCGACGCGCTGCTGATGCGCGTGATCGGCAGTCCCGATCCGTACGGCAAGCAGATCGACGGCATGGGCGGCGCGACGTCGAGCACGAGCAAGACCGTGATCATCTCGCGCAGCAGCCGGCCCGATCACGACGTCGACTATCTGTTCGGTCAGGTGTCGATCGACAAGGCGTTCGTCGACTGGAGTGGCAATTGCGGCAACCTTTCGGCCGCGGTGGGACCGTTCGCGATCAGCGCGGGCCTCGTCGATGCGAGCCGCGTGCCGCGTGACGGCGTCGCGATCGTGCGGATCTGGCAGGCCAATATCGGCAAGACGATCATCGCGCATGTGCCGATGACCGATGGCGCGGTGCAGGAAACCGGTGACTTCGAGCTCGACGGCGTGACCTTCCCGGCCGCCGAAGTGCCGCTCGAATTCATCGACCCGGCCGCCGACGAAGAAGGCGCGGGCGGCGCGATGTTCCCGACCGGCAACCTCGTCGACGACCTGGAAGTGCCCGGCGTCGGCACGCTGAAGGCGACGATGATCAACGCGGGCATCCCGACGATTTTCGTCGACGCCGAGTCGATCGGCTACAAGGGCACCGAGTTGCAGGACGCGATCAATAGCGACGCGAAGGCGCTCGCGATGTTCGAGACGATTCGCGCGCACGGTGCGCTGCGCATGGGCCTCATCAAGAATCTCGACGAGATCGCGACGCGCCAGCACACGCCGAAGATCGCGTTCGTCGCGAAGCCGGTCGACTACGTGGCGTCGAGCGGCAAGCCGGTGCGCGCGGGCGACGTCGATCTGCTGGTGCGCGCGATGTCGATGGGCAAGCTGCATCACGCGATGATGGGCACGGCGGCGGTCGCGATCGGCACTGCGGCGGCGATCGCCGGCACGCTCGTCAATCAGGCGGCGGGCGGCGGCGAGCGCGAGTCGGTGCGCTTCGGGCATCCGTCGGGCACGTTGCGCGTCGGCGCGCAGGCGAGCCTGAACGACGGCGAGTGGGTCGTCACGAAGGCGATGATGAGCCGCAGCGCGCGCGTGTTGATGGAGGGTTGGGTGCGGGTGCCGCAGCCGTCGCATCCGCCGCTGTGAACCGACGCGTCATCTACAATGGCCGCTCGAGACGGCCGCTCCCATAACGACTCCCAGCGGCCGGCTCAGACCCGACGCAGAGGAGGCACGATGCAGAACAGGCTGGACGCCGACGCAACGAATTCCGCCGGCGCGGCGCGCGATAACGCGCGTGCAAAACGCGCGGTGCTCGTGATCGCGATTGCCCAATTGCTCGGCACTTCGTTGTGGTTCAGCGCGAACGGCGCGATGCGCGATCTGCAGATCGCGTGGCAATTGAGCGCGTCCGGTATCGGCTGGCTGACGAATGCGGTGCAGGCCGGCTTTATCGTCGGGACCTTGCTGTCGGCGACTACCGGACTTGCGGATCGCCTGTCGGCGAGCAAGGTGTTCGCCGTCTGCGGCGTGCTCGGCGCGACCCTGAATGCGCTATTCGCGCTGTGCAGCAGCGGGCTCGCGTCGGCGCTCGTGTTTCGCTTCGGCGTGGGCGTCGCGCTCGCGGGCATCTATCCGCTCGGCATGAAACTGCTCGTGACGTGGGACCCGCGCCGCGCCGCGCAGACCCTCGCGTTGCTCGTCGCGATGCTGACGCTCGGCACGGCGTCGGTGCATGCGATTCGTGCGTTGCTGTCGGGCGTACCGTGGCAAACCGTGGTGCTCACCTCGTCGGGGCTCGCGGTGATCGGCGCGCTGCTGGTGTTCGTGCTCGGCGAGGGACCGCACGCGCGGCGCGCGGGCAACCGGCGCTTCGGTCTGTCGGCGGGCGTCGGACAGGTCGTGCGCATCAGCGAGTTTCGCTCGGCCGCGCTCGGCTACTTCGGTCACATGTGGGAGTTGTACGCGTTCTGGACGCTGACGCCGCTGCTCGTGCAGCGCGCGTTCGCGAGCGGCGCGCCGGCGGCACCGGGCACCGTCGCGTTGTGGTCGTTCCTGATCATCGCGATCGGCGCGCTCGGCTGCCTGTTCGGCGGCAGACTCAGCCAGGCGGTCGGCAGCGCGCGCACCGCCGCGCTTGCACTATCGATATCGGGCGCGCTGTGCGCGATTTATCCGCTGACCACCGGGCTCGGCACCGCCGCGCAGCTTGCGTTGCTACTCGTGTGGGGCATCAGCGTGATCGCCGATTCGCCGCAGTTTTCTGCGCTGTCCGTGAAGGCCTGTCCCGCCGACAAGATCGGCGGCGCGCTGACGCTGCAGAACAGCTTCGGCTTTTTCCTGTCCGCATGCTCGATCCTGTGGTCGACGAGCGTGTTTCACGCGCTCGACGTGCGCGTCGCGTGGCTGCTGCTGCCGGGGCCGATCATCGGTCTGATCGCGATGTCGCCGCTGCTGCGCAAGCACCCACGCTGGTGACGCTCGCGGCGCGTTACTTGCCGCCGTACTTTTCCTGCCAGCGCCGCATGAACGCGATCTCGTCATGCTGCGCCTTGATGATGTTGCGCGCGAGTTTCTTGATCTCGGGGTCCTTGCCGTATTTCAACTCCGCCTGAGCCATCTCGATCGCGCCCTGGTGATGCGGAATCATGTGCGCGACGAAATCCCGATCCGCGTCGCCGGTGTATTCGGGGGCGCTCATGTCATGCATCATGCGTTCATCGGCGGCCTTGAAGGCTTGCGTCGATGCGCCCGCGTCCGCATGTGCCGAATCCTGCATATTCATGCCGGGCATGCCCTGATGTTGCGCGTGAGCGGGCAGAGCCGCCGCCGCGAATGCCAAACCGCCGAACACACAGAGAGCGCGCACCGCGCGAAGGTTTTTCATGTTCGATTTCCGTTGTTGAAGAGAGTGGCGACGTGATCCGCGCGATTCTAACGGTCACGTCGGACATCGTGGGGCTTCCCACCGCGGTAAGGTCAAGCGAAGGCAAAGCAATGCACGCCTATAATGAAATGCTACCGGATCACCAATCCAGCATCATTGGCAGCATCACTCACTTGACGAGGCTGACCGTATGTACATCGCGATGAACCGCTTCAAAGTGGCGCCGGGCTCCGAGGACGCCTTCGAGCATCTGTGGACCATGCGCGACACCCATCTGAAAGAGGTGCCGGGCTTCGTGGAATTCCATTTGCTGAAGGGACCGCGCAAGGACGATCACGTGCTCTATTCGAGCCATACGATCTGGCGCGACCACGCGTCGTTCGAGGCATGGACCAGGTCCGACGCGTTTCGCGCCGCGCATCGCAGTGCCGGTAACGAAAGCCGCGTACTGTATCTCGGCCACCCGGAATTCGAAGGCTTCGAGGTCATCCAGACCGTCAAATAGCGCAGCGCTCGCGCGGACATGGCGCATGCGCGTCCGACACCTATCACGCATCACTCATCGAGGAACGAAAACATGAAAGCCGTCAGAATCGGTTCGCCCGCCACCGTCGATAGCCTGCAAGTCGTCGATCTGCCCGATCCCGGTCAGCCCGGGGCCGGGCAGATTCGCGTGCGCATTCGCGCAAGCTCATTGAACTACCACGACTACGGCGTCGTCAGCGGCAATCTGCCGGCCGAAGCGGGCCGCATTCCGATGGCCGATGGCGCGGGCGTCGTCGAAGCGGTCGGTGCGGGCGTGCGCGAGTTCAAGCCCGGCGATCATGTCGTGTCGTGCTTCTTCCCGCACTGGGAAAACGGCTCGCCCGCAGTCGGCGATTTTTCGACCACCCCTGGCGACGGCATCGACGGTTACGCGCGCGAAGCCGTCGTGCTGCCGAGCCGCTACTTCACGCACGCGCCGGCCGGCTATAGCCACGCCGAAGCGGCGACGCTGACCACGGCGGGGCTGACCGCGTGGCGTGCGCTGGTCGTCGATGGTCAGTTGAAGGCGGGCAGCAGCGTGCTGGTGCTCGGCACCGGCGGGGTGTCGATCTTTGGCTTGCAGATGGCGAAGGCGATGGGAGCGTCGGTGATCGCGACGTCGTCGTCGAATGCGAAGCTCGCGAAGCTGCGCGAACTCGGTGCCGACCATACGATCAACTATCGCGACAATCCCGAGTGGGGCAAAGAGGTGCGTCACATCACCAACGGGCGCGGCGTCGATCACGTGATCGAAGTGGGCGGTCCAGGCACGCTGCCGCAGTCGATCACCGCATGCCGCATCGGCGGGCATATCGCATTGATCGGCGTGCTGACAGGCCGCTCGGGTCCGGTGCCGACCGCGCATCTGATGGCGCGGCAACAGCGTCTGCAAGGGCTGATCGTCGGCAGCCGGCAGGATCAGATCGACATGGTGCGCGCGCTGGAGACGACCGGCATCAAGCCGGTGATCGACAGCACGTTCGAGCTGGACAAGCTCGCCGACGCGTTCCGGCACGAGGCATCGGGTGCGCACTTCGGCAAGATTTGCGTGGCGATCTGAGGATGGAATGCTCGCGCGCGGCCCGGCATGGCGCGCGCGACCGTTCTAGCTCAAGAGTGCCTCGCGAGGTCCGCGAAACAGATTCGCGTCGCCTTGCAGGCCTGCGTGAACCCTTCGTCGTAACTCGTGAAAAACACCGTGCGCGTCGTGCCGAGCGATCTGAACAGCTCCGCGAGCACCGTGCGCGCGGACGCGTCGAGTCCGCCGGCAGGTTCGTCGGCGATCAGTACGCGGGTGTCGCCGAGCGCGGCCGCCGTCAGAAACACTTTTTTGCGGCTGCCATACGACATCTGCTCGAAGCGTTTGTCCAGATGCGGCGCGAGGCCGAAGCGTTCGGCGAGCGCGAGCACGTCGTCGGTCAGCACGGTGTGTCGCGCCGACGCGATCTGCCGCAGATAATCGCGGCCGGTCTGATCGGGCCAGCTCATGCTGTCTTCCGGCAAATACGTGAGCAGCGCTTGCGCGGCAGGCGGCGCGGTACGCAGCGAATGGCCGCCGATCCATACGTCGCCGCTATCGGCTTCGAGCGCGCCGGCGAGGATCGCGAGCAACGTCGATTTGCCGCTGCCGGATTCATCGTTTAACGCGACGCAGCCGGACGTCGTGTCGAAGTGCAGTCCTTCGAACAGGACTCGGTCGCTGTAGCGCTTGCTGAGGTTGTCGAATCGAAGCATGGGTTGGCGCGCAAAGGGCGATGTGAACGCGGCGCAGGATTGCGCCGCATTTCGTGCGGGTAATTTCGCGCCAGTGTAGCAGCGTGCACCTGCTTCTTTTGCGCCGTTACGCAGACGGCGACGTCTCCAGCAAAAACTCCACCATCCGATCGCATACGCGTTCGAACATCTGTGTGCCCGTCATGGTCGGGCAGCCGCGCGCGCGTGCCGCTTCGATCAGCGGCGTGAGCGGCGGCTTCGTGACGACATCGCCGACGAAAGTCGTGGCCGGCAAGCGCGCGACGTCGATCGGTAACGGATCGCCCGCGCGCATGCCGAGCGGCGACGCGTTGACGACCACGTCGTACCTGGTCAATTCCAGTTCGGCCGCCGCGCCACGCGCCGTGCCGCGGCCGAGCGCGTTGAGCCGCGCGGTCAGCGAGCCGGTGCGTTCGACGTCGTTGTCGCGCACGTCGAGCGAGCCGACGCCGCTCTGAATCAGCGCATGGCCGATCGCCGAGCCCGCGCCGCCCGCGCCGACCAGCAGCGCGCGTTCGCCCCGCAACTCGCACCCCGCGGCGACGAGCGCCGCGACGAAGCCGGTGCCGTCGAACATGCCGCCATGCCAGCCGCCGTCGGCGTTGCGGCGCAGCGTGTTGACCGCGCCGAGAAACGCGGCTTCTTCGGCGAGCGTCGCGCAATAGCTGGCGGCGCTGAATTTGTGCGGCACCGTGATGATCACGCCGTCGACGTTGCGCATCGGCGCGATGCCCGCGAAAAACGCGGGCAGATCGGCGGGCGCGACGTGCGCGGGCACCACCAGCGCATCCCGGCCGGCCGAACGCAACGCGGCGGTCACACCGGACGGCGAACGCACCTGCGCAATCGGATCGCCGACGATGAAATACACCCGCGTCGCGCCGCTCAGACCCGCGTCGAGCGACGCCGCGAACGAAGAGTTTCCAGCCTGCTGCATAGTCGAATCTCTTGAGATGGGTGCCCGTTCGCATCGTGCCCGATGCGGGGGGCGATGTGTTGCTGTTGTCGAGTGGGTTCAGAAAACTTTGCGTTTTCTCAGTATCACCTGTTCGGCATCGCGATGCAGGAAGCACATCGCAAGACCCCATCGGTGCCTGCCTACCTCGTCACCGACGCGGACGGCCTTTGCAAATACGGTCTCGGCATGGTGCGGCCGGGCGGCAAGGGCCTCGCGCCGTTTCTCGCGGACGGCTATCTGACGCAAGCCGCGACGCTCGACGAACTCGCTGCCAAGCTCCGCATCGACGCGGCCGGTCTCGCCGACAGCGTCGCGCGGATCAACGACTACGCGAAAACCGGCGTCGACCCGGAATTCCAGCGCGGCACGACCGACTATCAGCGCGCCAACGGCGACGCGAACTGGCCCGGCCCAAATCCGTGCCTCGGCCCGATCGTGCGCGCGCCGTTTTACGCGGTGCGGCTCTATCCCGGCGATATCGGCGCCGCGACCGGCCTCGTCGGCGACGACAACGCTCGCGTGCTGAATCGCGACGATCAGCCGATCGGCGGCCTGTACGCATGCGGCAACGACATGCAATCGGTGATGGGCGGTGTCTACCCGGCACCCGGCACCACGCAAGGTCTGCGCGTGATGGTGGCCGAGAAGGCCGACGTGTTCGGCGGCACGAGCGCATGGTCGGGCGGCTGGATGTGGATTCCGCGCAATCCGCTCGCGACGCGCGCGGGCATCGTCGAAGAGTCCGAAGCATCGCGCACCTATCTGCGCAACGAACTGGGCGCCCACTACGACCCCGACAAGGTCGACGCGCTGCTCGATCGTGGTCCGGAAATGATCGAGTTTTTCGAGCGCGAGACGGCGGTGCGTTTTATCGACGGCAATCGTATTCCCGACTTTCATACGACGCCAGGTGCAATGACAGGTGGCCGATCTGTCTGCGCGATGCCGTTCGATGGCCGCGAGCTCGGTTCGCTGATCGAGCGCTTGCGTCCCGCGCTCGACGTGGTGACGCTGAAGGGCATGGCGATCGCGTCGGGCCAGGACCTCGCGCATTTCTTCAATGCGACGCGCTCGCCGCGTTCGGCCGTGCATGTGCTGCGCCGGCTCGCCGCGTTCGCGAGCGACAAGTTGCGCTATGGCCGCTCGATGCATCTGGTCGACGGCAATGCACTGGTCGCGCGTCTGCTGAAATCGGCGCATGACCGCGCGGTCGATTTGCGTACCAACGCGAAAGCGGTTGCTTTGCTGCGCGAAGGCGGCGCCGCGAATGCGCGCATCACTGGAGCGCGCGTCGAGATCGACGGTGTCGCTCACGAGGTGCGCGCCGCGCGCGGCGTCGTGCTCGCATGCGGTGGTTATCCGCATGACGTCGCGCGGCGCGCAAACCTTCGCTTATACGCCGTCGGGTCGCGAGCACTGGTCCGCCGCACCACTGACCAATACCGGCGACGGCATTCGTCTCGGCGAAGCGGTCGGCGCGCATTTCGACGCGTCGCTGGAAACGCCGGCGGCGTGGGCACCGGTGTCGCTGGTGCCGCGCAAGAGCGGCGAGGCCGTCGCGTTTCCGCATCTGATCGAGCGCGCGAAGCCGGGCGTGATCGCGGTCACGCGCGCGGGTCGGCGCTTCGTCAACGAGGCGTCGTCGTATCACGACTTCATCAATGCGCTGATCGGCACGACGCCGAAGGGCGAGGAAGTCTGCGCATGGCTGATCTGCGATCACCGCTTCCAGCGCCGTTACGGGCTCGGTTTTTCGAAGCCGTTGCCGTTCCCGACCGCGCCCGATCGCCGTTCCGGTTATCTGCGGCGCGCGCACAGCCTTGCCGAACTCGCAAGCCAGTGCGGCATCGACCCGCAGGGACTTCAAACGACGGTCGCCGCCTACAACAGCTACGCGAAAGACGGCTTCGATCCGCAGTTTCACAAAGGCTCGACGCCATACAACCGCGTGCAGGGCGATGTACGCCACCAGCCGAACCCCTGCAACGCGCCGCTCGAACGCGGTCCGTTCTATGCGGTGAAGCTGCTGCCCGGCAGCCTCGGCACGTTCGCCGGTCTCGCGACAGATGCCGCCGCGCGCGTGCTCGACGACGCAGGCCAGCCGCTGCCGGGTCTGTACGCGGTCGGCAACGACAGCGCGAGCATGATGGGCGGCTGCTATCCAAGCGGCGGCATCACGCTCGGACCCGCGATGACTTTCGGGTATCTGGCGGGGCTGTCGCTCGCCGGCGCGGCGCAGGCCGATGGTACGGCCCGTGCCGCGCGCACCGAACCCACTCCGAATTCCTCCATCCCGTCACAAGGACGCATCTGATGACTCTCTACGACCTCGTTACGCTCACCGTCAAGATCGACGCCAACGCACAGGTGTTCGAAAACATCCAGGCCCACGGCGACGCACCGGGCTCGAAGCTGCTCGGCTGCTGGTACTCCGATATCGGCACGCTCGGGCAGGTGCTGGTGCTGCGCGGCTTCGATTCCGAAGCGTCGCTGATCGCCGGGCGCAAGCGTATGCTGCTCGAAGGCGATCCGTTCGGCTGCGGCGAATTCATCACCGACGTGAAGATCGACAGCTATGCGCTGTTCCCCTTTCTGCCGCCGATCGAGCCGGCCGTGCACGGCGGTATCTACGAGATGCGCGTGTACGGCACCAAGCTCGCGAGCTTGCAGCGCACGATCGACGCATGGGAAAAGGCGGTGCCCGAGCGAGCGCGGCGCTCGCCGCTCGTCGGCGCGATGTATGCGCTCGACGGCGCCGTGCCGCGCTTCCTGAACATCTGGCCGTACGCGAGCGTCGACGAGCGTTCGCGGATTCGCGCCGAAGCGGTGAAGGACGGCATCTGGCCGCCGAAGGGCGGCCCGGCCCATCTGACGACGATGGAGTCGACGATCTGCGTGCCGGCGCCGTTCTCGCCGCTGCGCTGAACTCGAGGAAACGACATGACCCCGCCCAACTCGCG
This sequence comes from Paraburkholderia sp. BR14374, assembly GCF_040948685.1. Classification (NCBI taxonomy): domain Bacteria; kingdom Pseudomonadati; phylum Pseudomonadota; class Betaproteobacteria; order Burkholderiales; family Burkholderiaceae; genus Paraburkholderia; species Paraburkholderia sp. BR14374. Next base: position 250,325 of record NZ_JBFPKF010000006.1, on the reverse strand, counting down.
CGAGCTGTCGCTGTCGGCGTTGACCGTGCTCGAACTGAGCCCGCCGCAGATGGTCGAGTGCGCCGCGCAGGCCGGCTACGACTGCGTCGGCCTGCGCCTCGTGCCCGCCACCGATCACGAAGTGCGCCACGACATCATTAGCCCAGGCGCATTGAAGCGCGAAACGCTCGCGCGCGTGCGCGACACCGGCGTCAAGGTGCTCGACGTCGAAATTCTGCGCCTGAAGCCCGACACCGACGTAAACGCATTTCTGCCGATGCTCGACACCGCCGCCGAACTCGGCGCACGCTACGTGCTGGTCGCGGGCAACGATCCCGACGAAGCGCGCACCGCCGAGCGGCTTGCACGATTGTGCGAACTGGCCGAACCGCGCGGCCTCGCGCCGTCGCTCGAACCGATGCCGTGGACCGACGTGAAGGACGTCACGCAAGGTGCGCGCATCGTGAAGGCGGCCGCGCGACCCAATACCGGGCTGATCGTCGATCCGATTCACTTCGATCGCGCGGGGACGCCGACGGATACGTTGCGCGCGTTGCCGCGCGAGTACTTCGGCTACGTGCAGTTCTGCGACGCGCCGGCCGAACGGCCAGCCGATCTCGACACGTTGCTGCATCAGGCACGTTGCGAGCGCATGATTCCGGGCGAGGGCGGCCTCGATCTCGCCGGCATTCTGCGCGCGCTGCCCGACGATCTGCCGATCAGCCTCGAAGTGCCGATGCAGCAATGGGCGAAAACCGCCTCCGCGCTCGAACGCGCACGCAGGCTGCGCGAGGCGACACTCGCTCTGCTCGAACGGACTTATACGGCGACGCCGTCATCCATCACGTCATGATGTAACCGCAAACCGCAGTTCACCCCCGGCTGGTCCCTTCACGAAAGCCGGAACCGACGCCCGCCGCGCCCTTGAATTCCAATGTGGAATCATGTTCTCATGTGGAATTCGAATCGAATGAGAGTGGATCATGGCAGGGAATCTCGAGCGGGCGCTGGCCATCATCGAATTGCTGGCGAAGCAGGGCGGCAGCATGCAGCTGGCCGCGATCGCCGACACGCTGAACATCCCGCGCAGCGGCACGCATCGGCTGCTCGCGGAGCTGAGCGACGAAGGCTACGTGCGTCAGGATGAGCACGGCGAGTACGTGCTTGCGCTGAAGCTGGTGTCGCTCGGGCTGATGTGGCTGTCCACGGCCGGCGTGCTCGATATTTCGCAGCCCGTGCTGGATCGGCTCGCGAGCGCGTCGGGCGAACTGGCGCGTCTGGGCGTGATCGAGGACGATCACATCACGTTCGTCGGCAAGGCGCAGGGCGCGCGCTCCGGGCTGCGCTACGACCCGGACATGGGCAGCAGTCCGCCGCTGCATTGCACCGCGAGCGGCCAGGCGTGGCTCGCGACCATGAGCGACGAGGAAGCGCTCGAACTCGTGTCGCGCCAGGGCGGCATCGGCAAGGCGGGCCCGCGCGGGCCGAAGGCGCCGAAGACGATCCAGCAGTTTCTGCAGGACCTGGCCAGCGCGCGCAAGCGCGGCTACGGCATCGCGAGCGAAACCTACGAGGCGGGCATGACGTCGATGGCGGCCGCGATCCGCCATCCGGTGACCGGGCTCGTGGTCGGCACCGTCAGCCTCGCGGGGCCGACGAGCCGCCTGCCGGACGCGCGGCTGAAAGAACTTGCTCCGGCGCTGCTTGAAGCCGCGTCGGACATGAGCGCGGCCACCCTCAGCTCGCCGTATTTCAAGCGCACGCCGCGCGTCGCGCGGCCAGTGGCGGTCGTGCGGCCGGTCGAGCCGAAGCGCAAGGGCCGGCCGCGCGCGGCCTGAGCGCTGCCCATCCGAATCCATTCGCGAGTTCCACGATCTGAAGCAGCGGGCAGCGCACCAGTTCGTCCGCCGCTTCGCCAAGCCGGGCAATCCCGTGCGTCGAGCCGTTTGCGCATGCAAATACGGCCATACCAGTCGGCATTTTCTGACGCAAGCGCCCAATTTTGAGACGCACGGTCAAGCCGTGCCCCAAAACTGCGCTAACGTCACACGCGTAGATTGCAGATTGCTTTCGGTTTGAGCCATCGATGCGGCGAGGTCATCGGGCCAACAGGCAGGACGCGGCGGGAGCGAAGATGAGCCTTACGAGCAGGCAAACAGCCGCGCAACGCGGCGGGCGGCTACCGGCGAGGTTCGCGGATAGCCATTTGCAGCATCTCGAGAGTGTGCTCGGCTACGCGACACGCAAGCGCGCGACGCCATCCGGTGAACTCGACCACGTCTATTGGGAGCGGCGCATCCGCGCGCTCGAGGATACGCATCATCTTGTCGAGAGCCAGCGCTCGCGCATTGCGAAGCTGCGCGACATGTTGCGCTAGCAGGCGCAGGCCAGCGTCGCGCGGCGCACGGCGGCCTGAGATGTCGGGGTGGTCCGCGAGGACCGAAGTAGTGCAGTGGAGGAGAGTACCGTCGACGCCGCTCGGCGCCGACGTCAAAAAAGCAGAACCTGAGAGAAAAGCGGCGATGACGCGAACGGGCCCGCAGAGGCCCGTCGCGCATCCGCCCGATATGGCCGCCGGATTCCAAAATCCTGACTTAATCGCGCGCTGTTTTTTCAGATCAATTATGTCTTCCTTAAAACCGCACTTTTCCCAGTAATTCTGACTGATTTTAATTGGGGTGCGGTTAGATATAGACATTGAAAACACGCGCCGCTTTTTACACTGATAAACTGTGCGCCGGAGCCAATGCGGCGATGCCTTTCGCGCCCTCGCCGCATTCCCATTCCGGCGTGCCGAGGGCCGGATAGACGGTACAAATAGGCCTTTTCCGCGAATTTGACAGACGCGTAACCTGGGCATACTGCCTTCGGCAACCGCGGCTCACCGGGACGCACTTCTTGTCGTCCTTCCGGATTGTCCTTTAAGCCACGCGCCCGTGCGGCGCTTCGCCTCAGCCGATTTTCCGCAGACTCCACCTTTGCGCTTTCGACAGGTAATTTTGACAGACAGCTTGAATTCAGTAAGGGCTTGTACAAGTCCTCATTTTGGAAATGACTCATGAAGCCGGGAAATAATTCGCTTGCGAAAAAACGCGCACGCAAAATTGCGTTGGTGGCTGTGGCGGTGCTGATCGCGCTGCTGGTCGGTTGGGGCGGCTGGTATTTCCAGCATCGCGCCGTGCCGCAGGCCCCGGCGCTGAACGGCATTGCGAGCCAGATGCGTCATGATGCATCCGCGTGGACGTATCAGGAGAAAGACGCGTCGACGATGCTGCGCGACATTCACGATGCGAACGTCGCGGCGATCGGCGTGAGTCCCAACGCGATTCTGGTGTCGCTGCGCGACGGCTCGAAGTACTTCGTCACCGATCACAACGCCACCTTCTCGCACGCGCTGCTGCTGGGCGAGCGCTCCGACGCCGCCGCGTATCAGCTCGTGTGGCTGCCCGACGTCGACATCCACAGCGATGGCGCGCGCTGGACGCAACTGTTCGAGCAGTTGCGCGACGTGCTGAGCGTATTGCTGCCGCTCGCGCTGATCGGCGGCATGGCTTGGTTCATGCGGCGCGAGATGAAGGGCGGCGCGACGCTGCTCAGCGAAACGCCGACGCTGCGATTCGACGACGTGATCGGCGCAAACGAAGCGAAGGCCGCGCTCGCCGATATCCGTGGTTACCTGTCCGATCCGAAGCAGTTCTCGTCGCTGGGCGTGCGCGCGCCGTGCGGCATCCTAATGGTCGGTGCGCCCGGCGTCGGCAAGACGCGGCTCGCTCAGGCGCTGGCCGGCGAATGCGGCGCGAACTTCATTTCGATCACCGGCAGCTATTTCAGCGCGAAGTACTACGGCGTCGGCATCCAGAAGGTGCGGCACCTGTTCGAACTCGCGCGCAAGAACGCGCCGACGGTCATCTTCATCGACGAAGCGGACGGTCTCGCGAAACGCACCGATACCGGCGGTGGCCCGGTCGAAGCCGAAAGCAACCGGATCATCAACCAGCTGCTCGCGGAGATGGACGGCTTCGAATCGAACGAGGGCGTGATCGTGGTGGCCGCGACCAACCATCCCGACAATCTCGACGAAGCGTTGCGCCGCCCCGGCCGTTTCGATCGCACGGTGCAGGTGCGTCTGCCAGACCGCGAAGACCGCGCGAAGATTTTCCGTTTCTACGCGCAGCGGCTGAAGTCGAAAGCGGCGGATATCGACTACGACCAGCTCGCGCGTTTGACGACTGGACTGTCGCCGGCCACCGTCGCGATGGTCGTGAATCAGGCGGGGCTGATCGCGCGCAAGGCGGGCGATAACGAAATCGCCGCGAAGCACTTCATGGAAGCGATCAAGATCGCGCGCATCGGCGACGTGAGCGGCGCCGAGCGCGCGCTCACCGAGGACGAGCGCAAGCGCATCGCGGTGCATGAGGCGGGTCACGGTCTGGTCGCCGCGCTGCTGGGCACCGGCGTGCTCGAGGAAGTGACGATCCTGCCGCGCGGCGGCGCGCTCGGCGTCGCGCTGATCACGAAAGCGCAGGACAAGCACCTGTACCGCGAAACGGAGATCCGCAACGAAATCCAGGTGCTGCTCGGCGGACGCAACGCGGAGATTCTGATGTTCTCCGAAGCATCGAGCGGCGCCGCATCGGACTTGCAGGAGGCCTCGCGTATCAGCCTCGACATGGTGTCGAAGTTCGGCTTCAACAGCGACGGCGATCTGTTCAGTCTCGCGGCGCTGCCGTCGCAGTACGCGGGCCTGCAAATGAAGAGCGCAATCGAGCATGCGAACGTGCTGCTCAAGGAGCTCAACGAACTTTGCTACGGGCTGTTGCACGCGTACGAGCCGGTACTGCGCGACATTTCAGAGCAGTTGCTCGAGCATGAGACCGTGCCCGGCGATACCGTCTATCGGCTCATTGCCGAGCACAAGAGCACGTTGAAGATCGTGCATGAGCCCGCGGCGGCTTGACGGTCGCTTCGAAGCGCTACGCGAAGTGGGACGGTCCCGGATCGGGCACGCCCGGCGGCGCATCGGTATCACCTGACGGGTCGCCGCCCCCTGGGCCGGATTTGTTCGGGTCGGGATCGGGGGTCTCGCCTTTTTTCGGCAGAGGCTGGTCGAGGCCCGGTTCGACCGGAGTGGGGAGTGCATCGCCGATGGGCTTCGAGACCTCGGCGGGTGGACTGCCGGGATCGTCGTCCGCCGGGCGATCAGGCTCGCTCGGGGAGTTCGCGGTGTTCGACACGATCCTCTCCAGTTGCTGAAGATAAGCCCTCGGACAGCAATGCGCGTGCCACGGTCCGTGGCGGATGTTTGAAGCAGGCGCGCTTCTATCGTTTGGCCGGTTCGGTCCCGCGCAGTGCCTCAGGTGAGGGGCGGCCGGATGGTGAGGCCGAATGATGGCGTGATCCGCGTAGGCGCAAAATCGGCGCCTCGATCAGCCGCCACGAGAGCAACGCGATGCCTAGCGAAATCGCAAACGATGCGACGATGCCAAGCATATGTGCCCACATCGGCACGGTGCCGCCGAACAACGCTTCGGCGTGACGGTTGCGCGTCAGATCGGGGATCAGGTTGTGATACAGATAAAAGCCGTAACTGATGCGCCCAAGACCGGCGAGCCAACGCGTCTGCAGCAGACCCATCACGGCAGCATTTCGGCAACACGCAATCGAAGCCACTAGCGCCGCGATACCGATCCCGTACATTGCGCTGATCGCGGTAAGCAGCAACGGATCGTCGAGCGTGCTCCATCGCGGTTCGGCCGCGCACAAACCGATCACGACGAGACTCAGCGCGAACAGCGTCAGGCCATGACCGAGCCAGGCACGCACGCGGCCGCGATCGTCCGCGATCACCAAGCCACCGATACCACCTAACGCGAGCAGCCAGACATTGTTCAACGGGTGCGTATAGATCGTGATCTCATCCCAATGCGCGGCACGCATCGCGAACAACCCAGCAAGGCCGAGCGCCACGATCGCCCAACATGCCGCTCGATGTCGCCGCGCGGCAAGCAGCAGCAAAAGCGGCGCAACCACGAGATAGAACTGCTCCTCGATCGCGAGGCTCCACAAGTGCGAATAGCGGCCCGGCCAGTAGCGCAGCACCGAGCCGATCCAGAAGTTGGACAGATACGCAAAGTGAAACGGCATGCCGCTCGCGAGTTCCGGATTCGCGAGGCCGAATGCCATCAACCCGCACATCACGACGAGCATCAGGTAATAGATCGGAAAGATGCGCACCGTACGACGAAACAGAAAGCGTGCGAGTTCGACGCCGAAACGGCTGTCGCCCGATTCGATGCGCGCGCGTTGCGACGACAGGATGCCGATGATCAGAAAGCCGCTCAGCGCGAAGAAGATCCACACGCCGAGATGCCCGATCTCGCCGATGCCGCCGAATAGACGATGCTGCAGAAACACCATGAGCACGGCGATCGCGCGCAGCCCATCGAATCCGGCAATTCTGTTTTTCATAAACCTCTATTCGCAAAACGGCTGAAAAGCACGAAAACATCGTACGGGGAAAAAATGCGAAAAAAATCGCAGCGCGCGTTCGATGATTTTTTTCGAGGCTTGCGTTCGCCCATCAATGCGGCGTCCCTGTTTCGTGCATCAAAAGCCGCAAAACTTTCCGCGCGTTCGTAAAGACGCACCGAGTATTACCAGTCGCCAACGACTCGATTTCAGATAGGTGATGCGGGGAACGAATTAACCTTTTGCAGTTCGCACGGCATTGGCCGCTGACGCGTGGCCATTCACGTTCTTGCGTGCCGTCGGCGCGCGCATTCTTCGAGAAGACGAATGGAAACATCTGGCCGTGGTCGTGGACGATCGGTCGAAGTCGATTTCTTTCGCGGTATCGTGCTGATCGTCATCGTGCTCGATCACATTCCCGGCAGCACGCTATCGCACCTGATGCTGCACGCGTACGCGTTGTGCGATTCAGCCGAAGTGTTCGTGTTTCTCGGCGGCTATGCATCGGCGGCCGCATATACGGCGGTGCTTGCGCATCGCGGCGAACACGCGGCGCAGCTGCGTTTCGTCAAACGCTGCTGGGAAATCTATCGCGCGTATCTATTGACGGCGATGCTGATGCTCGTGTCCGGCGCGGTTCTCGCGCGGCTCGATCTGAATCGGGCGATGGTAGAAATGACCGGCTGGCCACCTTTTGCGTTGCAGCCGTGGCGTGAGGCATTCGATATCGCGCTGTTACGACGGCAGCCGTATCTGTCGAGCGTGCTGCCGATGTATGTGCTGTTCGCGCTATGTGTGCCGGTGATGGTACCGCTCGCGCGCCGCTCGGTATCGCTTGCGCTTGCCGTGAGCCTCGCGCTGTGGGCCGTCGCGCGGCCGCTTGCCGCGTTATTCAGCATTGACGATGTCGCCGGCTGGGCTTTTAATCCATTTGCGTGGCAACTGATGTTCGTGCTCGGCATGCTGTGTCGTATGCAGCCGATCAGCGAACGTTTTCATGCGAGCTGCGCCGCCCGGTGGCTCACGCGCGTCGCGGTCGTTGCGGTGCTTGCCTTCGCGATCGTCAAACTTTTCGTGCTGACGCAGCCTTTGCCCGGCACGCACAAACAGAATCTTTCAGTGGAACGTGTGATCAATTTCATCGTCATCGCCTGGCTCGCCGCCCAGTTCGTGCGGACGGGCAGCATCGCGTGGCTCGCGAGGCGGCTGCCCGTCGTGGTGACGGTCGGGCGCGCCGGGCTCGTGTGCTTCGTCACCGGCACGCTGGTGTCGTTGATGATCGACACGGCGACACCGCACATCTTTCATGGTTTTCGCGCGGTGCTGGTCGGGCTCGGCGGCGACCTCGCGGCGATCGGCGCGCTGCTGATGATCGCGCGCGGGTGGAGCGGCTGGAAGGGGCAGCAGCCGCGCGCGCACGCGAAAGGCGCGGGTTGCGGATGACACGACGCGAGCGCCGTGGGCGCGTCACGACTACGATGCGCACCACGCGCAAGCTCGTTGGACTCGCAACTGTGATCAGCGTCGTGGTGCTCACGTGGCTTGCGATACATCGCACGGCCGCGCAGGCCAAAGAAACACCGTTCGCGATGCACTGCGCGGAGTTCGCGGGCGCGGTGCTGTCGCCCGAACTGATCGCGATGCCAACGGCCGGCGCGCTGATCGAAAGTGCGGCGATGATCGGCGCGACCGCGCAGGGCAATCAGCAAGGCGGCGAGTATTGCCGCATCACGGGCCGCATCAAGGCACTGAATCCGACCACACCCGACATCCGCTTCGATCTGAATCTGCCGCGCCGCTGGAATGGCCGCGCGTTGCAGATCGGCGGTGGCGGGTACAACGGCGTGGTCGTCAGCGGCATTGGCGTGATGCCGTTCTCGCCGGATCGCGCGCCGCTCGCGCGAGGCTATGCGACGTTCGGCGACGACTCGGGGCATGTCGGCGATTCGTCGCTCGCGCAGTTCGGTCTCGTCGATGAAGCGGTGACCAACTTCGGCTACGCGCATCTGAAGAAAACCCACGACGTCGCGCTCGCGCTGATCGCGAATGCGTACGGCAGGCCGCCGCAGCGTATGTACTTTGCCGGCGGTTCGACGGGTGGCCGCGAAGGCTACACGGTGATGCAGCGCTTTCCCGACGACTACGACGGCGTGATCGCCAATTCGCCCGCGCTGAATTTTTCCGGCGTGCGGCTGCTCGGCGTGAAGCTCGGCCACGCCGAATATGGCACGCCGGGTGGCTTCGTGCCAGCGGCGCTGCTCGAAGCCGTCCATCAACGCACGCTCGAGGTCTGCGACCGGCTCGACGGCACGGAGGACGGCATCGTCAGTGATGTCGAAGCGTGCCGCGCGCACCAGGCGCAGATTATCGATTCGCTGCGCTGCGCGCTGCACCCTTCATCGCACGATGCGTGTCTGACCGACGCGCAATTGGCCACCTTGCTGGTGATGCAAGATGGGCTGTCGCTGCCGTATCGGCTCGCGTGGGGCGTGAGCGGCTATCGCGGCTACAACGTGTTCCAGGGCACGCAACTGACCGGCGCGCTCGGGCTCGCGCATCAACCGCGGCGTCAGCCGGTGCCGACGTTCGGTGCGAACGGTTATCTGTTCGCGCAAGGCGACGGCTATCTGCGCTACTTCGTCACGCGCGATGCGCAGTTCGATTCGTTGACGTTCGATCCGCAACGGCCCGGCAAATATCGCTCGCAACTGATCGCGCTGTCGGCCACGATCGGCTCGATGAACCCAGACCTGTCGCGCTATATCGCGCGCGGCGGCAAGCTGATCACGCTGCAAGGCCTCGCCGACGAAGTGATCAGCCCGAACCAGACGATCGCGTATCACGACGCGCTGGTCGCGCGTTTCGGCAAGGACGAGGTCGATCGTTTCATGCGGCTCTACATGGTGCCGGGGTTCCAGCATGGCAACGGCGTGTTCATTCCCTCGGTCGATCTGCTCGGCGCGCTCGACGCGTGGGTCACGCGCGGCGTCGCACCCGAAACGCTGACGGCCACCGATCTCGCCGCGGCGACGAATGGACGTTCGCGGCCGCTGTGCCGCTATCCCGGGTTTCCGCGTTATATCGGCAAAGGCAGTGTAAATCTGGCGAGTAGTTTTGTCTGTGCGCAGCCCTGAGGTATGAGTCGTCGCCGCGCCTGTGTGGACGGGCGGGCCGCACAAAAAAAACGGCGACGCGGCAACTCGATGCCGCGTCGCCCGCTGAACCTCAACGGCCGTTACTGCCCGTTCTGCATCCTGCCGTTGTTCATGTCGTTGTTCATGCCGCCTGTCGAACCACCTGTCGCCGGGCTATTCGGGCTGGCGCCGGTACCGGTGCCCATCCCGCCGCCGGTGCCGGTCACACCCGGCGAACCATAGCCGGAGCCGGTGTTGCCCGGCGTGCGGACCGAGCCCGGGCCAACGCCCGGAGTGGCCGTACCGCCCGCGCCGCCCGTCGTGCCGCCACCGGCGCCGATGCCGGTGCCACCCGCGCCACCGCCACCGCCGCTCGTGCCGCCGGCAGCACCGCCGCCCGCGCCTCCTGCACTACCGCCGGCGCCCGCGCCGCCAGCACCGCCCGCCTGCGCGTATATGCCACCCGACAACGCCATCACGAGCGCGGAAGCAAAGATCGTCCTGGTCATGCGTTTCATGATTTACCTCCACGAAAAGGGTTGGTGTCATGTGAACCTCGCAAGGGGTGTGCCTCGGGGTTCATCGGCCGATGATCGACGAGACCGCCGCGATGGCGCGCGTGCTCGACGCTGAAGCGGTGAGCCCGGCGAGCGAACTCGCGAGCAACACGCCGACGTATGGCCGCGGCGGCGACGTCTACTCCTGCACGGTGCAACGCAATGGCCGCATCGGTCCGCGGCTCGCCTTCATCGAACGGGGTCCGGGAATTGCTGATCTTCAGGAGGCGTTGACCGACGGTTTCACGAGCCGCAACGGATTGGGCGTGGGTCTGGGCGGCGCGCGGGCATTCTCCTACGGACACGCCTTTTCATGACCGATGCGAACGCGAATCTGATCCTCAACGTCGACGACAACGAAGGCGCTCGTTACGCGAAAACGCGCATCCTGTCGCGCGCGGGCTTCATCGTGATCGAGGCCGGCAATGGCGCGCAAGCGATCGAGCGCGCGCGCATTTCGCAGCCAGACCTCGTGCTGCTCGACGTCAATCTGCCCGATCTGAACGGCTTCGAAGTGTGCCGCCGCATCAAGGCCGCGCCCGAGACCTCGGGCGTGCTCGTGATCCACACGTCGGCGGCGGTGCAGAGCATGGACCGGGTGCGCGGCCTCGAAGGCGGCGCGGACAGCTATTTGACCGAGCCGGTCGAGCCGGCCGAACTGATCGCGCAGGTGCGCGCGCTGCTGCGCGTGCGCCGCGCGGAGGGCGCGTTGCGCGAGAGCGAAGAACGCTTCCGGCAGATGGCCGAGAACATCGACGACGTGTTCTGGATGCTCGACCCATCGAGCGCGCAACTGCTGTATGTGAGCCCCGCGTATCGACGTCTGTGGGGCGATGCGGCGCACGAGCCGACGCCGAGCGGGCGCCACTGGGCCAACCACATTCATCCGCAGGACGAGGCCGCGGTCGAGGCCGCGTATCACGCACTCGCGACCGGTGTCGCGTACGAGATCGAATACCGGATCGTGCGGCCCGACGGCGAGACGCGCTGGGCCGTCGAGCGCGGCTTTCCGGTGCGCGACGCGCGCGGGCGCATCTACCGGCTCGCCGGCATCGTCAACGATATTTCGGATCGCAAGGCCAACGAGATGGCGTTGCGCGACGCCGATCGCCGCAAGGACGAGTTCCTCGCGATGCTCGCGCACGAGCTGCGCAATCCGCTCGCGCCGATCCGCAACGCGATCGAACTGCTCGACCCGAGCCGTGCGCCGTCGCAGCAAAGCTTCGAGGCGATGCGCGCGGTGATCGGGCGCCAGGTCAAGCATCTGAGCCGGCTCGTCGACGATCTGCTGGACGTCGCGCGCATCACGCAGGGCAAGATTACGCTGCGCCACGAGATCGTCGAGCTGGCCGCCGCGCTCGAGGCGGCGATCGAAACCGTGCGGCCCGCGTTGAATCGCAAGGGCCATACGCTCACCACCGATCTGCCCGGCGAGCCGCTGTTCGTCGTCGGCGACGGCGTGCGGATCGCGCAGGTGCTCGGCAATGTCCTGTCGAACGCGGCGAAGTACACGCCGCAGCGCGGCGACATCCGCATCGAAGTCCGCGAAGCGGGCGATGACGTGCTGATCAGCGTACGCGACAACGGCGTGGGCATCGGCGCCGAAACGCTCCCCCACATCTTCGATCTGTTCGTGCAATCGGAAATCTCGATCGAACGCTCCGAAGGCGGCCTCGGCATCGGCCTGCCGCTCGCGCGTACGCTGGTCGAGTTGCACGGCGGCCGGATCGAGGCGTTCTCGGCGGGATTGGGGCGCGGCAGCAAGTTCGTCGTGCGTTTGCCGCTGACGCGGCTTGCCGACGCCGCGCAAGCGTCGACGGCGGCGCCCGAAGCCGTGCCGGATCACGGCGGCGAGGCGCTACGCGTGCTGCTCGTCGACGACAGCGTCGATGCGGCGCTCGCGTTATCGCTGGTGCTGCAGGCGGACGGGTACGAGGTGCGCGTCGCGCATGAAGCCAACACCGCGCTCGCACTGGCCGCGCACTTCCAGCCGCAGATCGTGCTGCTCGACCTCGGCTTGCCCGGCATGGACGGCTTCGAGCTCGCGCAGGAGATGCGCCGCCGTCCGGCCACCGCGAGCGCGCTGCTGATCGCGGTGACCGGCTATGGCCAAGCCACCGACCGGCAGCGCTCGCACGAGGCCGGCTTCAATCATCATCTGGTGAAGCCGGTGTCGGTCGAGGAAATTCAGAGGGTGATCGCAAGCCGCTTTCCGGGCGCGCAACACAGCACGTCGGCGTAAAGGGCTGCCAGCGCGCGTCGCGCGCGCCCGGATGGCTGCGCCGGGCCTCGGTCTGCATCCGAACCCATCAGTAAGCCGAACTATCTCGCGCCGCGGCGAACCCGCGGCCGCGTGGTTCCGTGCTCTGCAGGCTTTCCCACTTTCCATTACATTGCGGATGCGGCGCGTCCGTTCACGCCGGTTTCCCTCATTCAACAGCGGTGTCGCCATTATCGAGTCCATGCAGCCTATCGTTTCGGTCACGAATCTGTCGAAAACCTATGCCAGCGGTTTTCGGGCACTGAAGAACATCAATCTGGCAATCCACCGTGGAGAAATCTTCGCGCTGCTCGGGCCGAACGGCGCGGGCAAGACCACGCTGATCAGCATCGTCTGCGGTATCGTCAACGCGAGCGAAGGCAGCGTGACGGTGGACGGTCACGACATCGGCGCCAACTATCGTGCGGCCCGCTCGCTGATCGGCCTCGTGCCGCAGGAGCTGACCACCGACGCGTTCGAAACCGTCTGGGCCACCGTGTCGTTCAGCCGCGGCCTGTTCGGCAAGCCGAAGAACCCCGCTTACATCGAGAAAGTGCTGCGCGACCTGTCGCTCTGGGAGAAGCGCAACAACAAGATCATCACGCTGTCGGGCGGCATGAAGCGGCGCGTGCTGATCGCCAAGGCGCTGTCGCACGAGCCGCGCGTGCTGTTTCTCGACGAACCGACCGCCGGCGTCGACGTCGAGCTGCGGCGCGACATGTGGAAGCTCGTGCGCTCGCTCGCGGCGAGCGGCGTGACGATCATCCTGACCACGCATTACATCGACGAAGCCGAAGAGATGGCCGATCGCATCGGCGTGATCAATGCGGGCGAGATCATGCTGGTCGAAGAGAAGACTGAGCTGATGCGCAAGCTCGGCACCAAGCAGTTGACGCTGCAACTGGAGTACCCGCTCGACGATGTGCCGGCTGCGCTCGCCGGCTACGGGCTGGCGGTCGCGAACGGCGGCAACGAGCTGATCTATACCTATGAAGGCGAGGGCGGCCGCACCGACATCATCGCGCTGCTGAAGTCGCTCGACGATGCCGGTATCCGCTTCAAGGACCTGCACACCACGCAGAGTTCGCTCGAAGACATTTTCGTCAGCCTGCTGCGGGGGAACCCATGAACATCTACGCAATGCGCGCGATCTACAAGTTCGAAATGGCGCGCACGTGGCGCACGCTGATGCAAAGCATCATCGCGCCGGTCATTTCCACTTCGCTGTACTTCGTCGTGTTCGGCTCGGCGATCGGGTCGCGCATCAAGGAAGTGGAGGGCATTAGCTATGGCGCGTTCATCGTGCCGGGGCTGATCATGCTGTCGCTGCTGTCGCAAAGCATCGCGAACGCGTCGTTCGGGATTTACTTTCCGCGTTTCACCGGCACGATCTACGAGCTGCTGTCGGCGCCCGTATCGTATCTGGAGATCGTCGTCAGCTATGTGGGCGCGGCGGCCACCAAGTCGATCCTGCTCGGACTCATCATTCTCGCGACCGCCGCGCTGTTCGTGCCGTTGCAGATCATGCATCCGTTCTGGATGGTGCTGTTTCTGGTGCTGACGGCGGTCACGTTCAGTCTGCTCGGCTTCATCATCGGCATCTGGGCGGACAGCTTCGAGAAGCTGCAACTGGTGCCGCTGTTGATCGTCACGCCACTCACGTTCTTAGGCGGCGCCTTTTATTCGGTGGACATGCTGCCGCCGTTCTGGCATGCCGTCACGCTGTTCAATCCGATCGTCTATCTGGTCAGCGGGTTTCGCTGGAGTTTCTTCGAGTTGGGCGACGTGGGCGTCGGCCTGAGTCTCGGCATGACGCTGCTGTTTCTCGCGGTGTTCCTCGTGATCGTCGGCTGGATCTTCAGGACCGGCTATCGATTGAAAAGTTGATAGACGAGAGGGCGCGACGGCGAAAAGCCGTCGCGCCCTCTTCATCGATACGCGGGGACGCCGACTACGACAGATACGCCTGCGCGACATTGATCAACTGCACGCGGTTGCGCACGTTGAACAACTGCCGCAAGCGCCGCAGATGATAGTCGACGTTATGCGGCGACAGGCCGAGGAAATACGCGATCTCCTTGTCCCGCTGCCCCTGCACGACCGCCTTCAGCACCGCATGCTGCAGCTTGCTCAGCGCGATGCGCTGCTGCTGCGCGGGCGCGATGCCGATCACGCTTTTCGCGTGCGTCCAGATGAACTCGTGAATCGAGTGCGCGAACATCAGCGTTTCCGCGACGATCGATTCGGTCATCCAGCGCGGGTTGCCGATCGCCGAGTTGAAGCACAGGATCGCGCTCAGCTCCGGCTCCGGCAGCGGCATCTGCGTGAGAATGCCGCTCTTGCGCCCGGCGGCTTCCAGCATGTCGATCAAAGCGCCGAGCCGCTCGCTGCGCAACTGCGCGCGCGGCAGATCGGCGCGCAGATCGGCGGTATTCCACAGAAACGGCATGCCGGTCGGCGACGCGTGCGCGACGCGCGGATCGAGCTCGAAATAGCGCTCGCGGAAATAGCGCGTGAGCCATGCCTGCGACTCGTAACTCGTCAATACGAACATCGTCTTGTGATGCGACGACGTGCGCGTGGCGGTATAGCTGAACGAGTCGAAGCCCAGCTGCCTGATGCGCTGGCGCACGAACTCCATGCGGTCCTGCGCGCTGCCGAACCGTCCGAGCGGACTGATCAGCGGGGCGGCGCGGCGCGCCGCGGGCGACGGCGTGCCGATCTCCTCCTCGGTAAACAGAGTCAGAAAGCCACTGCGCCCCGCGCCATTCACGGTACGGGGAGACATCTTCACTGCTTCAGCCGCGTGGGCTGATTTCGCGGCGTGCCGCGCGCCGGCCGGATAAGCCGGTTGGGCGGATGCCGCTCTCGGGTGTGCTGCCGACGCGTGCCCGGCTTCGCCTTGCGGCGAGCCGTTCAGCCATTGCGGCAGCGTATCGCATTCATGTTCCATGAAACGGTAGCTCCGGCGTTCTAAACGCGTGAAATACGACAACCTCAATGATTAGCGATTTCGTGAAATGTCGGTAGCCGGTTCCTTGCTATCATTTTTGTGATCTTGCGCTGACAGTGGACCGGCAGTACGGGTACGGCGGCGCTTCTCCTTCCATATGGCACCTCCTTCGAAGGGATGTGATGGCACGAATTCCCAAGCTCACGACGACGCTCGCCTACGACCGCTATATGGCCGGCCAGCGACTCGTGTCGAGCGTGGATCGCGAGTGGCGGCATCTGGTGCTGCGCTCGTATCTCGAACCGGTGCGGCAAGACCTGCTCGAAGCGCCCGGTTTGCGCGACTTCACGCTGATGACGCTCGCGAGCGGCGCCGAGCATCTCGAACGCAACCTCGGCGGAGCTTGGGAAAGCGCCGATATGCGCGTGAACGACCTGTGGTTCGTGCCGCCCACGCCGATCTCGTGGCGCTGGCATTCGATCAGCGACGAGCCGTTGTCTACCTTGCACGTGCACATCGAGCGCGCTTTAATCGACAGCGTCGCGCAACAGATGGGGCTCGACGCGTCGCGTGAACTGTCGCTCGGCGAAGCGATGCGCTTCAACGATCCGCTGATCGCCGCGATGCTCGCCGCACTGCATCGCGCCGCCCGCGATCCCGCCGATTCGCGTCTGTATGTCGATACGCTGGTTCACGCGCTCGCCGCGCACCTGCTGCAGCACTATTCGAGCGGCAACGGCGCGCGCCGCGGCAGCGCGACGAGGCCCGAACGGCTGGTGCCGCGCCGCATCCGCCGGGTGACCGACTACATCCGCGCCAATCTCGCCGAAGATCTGGCGATCGCCGAACTGGCCGAGCAGGCCGGCCTAAGCAGTTTTCATTTTGCGCGGGTGTTTCGCCGCGAGACCGGGGAGACGCCACACCAGTTCGTCACGCGCTTACGGCTCGAGGAAGCGGCGAGGCTGCTGCGCGCCACGGATCGAACCGTGCTGCAAATCGCGCTCGAAGTCGGCTTCGAGAATGCCGGTCACTTCTCCGTGCAATTCAAGCGTGGCTATGGCGCGACGCCGCTCGCCTACCGGCTGCGCGGTTGAGATGGACGAGCCGCAACGGCTTGTTTTTTTCTCCAGTCGGAATCACGCACATGCGCAGTGTGCGTTGCATTGCGCGGCTTGCAAACTACGAACATTCGTGGCGGCGCGCGCTGCAAACTGGTATCGCACGTCGCGCAAGGCTTTGCGGCTCGGCGCGCCACCCGCGTTCGTATCTGGTCTAACTGGACTGACCGCGACGCGGACAAGTGTACCTGTCGAAACCTTGCATCGGACGACAGAATCGAAGCGCCTTTCAATCTCATACACTGGATAACGCGCCATGACCCGACTCAAGATGACCGCCTGCGGCCACACCTTCATCGCCGAAACGCATCCCGATGCGCCGCAGACCGTGGCCGCGTTCCTGAAGCTGCTGCCTTACCGGCAGAAACTGATCCACGTGCGCTGGAGCGGCGAGGGCTGCTGGGTGCCGCTCGGCGAATTCAAGCTCGAGAACGACGGGGTCGCGGTCGGCTTCGAGAATCACACGAGCCATCCGTCGGTCGGCGACATCCTGTTTTATCCGGGCGGCTATAGCGAGACCGAGATCATCCTCGCCTATGGCTCGTGCTGCTTCGCGAGCAAGATGGGGCAACTCGCGGGCAATCATTTTCTGACGATCGTCGAAGGCAGGGAGAAACTGCGCGAACTCGGCACGAAGGTGCTGTGGGAGGGTGCGCAGGAGGTGGTGTTCGAGAGGCTTTGAGCGGGCCGCACTTCCTTGCTGGGCATACGCGATGCTTCGTTGAAGAGCCGCATGCGGTCGGGTACCGGCCGCGCACGTCAGGCACGCGGCACCGTCTGGCCCGCCCGGCGAGGAGGAGCAAATGCGAGGCATAAATGACAAGGTCCGCGCTGTAGTTTTTGCCATGTCGATCGTGCTGCTGTCGGCTTGCGGCGGGGGCGGCAGCGGCAGCGGCGGGTCGAGTAACGGCGGCGGCACGGCGACCGAGCCGGCCGGCGGCGTCAAGCTGCAGGTGGTGTCGTTCGGCGACAGCCTGTCGGACGTCGGGACCTATGCGCCGCTCGCGAGTGCGGTGGGCGGCGGGCGTTTCACGACCAACCCCGGCCAGGTATGGGCCCAGAACGTCGCGCAATACTACGGCGATACGCTGAGCGCCGCATTCACGATCGATCTCACGCACAGGCTGAGTGCGCAGAGCGGCCTCGGTTATGCGGAAGGCGGCTCGACCGTGGCGACACCGGCGAACCAGTACGACTACCTGAGCGACGTCATCGGCAACATCGAAATGCCTGTCAATCAGCAACTGTCCAGCTATCTGGGCGCTCACGGCAGCTTCAACGCCAATCAGCTCGTGCTCGTGTGGGTGGGCTCGAACGATGTGCTGCGCGCCGGCAACCTGCCCGCCGCTGCGCCGGTCGTGCAGGCGGCGGCCACCACGCTCGCCCAGCTCGTCGGGCAGATCGTGCAGAACGGCGGCGTGCATGTGGTGGTGATCAATGTGCCGAATATCGGGCTGTCGCCGAAGGGGCTCGCTTCGGCCGATGGTGGCGCGAACCTCACGCAGTTGTCGCAGCTATTCAACGCTACGTTGAATAGCGCGCTGCAAACCGATGGGCTGCAATCGAAGGTGATCGAGATCGATTCGTACACGTGGACGAATCAGGTGATCGGAAACTTTCAGGCGAACGGCTTTACCGTGTCGAATACGGGGCAGGCCTGCGACCCGAAGAAAACGCCCGATGAGACTTCGCTGCTATGCTCGCCGGCGACCTATGTGAGCGCCAATGCGGATAAGACTTACATGTTCGCCGATGATCTGCATCCGACCACGCATATGCACGCATTGTTTGCGCAGTTCGTCGAGCAGCAGATCGCGCATAGCGGGTTGGGGCGGTGAGAGGTGCACCGCGGCGTGGCCTCTTTTCGGCACCCCGTCCTTCAACCAGGCCGGGGTGCGCACCACATCACATCCTTACTTGAACAACTTCGTCGCCTGCGTCAGCGTATTGATCACTCCCCACGCAAGCGGAATCATCACATACAGCCAGAACACCGCGAGCATCACCTTGTTGGTCGGATGTACGGTTTGAACGGTCGACATATGGATCTCCTCACGCGCCCTTGGCGACTTGAGCATCGGTCATGTGGTGCTTCTCATCCACACGCTTGACCAGCAGGTTGCAGATAAAGCCGATCACGAGCAGCACGGCCATGATGTGTACGGTCATCGTGTACGCGTCCGCTTTCGCTACGCCGTTCGCGACTTCATACGCGCGGATGTAGTTGACGAGCACCGGACCCGCGACGCCGGCCGCGGCCCACGCGGTCAACAGACGTCCATGAATGCCGCCGACGAACGTCGTGCCGAACATGTCGGCGAGATAGGCCGGCACCGTTGCGAAGCCGCCGCCGTACATCGACAGGATGATGCAGTACGTCAGCACGAACAGCGCGATCTGTCCGTTCGCGGCGAAGCTCGGCACGAGGTAGTAGAGCACTGCGCCGAGCGCGAAAAAGATGTAGTAGGTGTTCTTGCGGCCGATCCAGTCCGACGCCGACGCCCACACGAAACGCCCACCCATGTTGAACAGCGACAGGAGCCCGACGAAGCCGGCCGCCGCGGCAGCCGTCACCGTGTTCTTGAAGCTCTCCTGGATCATCACCGAGGCCTGGCCGAGAATGCCGATGCCAGCCGTCACGTTCAGGAACAGCACGAGCCAGATCAGATAGAACTGCGGTGTCTTCAGCGCCTGGTCGATATGCACGTGATTGCTCGTGATCAGCCGGTGCTGCGTCGCTGCGGGCGGTGTCCAGCCGGCCGGCTTCCAGTCGGCCGGCGGCACGCGGATCGCGAGCGCGCCGATCGTCATCGAGATGAAATAGACGACGCCGAGCACGATGAAGGTCTCCGCGACGCCGATGCTCGTCGCGCTTTGAAAGTGCTTCATCAGCGAGACCGACAACGGCGCCGCGATCATCGCGCCGCCGCCGAAGCCCATGATCGCCATGCCGGTCGCCATGCCGCGGCGGTCCGGAAACCAGCGGATCAGCGTCGACACCGGCGACACATAACCGAGCCCCAGCCCGATCCCGCCGATCACGCCGTAGCCGAGATACAGCAGCACGATCTGATGCAGGTACACGCCGAGCGCGGACACGAGGAAGCCGCCGCCGAAACAGCATGCGGCCGTGAACATCGTGCGGCGCGGACCGACGTGTTCGAGCCATTTGCCGGCGAACGCCGCCGACAAACCGAGGAACACGATCGCAAGCGAAAAGATCCAGCCGAGCGCGGTCAGCGACCAGTCATCGGGCGCGGACTGCGTGATGCCGATCACCTTGGTCAGTGGTCCGTTGAAGACCGAGAACGCGTATGCCTGGCCGATGCACAGATGCACGGCAAGAGCGGCGGGAGGCACCATCCAGCGCGAGAAACCGGGCTGCGCGATGGTGGCCTGTTTCGAAAAGAACGGGGCTGAACCTTGTTGGCTGCCCGGCTCGCTGACGCTACTCATAAGTGGGTCTCCTTACAGTTGTTCTGTTTATCGGCGTTTCGTGCAATTACCTGAGGCGGCGGAGTGTAACTTGCGGAGGCGGTCCCGTCATCGCTATATGTACTTTTATTTCATATGACCGGTCCAACACACCCGAAAATCATGCCTGGTCGACAATAGGACGTGGACGATGGCTTCGCAATATGAAGCGCGCGGACATAAGGTGCGATCCTGGTCAAACACGACGACTCTTCACGCGATTCTGCAAATCGTGGGACGCGCCGAACGGGTCGCCCCGAACTTCCGACTAGAGGCACTATGCAAAGTGCGCGATAAGCGAGCCGCGCAGGTCGCCCGGCACAAAAAAGAAACGGGCCGGCGCGGCTTCTTTGCCACGTCGGCCCGTCGTGTATCGGCGGCGAGTTTCGCCGGTATCAATCGACCCTGCGGCCGGTCTTCATGTGCGCTCCAACGAGTACCGAAATCAGACAGCCGATCGCCAGATATGCGGCCACTGGATGCCACGAGCCGCCCGCGAAGCTGACCAGCGCGACCGCGATGAACGGCGTGAAGCCGCCGCCGACCACGCTCGCCACCTGATAGCCGACACCCGCGCCGCTATAGCGGTACTCGGTGCCGAACAGCTCGGTGAACATCGGCTGCTGCACGCTGACGACCATATCGTGCGCGATGTTGGCAAGCATCACCGCGAACACGACGATCCATACGGTCGAGCGCGCTTCGAGCGCGAGGAAGAACGGCACCGCGCTGAACACGCCGACCAGCGCGCCGATCATATAGATGCGACGGCGCCCGAAGCGATCCGCGAGCCACGCGGGCACGGAATCGTCACACAGCTGAGCGCGCCGACGACGAAGCCGATCGTCAGGAAGAATTCGCGCGGCATGTGCAGGTTCGTGGTCGAGTAGCTGAGCGCGAACGCGGTGACGATGTACATCGTGAACAGCTCGGCGAGCCGCAGCGCGATGATCAGCAGAAAGGCCTTCGGATGGCGCAGCAGCGCTTCGACGATCGGCAGGCGCACGCGGCGCT
The DNA here is from genome assembly GCF_040948685.1 of Paraburkholderia sp. BR14374. Lineage (NCBI taxonomy): Bacteria > Pseudomonadati > Pseudomonadota > Betaproteobacteria > Burkholderiales > Burkholderiaceae > Paraburkholderia > Paraburkholderia sp. BR14374. Next base: position 229,368 of record NZ_JBFPKF010000006.1, on the reverse strand, counting down.
CGCCATGCTGGCCGACTTTCTCGACGAACTCCTGCGACTCCTCCATGCTCGAGCGGATCCACAACGCGATCAGCACCAACACGACGCTGAACAGCAACGGCAGACGCCAGCCCCAGCTGAGGAACGCCGCGTTGTCCATCGAGCGGCTGATCAGCGCGACGAGACCCGTCGACAGCACGAGCCCGACGCCGTAGCCGACCTGCGCGCCGCTGCTGTAGAAGGCCTTCTTTTTCTCGGGCCAAGCGAGAATGAGCCCATCGCGGGCAATGATGTGGGCGAGCCACGGAGCCCTATGGCGTGCTAACGTGAGCCATCTTAAAAACAACAAATGTTGATATACTACATACCGAATATTGAAAAATGCGGCGTTGCAGCATATGATTGAGGAATCATCTTTCTCAATCTTCGGAGTTGCACGTGGAATTCGTACCTCTCGCGCTGTTCGCCGTCGCTGTCGTAGGGTTGGGCTGTGCCGCCACCGTTTTGCTGACCGACTGGATTCCCGACTCGATCGAAGCGCGTGCATCGCAGCATGGCCGCTTCGTGGGGCTCGGCGAGCAGCGCGGCAAAGCGGCGGCGCCGAATCGCGCGCGTGTTCAAGCAGAGGCGATGAATGTCGTCAGAACTTCCAACTGAAACAGTGGCCACCCCGTTGACCCTGTCGTTGCAGCCCATCGGCGCGAGCGCGAGCCTGCGCGATCAGGCATATGCGATGCTGCGTCAGGCGATCGCCGACGCGGATATCTACCAGAATCGCGAAGAAATCCGTCTCGACGAGCGGGTGCTCAGCGAATCGCTCGGCGTGAGCCGCACTCCGGTGCGCGAGGCGATGACACTGCTCGAGCAGGAGGGCTTTCTGCGCATGGTGCCGCGGCGCGGCATCTACATCGTGCGCAAGAGCAAGCGCGAAATCGTCGAGATGATCCAGATGTGGGCCGCGCTCGAAAGCATGGCCGCGCGCCTTGCCACGCTGCATGCGACCGACGAGGAAATCGGCCGCCTGCGTCATATGTTCGACAATTTCCGCGACACGACGCCGGCCGCGCATATCGCCGAGTATTCGGACGCGAACATCGCGTTTCACCAGGCGATCGTCGAGTTGTCGAAGTCGCAGATCATTCTCGACACCATCAAAAACATCTTCATCCACGTGCGCGCGATCCGGCGCATGACCATCTCGCAGAGCGACCGGGCCGCGCGCTCGATCGTCGATCATCTGCGCATCATCGAGGCGCTGGAGAAGCGTGATACCGAACTGGCCGAGCGGCTCACGCGTCAGCATTCGCTCGATCTCGCGGCGTTCGTCGAAGCCAATTGCGATTTTCTCGATTGATGGCGGCGTAAACGCCTGATTGCCTCCTGATGTCGAAAGCCCGCGGTGTGCAAGCACCGCGGGCTTTTTGCGTTCGCGCGCTTCGAGCGAGCACCCGCTGCGGGATAAACTGTGCTTGACGGTCGTAAAAATATGGTATGTGATATATCAACAACGACAGCCGCCATTCACGACTCAGTGTTTTCCCTTGAAACAACCGCCGCAAAGTCTTGCAGATTCAGCGCAAAGCTACGGCTGGCAAGCTTGAGCAGCACGAACCTCGCGCCGTTTCTGTCTCGAAATTTGGCTTGAACCAATGTGATATATCACATACGGTATCTTCCAAGCCGTGAGACGTCGGTGCAGCCGGACGAACCGTTGCACATCCGATAGATGAGGAGATGACCATGTCCGCAGTTGTTTCATCCCTGAGTCCGGCCACGGCCACCACGACCGCCGACGACACGCTCAAGCAGAAGACCCGCGACGCGGGCATCGTGTCGGGCGGCCATCTGGTTGCGAAGGCGCTGAAAAACGAGGGGATCGACACGATCTTCACACTGTGCGGCGGCCACATCATCGATATCTACGACGGCTGCGTCGACGAAGGCATCCGCATCATCGACGTGCGCCACGAGCAGGTCGCCGCGCACGCAGCCGACGGCTACGCGCGCCAGACCGGCAAGCTCGGCTGCGTGGTGACCACCGCCGGCCCCGGTTGCACGAACGCGGTAACCGGCATCGCCACCGCGTTCCGCTCGGAAAGCCCGATCCTGCACATCGGCGGGCAGGGCGCGCTGACCCAGCACAAGATGGGCTCGCTGCAGGACCTGCCGCACGTCGACATCATGGCGCCGATCACGAAGTTCGCCGCGAGCGTATCGAGCACCGAGCGCGTCGCCGACATGATCTCGATGGCCGCTCGCGAATGCTTCAACGGCGCGCCCGGTCCCGCCTACCTGGAAATTCCGCGCGACGTGCTCGACCGCGAAGTCGACGCGACGCGCGCGATCGTGCCGCGGCCGGGCCGCTATCGCGCGTCGACGAAATCGATCGGAGACCCGCGCGACATCGAAAAACTCGCCGATATCCTCGTCAACGCCCAACGCCCCGCGATCCTGTACGGTCAGCAGGTGTGGACCGCGCGCGGTCACGAGGAAGCGATCGCGCTGCTGCGCGGCATCGAGATTCCCGGCTACTTCAACGGTGCGAGCCGCGGACTGCTGCCGCCCGGCGATCCGCATCACTTCGATCGCACGCGTTCGCAGGCGTTTGCGAATGCCGACGTGCTGATCGTGGTCGGCACGCCGTTCGATTTCCGCATGGGCTACGGCCGACGCATCAGCAAGGAATTGACGCTGGTGCAGATCGATATGGACTACCGAACCGTCGGCAAGAATCGCGATATCGATCTGGGCCTCGTCGGCGATCCGGGCGCGATTCTCGCTGCCGTGCTGCAAGCCGCGAGCGGTCGTATCAAGGACGATAGGCGTCAGGCGCGCCGCAAATGGATGGCGCAGCTGCGCGACGCCGAAGCGACCGCGACCGAAAAACTGCTGCCGCTGTTCCGCTCGAATAGCACGCCGATTCATCCCTACCGCGTCGCGTACGAACTCAACGAATTCCTGTCCGACGACACCATCTATATCGGCGACGGCGGCGACGTCGTGACGATCTCCGCGCAAGCGGTGCGGCCGCGCCGACCGGGGCAGTGGATGGACCCCGGCGCGCTCGGCTCGCTCGGCGTCGGCACCGGCTTCGCGCTCGCGGCGAAGCTCGCGCATCCGCACAAGGAAGTGCTCTGCTATTACGGCGACGGCTCGTTCGGCATGACCGCGTTCGACATGGAAACCGCGAATCGCTTCGGCGCGCCGTATCTTGCGGTGGTCGGCAACAACTCGGCGATGAACCAGATCCGCTACGGCCAGCTTGCGAAATATGGCGACGAACGCGGCAACGTCGGCAATCTGCTCGGCGACGTGCCGTTCAGCAGATTCGCCGAAATGCTCGGCGGCTATGGCGAGGAAGTGCGCGATCCCGCGCAGATCGCGAGCGCGCTACAGCGTGCGCGCGAAGCGATTCATCGCACCGGCCGCTCGGCGGTGGTCAACATCTGGGTCGACCCGCGTGAATACGCACCGGGCACGAAGAACCAGACCATGTACAAATAACCTTCATCGTTCAGGAGACACGACATGGCCAAGGCACTCGACGGTGTGCGCATCCTCGATTTCACGCATGTGCAATCGGGGCCGACCTGCACGCAATTGCTCGCATGGTTCGGCGCGGACGTGATCAAGGTGGAACGGGCAGGCGCGGGCGACATCACGCGCGAGCAACTTCGTGATATTCCCGACGTGGATAGCCTGTACTTCACGATGCTCAATCACAACAAGCGCTCGGTCACGATCGACACCAAGCATCCGGAAGGCAAGCAGGTGCTCGAAGCGCTGATCCAGAAATGCGACGTACTGGTCGAAAACTTCGCACCGGGCGCACTCGACCGGATGGGCTTCACGTGGGAGCGGATTCAGGAATTGAATCCGCGCATGATCGTCGCATCGGTGAAGGGCTTCGGTCCCGGTCCGTACGAGGACTGCAAAGTCTATGAGAACGTCGCGCAATGCGCGGGCGGCGCGGCGTCGACCACCGGCTTCGACGACGGCCCGCCGGTCGTGACCGGCGCGCAGATCGGCGATAGCGGCACGGGGCTGCATCTCGCGCTCGGCATCGTCACCGCGCTCTATCAACGCACGCATACCGGACGCGGCCAGCGCGTGCTCGCCGCGATGCAGGACGGCGTGCTCAATCTGTGCCGCGTCAAACTGCGCGATCAGCAGCGGCTCGACCGCACCGGCGTGTTGAAAGAGTATCCGCAATATCCGAACGGCACGTTCGGCGACGCGGTGCCGCGCGCGGGCAATGCGTCGGGCGGCGGGCAGCCGGGCTGGATTCTGAAGTGCAAGGGGTGGGAGACGGACCCCAACGCATATATCTACTTCATCACGCAGGCGCCCGTGTGGGCGAAGATCTGCAACGTGATCGGCAAGGAAGAGTGGGCCACGGACCCCGACTACGCGACAGCGCCTGCGCGCCTGCCGCGACTGAAGGAGATCTTCGCCGAAATCGAACGCTGGACGATGACGAAGACCAAGTTCGAGGCGATGCAGATCCTGAACAAATACGACATTCCGTGCGGGCCGATCCTGTCGATGAAGGAAATTGCCGAGGAGCCGTCGCTGCGCAAAACCGGCACGATCGTCGAAGTCGATCATCCGCAGCGCGGCAAGTATCTGACCGTCGGCAATCCGATCAAGCTGTCCGACAGCCCGACCGACGTCAAACGCTCGCCGCTGCTTGGCGAACATACCGATGAAGTGATGGCCGAGCTCGGTTATTCGGCCGAGCAGATCATGGCGCTGCGCACGGCTGGCGCGATCTAGGAGCGAGGCATGCAGACGTGGATGCGGTTCATGTCGGGCGACGGCGGCATCGTGTTCGGTCGTGTCGAAGGCGCCTACCTGCACGAGTACGAAAGTCTCGCGCAGCCGGTGCCGACCGGCGCGGTTCTGTCGCTGCGCGCACTGACGCCGCTGGCGCCGTGCGCGCCGGGCAAGATCGTCGCACTGTGGAACAACTATCACGCGCTCGCGGCGAAGCTCGACAAACCCGTGCCTACCCATCCGCTGTTTCTGATGAAGCCGGCGGCGTCGGTAATCGGCACGGGCGACCCGATCCGCCGGCCACGGCATTACGCGGGCAAGATCGTCTACGAGGGCGAGCTCGGTATCGTGATCGGCCAGCGTTGCCGCGATCTGGATGTGCAGCAGGCGGAGGCGGCGATTTTCGGCTTCACGCTCGTCAACGACGTCACCGCCGCCGATCTGCTCAACGAGAATCCGCATTTTCCGCAGTGGTGCCGCGCGAAAAGCTTCGATACTTTCTGTTGTCTGGGTCCGGCCATCGTCTCCGGTTTCGACTGGCGGGCCGCGCGTCTGTTGACGACGCTCGACGGCGTCGAGCGTCAGAACTATCCGCTCGCCGATATGGTCTTTTCGCCGGCCGAGCAGGTGAGTCTGATTTCACAGGATCTGACGCTCGAACCCGGCGACGTGATCGCGTGCGGCACTTCGGTGGGCGTGGGTTCGATCAAGGACGGTGCAACGGTGTCGATCACGATCGATGGGATCGGCACGCTGAGCAATACCTTGAGCGCGGCGCCGCGCGACGAGCCACGGCGATTGGGCGATACCGCGAACGCCGGTTGACGCGGGCAGGGACCTCGGGCTCTTGCCTTTTCATCGCATCACGGAGGATCACGCATGCCCCAAGCCTGTGGGAGTGTCGTGTTGACGGACCTGTTGCTGCTGCTTGCGGTGGCCGTCGCGATGGCGTTGGTCGCCGTACTGACGGTGGCAGTGACCGCGCTCACGCGACCACAGTTCGGCGGGCGGGCGCATCGGCACGCATGCGTGCGCGAACGAGATCCAACACACAGGGCCCGGATGCTTGCATTGCTCGGCAGCGGCATTGGTTTGGCGGTCGCGTCGATAGGCTTGATGGGTTACCTGCTGGCCGCGGTGCGCGAGAACACCGAACGCATCGAACTATTTTCAGCCGTATTGATCGGCGCGCTGATCTTCGCGACCTGTGCGATCGCGTTCTGCAAACTGCGCGGCGTATTGCAACTCGAGGCGGCCGCGCTGCCGGGCCATCGCGTCGTCAATCTGTTTGCGCTGCTGTTATGCGGCTGGCTCGGTTACAGCTTCGTCACCGAACAGGTACAGCCATTCGGACTCGCGGCATTGCTCGCCACGGGCGCGCTGGCGGTGGCGATGGGCGTGCATCTGATGCTGAGCCGCGAGTACCCGGCCGATCCCGCTCACGCGGCGCATCACGACGGTTGCGCTGCGCGCATGCATGCGATCGCCGCGCGCAGCGAGGGCCTGGCGATCGGCAAGCCGGGCCTGCTCGCGAACCTCGAGTGGCATGGTGGAAAAGAGCAGACGTGGGCGCTTCGCGATGTCGCGCCGGCGATGATGCGCTTGAGCGCCTGGGCAGATCGTCGGAATGCGCGTGACGGTAGACGAAGCAATGGGCGCCAGCGCGACGGCTCACGCAAATGTACGCACAAGCGGCCGGTTCATTTCACTACTCGCCGCTAATCGACGATGCAAACGCCCCTGACAAACCTGATTGCCAATAGCGAAGACGGCGGGATGATGATCCCGCCGCCCGAGTCTTGTTCAATGCTTCTAGTCACCAACTGCCGCGGCGAATTCGCTGTAGTACTGCGTCTTCCTTTGCAGAATGAGTTGCGCGAGAAAGTCGGCATCGTACGCGCGATGCAGATGGCCGTGATAGCGCTCGATATAAGCGGTGATTCGCGCCAACTCGCCATTGAACTCTTTCAGCATGTCGAGTGTCGCGCGGTCCCAGCGAAACCGCAGCCCGAGATCGCTGAACGCGGCATTGTAGGCGCTCAGATGCGCATCGTCGGGATGGTCCTGGTGATCCGCCGCCGCTGTGCGAGCGTTGCGCGTACTAATACGGGATTCAACCGGAGTGTGGTTCATGATCGGCCTCCTCGGCTCGCAAGTGAGAGAACTCGCTTGCAGCATAGAAGTGGCGATCGATTTGCAATAGTTAAAGTTTTATTGGCTTACCATAGCTTAAGGCTTATGCACGCTCAGTTCCTTCACGCGCGTGATCTTTTCGATCAGATTGGCGCCCTCCTCCATCAGGAAGCGTTTGAAGGCGACGGCGACCGGCGGCAGACGTTTGTTCTTCCGATGCACGACGTACCAATTGAGCATGACCGGAAAGCTCTCGACGTCGAGCACGACCAGATGACCCAATTGCAATTCGAGGCTGATCGTATGGGCGGACAGAAACGCGATGCCCATTCCGGCAATGACCGCCTGCTTGATCGTCTCGGTGCTCTTGATCTCCATCGCGATCTTCAGATTGGACAGTCGGCCGGCAAAACCCTCTTCCATCGAATTCCATGTATCGGAGCCGCGTTCGCGCACGATGAACGCTTCGTTCGCGAGTTGACTGAAGCGGATATTGCGCTTGTGCGCAAGCGGATGAGTGGGCGCCGCGACGATCACATACGGATGCGGCGCGAACGGTTCATTGGTCGCTTCGGTTTCGTGCGGCGGACGCACCATCACCGCGAGGTCGGTCTGATTGGTCGCCAGTTGATGCAGCAGTTCTTCGCGGTTGTGCACCGCGAGATTCAGATCGACGCCCGAATAGCGACGCGTGAATTCGGCGAGAAGGCGCGGAAAGAAACAGTCGCCGGCGCTGATCACGGCGACATTCAGCTTGCCGCCGGAGACGCCCTTCAACTGGCTCATCGCTTCGTCGACTTCATGGAACTGCTGCATGATCGCGCGGCTGTAGTGGAGCATTTCGGTGCCGGCCGGCGTCAGATAGATCTTTTTGCCGAGTTGCTCGAACAGAGGCAGCCCCGCATGTTCTTCGAGTTGCCGGACCTGGGTGGAAACGGCAGGCTGGGTCAGATGCAATTCTTCCGCGGCGCGCGAAAAACTCAGGTGGCGCGCCACCGTTTCAAAGACCTTCAGTTGCCGCAGAGTTGCATTGCGCATCGTCATGGTCGATGTATAAGGAAACGTGAATCGACATAATAACAAACTTTAATTATGAGTAATTCAGCGATGACCCTAGCATGAAACCCATAACAAGCCGAATAGCCACTGCAATACGCGGGTTAACGCATAGATATGTGGGGCGGCGGACTCAATAGCGGGGAATAAGCTGCAATGCTTACCGGCACGAAGCGTGGTTCTGGTCGGAATAAAGCAAGAACTATCATCGAAACACGGGTTCGGGGGATTTGCGGAAATGCATGAAAGCATCGACTTCGAGATTTCCCGAATAGCGAAGTTCTCGGGCCATAACGATAAGGCGGGACGCATCCAGCGCGGCGCGTAAGCCGGCTGCACTAAATAGATAGTGGAGACAAGGCTCATGGACAATATCACCCAGCAATCGACGACGGGTGTGTCATGGCGTAACCGATGGTCGCAATTGGTCATCGGCATGATATGCATGGCGCTGGTGGCGAATCTGCAATATGCGTGGACGTTGTTCGTGGCTCCGATGCATGCGCGGCATAACTGGAGCGAGGCGTCGATCCAGCTCGCGTTCTCGATCTTCATTCTGACCGAGACGTGGCTCGTGCCGTTCGAGGGCTGGCTCGTCGATCGATTCGGGCCGCGCCCCGTGGTGGCAGGCGGCGCGCTATGCGCGGGTTTGTCGTGGATTCTTAATTCGTATGCGACGACGCTCGGCATGTTGTATTTCGCCGCGGTGATTGGCGGGATAGGTGCGGGCGGCGTGTACGGAACATGTGTCGGCAATGCGCTCAAATGGTTTCCTGACCGGCGCGGTCTCGCCGCGGGTTTGACGGCCGCGGGCTTTGGCGCGGGTGCGGCGCTGACCGTGATACCGATTGCAAACATGATTACGCGCCGCGGCTATGAAGAGACGTTTCTGTTCTTCGGCATCGTGCAAGGCGTCAGCATTCTGCTGCTCGCGATGCTTCTGACGCGGCCGATCTTGCGTCAGGCAGGGGTACGCAAGAGTCGCTTCGCGGTGTCGAAAGTCGATTTCACGTCGCGCCAGATGATCAAAACGCCAGTGTTCTGGGTGATCTACGCGTCCTTCGTCGCGGTCGCGGCGGGTGGTTTGATGGCGACCGCACAGATCGGCCCGATCGCGAAAGACTGGGGCATCGCGCGCATCCCGATGTCGGTCTTCGGCGCGACGTTGCCGCTGCTGACTCTCACGCTGTCGATCGACAATATCTTCAACGGCTTGACGCGTCCGCTGTGCGGCTTCATCTCCGACAAGATCGGCCGTGAAAACACGATGTTCGTGATCTTCATCGGTGAGGGGCTCGCGTTGCTCGGCATGATGCAGTTCGGCAGCAATCCGTATGCGTTCATGGTCTTTGCCGCGCTGATCTTCCTGTTCTGGGGCGAGATCTTCTCGATCTTCCCGGCGACTTGCGCGGATACGTTCGGCAGCAAGTACGCGGCCGCCAATGCAGGCACGTTGTACACCGCAAAGGGTACGGCCTCGTTGCTGGTGCCGATCGCGTCGGTACTCGCGGCGACGGGCGGCTGGAACCTCGTCTTCATCGTTTCCGCCGTCATCACGATCGCAGCCGGTATTTCCGCGAAGTTCATCCTCGAGCCGATGCGCACGCGTTGGATCCAATCGCATGATGAACCTCAGGGCGCGCTGGCCGTCGCGGGCCATGGCAATGGCAATGCGTCGAGAATGAGTCACTGGCCGGAACAGTCCGGCGAATAACGTGAGCGTTGCGCGCCCGGTACCGACGCCATGAATGTTTCGTTGCAGCAGCTCAAGGTATTCGTCGCGGTCGCGCGCGAGCGCAGTTTCACGCGCGCGGCGCGCGAGTTCGATCTGACGCAGTCGGCCATCAGCCGTTGTGTGCGTGAACTGGAAGACGCAGTTGAATTGAAGCTATTCGATCGCACGACACGCCAGGTCGAACTGACGAATGCGGGCGCGAGTCTCGAGAGAAGAATCGGCCGGCTGCTCGACGAAATCGAATTGACGCTGCTCGAAGAGCGCGCTGCTTACGACGGACACACGGGCGTCGTGTTATTCGCGAGTAATCCGGTGTTGTCATCGGGCTGGGTGCCGCGGGCTTTGGCGCAGTGCGCGTCGGTTCATCCCGAACTGGTCGTGTCGGTCAAGGATCAGCCTCAATGCAGCGTACTGGCCAGTGTCGAGCAGGGTGAAGTGGATTTCGGCGCCGTCTGCGTGACCGCACCCGTCGATAGTCCTCTCTTACATGCTCAGGTACTTTTCACTACGCCACTGCATGCGGTGCTTCCATCCGTACATTCGCTAGCCCAGAACGACAGCATCGAATGGCACGCGTTGCGCGGATGTCCGCTGATCACGCTGAATGCCGATACCGGCGTGCGCGCCGCGCTCGACCCCGTACTCGCGGCGAACGAATTGAAGCGCCGGCCGATGCAGGAACTCGGACACGTCGCGGCGGTAGCGCGCATGGTCGAATTGGGACTCGGTGTCGGCGTATTGCCTGTCGATGCGCATTGGCCTTCGCCGGGCGCTTCGTTGGTGAGTCGTCCGCTGGTTCCCGAAGCGACATTGACGACGGTACTCGTGCACCGCAGAAACCGCTCGCTTCGCCCCAATGCGGCTGCTGCGTGGGCGCAGTTCGTCGCATCGACGACCGGTCATGCGGAGGAAGTGCCTGCCGTGGCATTCGACCGATGCGCCGCCAGTCAGCCACATAACGTCCTACTCAAGGAGCTTCATGATGGATATCCAGTCCGACCTCAGGCAACATGATCTGTTGATCGACGGCAAGCGCATGCCGCCAGGCACCGGCGAATATTCCGTCGATATCAACCCCGCGACCGAAGATCCGATCGCGCTGGTCGCGCAAGGCAGCGCCGCCGACGTCGATGCCGCGGTGCGCGCGGCGCGCAGCGCTTTGAAGGTATGGAATTCGATTCGCGCCGCCGAACGCGGTCGTATCCTGCAACGGCTCGCGGGCCTGATGCGCGAGAACATGGAAGAACTGACCGCGCTCGAAAGTCTCGACTGCGGCAAGCCGATTGCCGCGGTGATGCGTCAGGACGTGCCCGCCGCGATCGATACCGTCGAATACTACGCAGGCTGGTGCGACAAGATCAACGGCCAGGTGGTGCCGACGCGTCCCGATGCATTGACCTATACGCTGCGCGAACCGGTCGGCGTGGTCGCTGCAATCGTGCCGTGGAATTTTCCGCTGATGATCGGCATGTGGAAGATCGCGCCCGCGCTCGCATGCGGTTGCACGCTGATCGTCAAGCCTGCCGAGATCACGCCGCTCACCGCGTTGCGCATCGGCGAGCTGGCGCTCGAAGCGGGCGTGCCGCCGGGCGTGCTCAATATCGTCACCGGCAAGGGTAGTGTGGTGGGCGACGCGCTGGTGTCGCATCCCGGTATCGACAAGGTCACGTTCACCGGTTCGCCTTCGGTCGGACGAGGCATCCTGCAGGGCGCGGCGGGCAACTTCAAACGCGTGACGCTGGAGCTCGGCGGCAAGTCGGCCAACGTGATCTTTGCCGACGCGAATCTCGACAATGCGGTGCGCGCCGCGGCGTCGGGCGTGTTCTTCAATACGGGGCAAGTGTGCTCCGCTGGGTCGCGGATACTCGCGCATCGTGACGTGTATGACGAAGTGGTCGAGCGTCTGGCTATGCGCGCGAAGTCGATCAAGGTCGGCGATCCGTCGCTGCGCGAAACGTCGATGGGACCGCTGATTTCGGCCGCGCAGATGAAAACCGTATTGAGCTATGTCGACACAGGCCGCTCGGAAGGCGCGTCGCTCGTGACGGGTGGCGCGCGCGTCGGCAATCGCGGCTTTTTCGTCGAGCCCACCGTGTTCGCGAATGTCGAGCACGAGATGCGCATTTCGCAGGAAGAAATTTTCGGGCCCGTGGCAAGCGTGATTCGGTTCGATGACGAAGCGGACGCGGTCCGCATCGCCAATGGCACATCGTATAGTCTCGCGGCCGGCGTCTGGAGCGCTGACCTGAGCCGCGTGCATCGCGTGGCGCGCGACCTGAAGGCGGGCACGGTGTGGATCAATACTTACGGCTATACGGATGTGCGTTTGCCGTGGGGTGGTGCTGGCGATTCGGGCTTCGGTCGCGAGCACGGCGATGTCGCGATCGAGAATTTCACTGAACCGAAAGCGGTGTGGGTGGCGATCGATCAATAGCGGCGAATGTGAAAAAGGATCGGATGCATGGCATCCGATCCTTTCGGTCGTGGTGCAAGACGAAAAGGAGTATCTGGTCAATTACCCTGTAAAGCCATCTTCTCGCGCAATTTGATCAGTGCGAGTACGACGTCGATGGTGGGTGTCGGTTCGGCAACGAGTCGGCCCATTTCCTGCACGACGGTCAGCAAAGGATCGATTTCCATCGGCCTGCGGTTCTCGAGATCGACGAGCGTCGACGTCTTGTGCGCACCGACCGCGCCGGCGCCATCAATACGCCTTTCCACGTCCACACGAAAGTGCACGCCGAACTGTTCCGCGATTCGCTTCGCTTCGAGCATCATCGTGCGTGAAACCGCCCGCGTGCCCGGGTCGCTCGTGAGGACATCGAGCGTTGCATGCGTCAATGCGCTGATCGGGTTGAAGCACAGATTGCCCCACAGCTTGAGCCAGATCTCGTCGCGAATGTTGTCGCGAATCGGCGCTTCGAAGCCGGCTGCCTGCATGATCTCGTGCAATTGCTGAATGCGCGGGGTGCGTTCGCCACTCGGTTCGCCGATCGGAAACTTCTTGCCGTACACGTGTTTGATTACCCCCGGTTCGACGATTTCCGCCGCTGGATAGAGTACGCAGCCAATCGCGCGCTCGGGGCCGAGCTTGGTCCACTGCGAACCGTCGGGGTCGACGCTTGCAAGCCGAGTCCCGGCAAAGCGTCCGCCATGCTGATAGAAGTACCAATACGGAATGCCGTTGACGCCGGTAACGATCGCCGTGTGCTTGCCGAGCAGTGGCTGCATCGAATCGACCACGCCGGGCAGCGAATGCGCCTTCAGCGTGACGATGACGACGTCCTGAACGCCGAGTTCGCTTGGGTCTGAAGTACAGCGCACCGGCGCGCTGAATGTTTCGCCATCCATGATGAGACGCGCGCCGTGCTCACGCATGGCCGCCAGATGCGGGCCGCGTGCAATGAAGCTGACGTCCGCGCCGGCGCGCGCCAATTGCACGCCCATTAAACCGCCAATCGCTCCCGCTCCGAAGATGCAGATCTTCATGATGTCGCTCCGTGACGATGAAAAAGCCGTTCGCCCAACGCCGCATTGCATCACTTCGCGGCCGGTTACGGTTCGAGCATAAGGTGGAGCAACGAAAGCTGATAGTTAAACTTTCTCCGCCGATGTATTAGCGATTCGTTATGAAAAGGCCTCACCTCAGGCACGCCGAACCAGCAGAAAACTCACGCCGATCGCCGCGAGAAAGCCGCCGCAGCAGCGATTGAACCAGCGGCGGATCTTCGCGCGCATCAGCCACTTGCCGAGATACATGCCGGCCCACGAATACAGGGCGATCGCGACCCATTCGAGTACCAGGAAGCTCGCGCCGAGCGCGGCGAATTGCGGCAGTATCGGTTGCGCGACGTCGACGAATTGCGGCAGAAACGCGGTAAAAACCAGAATCGCCTTCGGATTGCCGGCCGCGACGAAGAACTCGTTCCGCGCAATGCGCGTGAGCGCGGCTTCCTGGGGTTGCGATGTATCGATGGCGGGCGCGTCGCTGCGCCACAGCTGGAACGCGAGCCAGATCAGATAAGCGGCGCCCGCGAGTTTGATCGTCAGAAAGATCCACTCGGACGCATGCAGCACGACGGCGAGACCGGTCGCGGCGAGCGCCAGCATCATCGCGAACGCGAGCAGCCGGCCGCTGCCGCCGACGAATGCCTTGATGAAGCCATGCCGTGCGGCGACGTTGATCGAAAGCAGGTTATTGGGCCCGGGTGCGAGGTTGATGGCAAAGCAGGCGGGCAAGAAGAATAGCCAGGCGGTAAGGGACATGACGGCTGCATTCCGAACGGGAGATCACGATGCATCGCGCGGAGGATCGCGCGCGATGCGTTACCGTGATTGTAGCGAAACCGCGCCGCGCTTTCGCCGGCCGCGTGTTCAGTTCACCGCCTTGATAAAGCCAGGGTCGCCGATCAATGTATCGACGCTGAGCTTGACCGTGTCTTCGATCGCGATCGTGTTGCCGGTGAATTTCGGCGACTTCTGCTTCACGGTGCGCGTGGTCGTGTACATGACTTTCTGGGTCGCCGCATCGACGACCACGTAGTGCATCTTCAGCGTCCACAGCGCCGGCGAGCGCTTATCGTCCACCGTGAAGGCTTCGATGCTGCCGCTGAGCACGCGCTTGTTGTCGTCGATACGGAAACCGGCCACTCGCAGGCTGTTCGCGACGCCATTGCGCACGACCAGGCTGACCTCGTCCTTCAAGACGAGCCCGGTCATCCCGGTGTTTTCGATGCGGTTCGGGGAGACATGACCGTCGCGCGCGGGCAGATACGCGAAGTCGCTTGCAGGGGCGACGCTGAGCGAGCCCGTGCCGTGGGTCTTCGGGTGCGTCGCGCTGGCGCTGCTGTTCAGGCCGAACCATGACCACGAGCACGCGGACAACAGCGTGGGCAGCAGCACGGCGCCGCAGCCCTTGAGCACGACCGATCTCAACGGCGAACGCGCAGCAGCCATGCGGGAGAAAGCGGCGGTCGAAGTCAGAGGAGTTGCCCTTTTAAGTGGAGTCAGCCCGGTGAAGAACAGCATGGTAGCAGCGAACCTTGCGTCTGGCTGGCTAGCCCGGCCATCATAACGGGCCGCAATAGCGATGGAGATCGGGACAACGCCCGAAGGGCGTTCGACCGCAGCCGCTCAGAAAAAACCCGCCTTTCCCTGCGTGATATCGGTCAACGTTGTCTTGGCGCCGTCGAGCGCATTGGCGGGCACGCGCATCGTCATCTTCACCAGCATGCCGTAGGCGCTGTCCACCAGTGCATAGCCTTCGGCGTCCATCCAACGACGGACTTTGGCTTCGTCGGCATAACTGACTTCGACGCCCAGCGAAACCTGGGCAATCCTCTCGACGCGCGGCGCGTCGAGCAGCGCGGACGCGATCGCATCGGTGTACGCACGCACCAGACCGCCCGCGCCGAGCTTCACACCCCCGTAATAGCGCACGACGGCCGCGAGCACGCCATCCAGATCGTGATGCCGCAGCACTTCGAGAATCGGCCGACCGGCGGTGCCCGACGGTTCGCCGTCGTCGGACATGCCGGATTGGCCGCCCGCGAGCAGCGCCCAGCACACATGCGTCGCGGCCGGATGTTCGTCGCGCAGACGCTGCAATTCGGCCATCGCGGCATCGCGATCGGCGACCGGGAGCGCATACGCGATGAAGCGGCTCTTGCGAATCTCGAGTTCCGCGCTCAGCGGCGCGGGCAGGGTATAGGTCGGCAAGGCGGAAACGTCGGTGGATGAAAGAAAGCACGCGGTACGCGCCGCGATGTCCGACATGGTAACGGATCGTCCACGCGAGCGAGGCGCCGAGGGCAGGGTCGCGGGTTCGACTACAATGGTCCGCTGAACGCGCGCCTATCATTTCGATGCTGCGCATCGCAAGGAGACGACATGCTCGACCTATCCACGTTGGGGACTTTCGTTGCCGTCGTGCTCGGGCTCTTTCTGATCCCTGGCCCGGCCGTGCTGCTGGTTTTGACGCGCACCATGCACGGTGGACGCAAGGCCGGCATTCTGACCGGTCTCGGCATCGCAGCCGGCGATTTCGTGCACACGCTGGGCGCCGCGGTTGGCCTCTCCGCACTGCTGACGACGTCCGCGCTCGCGTTCAATGCGGTGAAATTCGTCGGTGCCGCGTATCTCGTCTATCTGGGCATTCGCGCGTTGCGCGAAAAGCAGGCGAGTGCGCATCTGCCGGTCGTCGCGCCGGTGTCGGGTTCGAAGGCGTTCTTGCAGGCGATTCCCGCCGAAGTGCTGAACCCGAAGACCGCGCTGTTTTTCCTCGCGTTTCTGCCGCAATTCGTACGGCCCGAGCATGGCTCGACGTTCCTGCAGTTCGCGACGCTCGGGCTGATTTTCGTTGCAATGAGCGCGCTTTACACGACGCTGATCGTCCTGACGATGCGGCCATTGGGCAAACTCGTGAAGCGTTTGACGTGGTTGACGCGCTGGCAGAACAAGCTCATCGGCGTACTGTTCATTTCGCTCGGCCTGCGCGTGGCGGTGCAAACACGTTGAGTGTCGATGCGCGACTGGCACGCGCGATTCAGGAGACCGCGATGAATGAAGGCTCAAGCTCGACGGCGCGCGCGATCGAGTTCTGGTTCGACTTCGGCAGCAACTACAGCTATCTGAGCATGATGCGGGTCGAAGCGTTGGCGGCCGCGCGCAACGTGACGATCGTCTGGCGGCCGTTTCTGCTCGGCCCGGTATTTCGCCAGCTTGGGTTCGAGAACTCGCCCTTCGTATTGCAGAAAGAAAAAGGCGCATACGTGTGGAAAGACATGGAGCGTCAATGCCGCAAATACGGCCTTGCGCTCACGCGTCCCAGCACGTTTCCGCGCGCGGCGCTTCTTGCGATGCGCATCGCGCTGCTGGGTGCGAACGAGCCGTGGATCGGCGCTTGGTGCCGCCAGATCATGCAGTTGAATTTCGTCGACGACCGCGACATCGGCTCGATCGAGGTCGTCAGCGAAGCGCTCGACTCGCTTGGCTTACCCGTGCAGAGCGTGATCGACGCCGCGCAAAGCGACGCGAACAAGCTCCGTTTGCGCGAGCAGACCGAACGGGCCATCAGCAAGGGCATCTTCGGTGCGCCGACGTTTTTTGTCGGCGGCGAGATGTTCTGGGGAAACGACAGGCTGGAGGACGCGTTGGACTACTGCAACACGATCGCGGCGCGCCAATGAACGTTGACCGGAGCGCTCAATCAGCTTGCTGACAGAAGCGTCGGCCCGGTACATGAGAGACCACGGCCTGGGCGATTTCGAGTGGAGTACTTTCGGCGGGAACGACGCGGCGGCTCGATGCGGGCTCGTGCTTCATCGTCCATTCGACGAGCCGGTATGAACGGCCCCAAGGCTGTTGCAGCGGATCGGAGACCTTGCAGGAATGAATCTGGCGAGTCCATTGATGGCCGGGCATCGCACGCAGGTGTTCGACTACCATCTCTTCAACCATGATTTACCTCCTTCTTCTTGTGCGCGGGACCATGCTCGGCCGCGTTTTCGGCACCCTTCAAGAAAAAACGCCGCCGATGTTCTGGCGGCTCAACAGGGGATGAAGTACATACTTGCAGCGAACAATTAAGCGAAACTTAAGAACCGCAATCATTACGCAAACGGATCTCGCAGCGTGTAAGCGAGTGCAAGCGAATGCAAGCGAGCGGTGACAACGGTGGGCGCGCACGCTCGCATGCCGGCCGACGCGTCGCGAGCCTGCCCCTCAAGACCCCGGCGGATCGGCCGTTATCAGTAGAGTTGGGGCGTCGACCCCGTTCGCCTTCAGGGCCGCCTTGCCGATACCGTGACGAAACCCGCCCAAACGCCGCTTTCCGAGCGTCTTCGCTCGCTCGTCGACACCGTGCAGCACAACGAGCGCACGTTGCGGCGCTTCCAGAACGTCGAATTGCGTTTGATCGGAGCGCAGGATTTCGCGTCGTTTCTCGATACCTTGTTCAGCCATCTGCCGCGCGAGTTCGCTCTTTCGAACGTGGCGCTGTGGCTCGACGACCGCGCGCCGATGCTGCTCGAACTGCTCGAGCCGGGCAACCTGCAAGCGCTCGGTCATGCGCAGCTGAAGACCTCGCGCGAGGGTGGTCTCATCGCGCGGTCTTTGTGCGAGCACGATCGGCCGTGGCTCGGCCGCCCTGGCGAGCTCGACGGCGACGCGCGCCGCGCGTTCTTCGGCGCCGTGCCGGCCCAAGTGCCGGCCAGCGCGATCCTGCTGCCGCTCGCCGCGGGCAAGAACGTCAGCGGCTATCTATGCCTCGGCAGCGACGAACCCGCGCGCTTCGGCGCGGGCATGGCCACCGACATTCTGGAGCGCTTCGCAAGCATCGTCACCGCGAGTCTCGACAACGTCGCGCATCGCGAGCGGCTCAAGCAACTCGGCATGACCGATGCGCTGACCGGCCTCGCGAATCGCCGCTATTTCGACGAGCGGCTGCGCGAGGAGTTGATGCGCGCGGCCCGTTATCGCGCGCCGGTCGCGTGTCTGTTCATCGATATCGACGGTTTCAAACGCATCAACGATAGCCACGGCCATCAGATCGGCGACCGCGCGCTCGCGGCGGTGGCGGCCTGCGTGCGACAGCAGGTGCGGCTTGGCGACACCGTCGCGCGCTATGGCGGCGAGGAGTTCGCCGCGCTGCTGCAAGGCGATCGCAGCGACGCGCTGACCGTCGCCGAGCGCGTGCGGCTGGCAGTCGAGAATCTCGACGTGCGCGACGTGCACGGCGAGCGCATCGCGTTGTCGGTGTCGATCGGCGTGGCCGCGCGCGTGGTCGCGGGCAGCCCGGCCGACGCGATGTCGCTAGGTCAGGCGATGATGGACGAGGCCGATCGCGCGATGTATCAGGCCAAGCGCAACGGCCGCAATCGCATCGAGGCGCACGCCGATGCGCTCGATGAGCAGGGCTGATCGAGCGGCGCCAACACCAACACAAACTGCGCGTCACACCCCGGCCGCATCCGGCGGCACCCCGAGCAGCTGCAATGCGCCGCCCATCACGCCGCTGAACACCGGTCCGGCGACCGTACCGCCATAGAACGCCTTGCCGGCCGGGTCGTCGATCATCACGGCGACGATCAGGTGCGGATCGCTCATCGGCGCCATACCGACGAATAGCGCGCGGTAGCGATTCGGCGCGTAGCCCGCGCCGATCTGCTTGCGCGCGGTGCCGGTCTTGCCGCCGACGCGATAACCCGCCACGCTCGCGGCGCGTCCGGTGCCGCCATCGCCCGTTGCCATTTCGAGCATGTTGCGGATCGCGCGCGCGGTGCCGGGCGTCGTGACCGGTTGGCTGCGAGCGGCGAACGGCGTCGGCTCGTCCGCATCGCGCGGCTCGCGCAGCAGGCTCACGCGCCGCAGCGTGCCGTCGCCGGCATAGGCGGTGTAGACCTGCGCGATTTGCAGCAGCGATACCGACAGCCCGTAGCCATACGCCATCGTGGCCTGCTCGATCGGGCGCCAGCGGCGATATGGCCGCAGCTTGCCGGCGGCCACGCCGGGGAAGGGCAGCTCGGGCTTCATTCCGAGCCCGTATTGCTGGTACTTGGTCCAGATCGTTTCGGCCGGCAGGTTCAGCGCGAGTTTCGCGAGCGCGATATTGCTCGACTTCTGCACCGCCTCGGCGACCGTCATCGCGCCGTGATTCGACGTGTCGTGAATCACGGCCGGGCCGATCCGATACCAGCCTGGCGCGGTATCGATGATGCTTTGCGGCCGCACCTTGCCTTCGTCGATCGATAGCGCGACGACGAGCGGCTTGATCGTCGAGCCCGGCTCGAACGTGTCGATCACCGCGCGGTTGCGCAGTTGCCGGCCGGACAGGTGCGTGCGGTCGTTCGGATCGAAGCTCGGGTAGTTGGCGAGCGCGAGGATCTCGCCGTTGCGCGCATCGAGCACGACCACGCTGCCCGCTTCGGCGCGGTGCTGCGCGATCGCGGCTTTGAGTTGCGTGTACGCGAGTTGCTGGATGCGCCGGTCGATCGTCAGCTGGATCGTCGCGCCGTTGCGCGCGGGCACGAGCGGCCGCGTCTCCGAGATCACGCGGCCGAGCCGGTCGCGAATCACCTCGCGCTGGCCCGGCACACCTTGCAGCTTCGCGTTGGCGGCGAGTTCGACGCCTTCCTGGCCGTTGTCCTCGATGTCGGTAAAGCCGACCACGTGCGCGGCCGACTCGCCCTCGGGATAAAAGCGTTTGGTGTCGGCGACCTGCGTGATGCCGGCGAGCCCGAGTCGGGACAGATGCTCGGCGGTGTCGGCATCGAGCTGGCGCTTGAGCAGCACGAAGCTGCGCTCGCCGTTCAGACGCCTGCGCAGTTCCGCGGGCGGCAGATCGAGCAGCCTGGCGAGCGGCGCGAACGCGCTTTCGTCGACGAGCTTCGGCGTGGCCCAGATTTCGTACGTCGCGAGACTGACCGCGAGCATCGAACCATTGCGATCGACGATCCGGCCGCGCGTCGCGTCGAGTTCGAGCAGGCGCTGATAGCGCTTCTGCCCCTGGTCGACGTAGAAGTCCTGATTCACGACCTGCACCCAGAACGCACGGGCGGCGAGCGTCGCGAACGCGGCGAACACGAGCAGCACGATGAACTTCGAGCGCCACGCGGGCAGCCGCGCATCGAGCAGCGGGTTCTTCGCGGCTAACGCATAGGGATCGGGCGACGGAGGTTTTTTCTGGCGGATCATGGCGGCGGGCAGCGGACGTTACGTACCTTCGATTGAACAGGGCCGCCAAAACCACGTGGCCTGGCGGCAAGGACTTTCGCTGGGCCGAGTGTAAATAAAACGTAATTAAAATGCGAGGGATGTGAAAGACGAAGTGTTTCTCTTCGAGCAACCGCTAGCCGAGCCGAAGCTCAAAAACGAACAGCCGCGCGGACTTGCAAAATCCGCGCGGCTGATTCGTTCGATTGATGCGTCGACTCCGACGCGGCGTGTTGATGAGGCGCTCCCTGTCTGTGGAGCGCCTTCTTTTTATGCGCGCCCGTCGCGGGCGCGGCGCAGAAGCGTCAAGCCGGCAACGCGAAACTCGCAATCGCGTCGCGCAACACGCCGACCTGGTCCTTCAGCGAATGCGCGGCAGCCGCGGCCTCTTCGACCAGTGCCGCGTTCTGCTGCGTGACCTGGTCCATCTCGCCGACCGCGCGATTGACCTGCTCGATGCCCGCGCTCTGCTCGCGCGACGCGTGGCTGATCTCTTCGAGAATTTCATTGACGCGCCGCACCGACTGCACGATCTCGCCCATCGTCGCGCCCGCGTTGGCGACCAGCGACGCGCCGGTCTCGACGGTATCGGTCGAGGTTTCGATCAGCGCCTTGATCTCCTTGGCGGCCGTCGCCGAGCGCTGCGCGAGGCTGCGCACTTCGGCCGCGACCACCGCGAAGCCGCGGCCCTGTTCGCCGGCGCGAGCCGCTTCGACGGCCGCGTTCAGCGCGAGGATATTGGTCTGGAACGCAATGCCGTCGATCACGCCGATGATGTCGCCGATCTGGCGCGAGCTCGCGGTAATCTCGCCCATCGTGCGCACCACGTCGTCGACGACGCGGCTGCCGCGCGTCGCGACGTTCGCGGCGTCGCTCGCGAGTTGCGCGGCGTGGCTCGCGCTGTCCGCGTTCTGCTTCACGTTGACCGTCATCTGATCCATGCTCGACGCGGTTTGCACGAGCGCCGCCGCCTGCTCCTCGGTGCGCTGCGACAGGTCGGTGTTGCCCGCCGCGATTTCGTTCGCGCCGACGTTGATGTTCTCGGTGCCCTGGCGCACGCGCGAGACCGTGTCGACGAGTCCCGCCTGCATCGTGCGCAGCGCATGCAGCAGGCTGCTGTTGTCGTGCGGCGCGATCGGCACCGGCGTCGCGAGATTGCCTTGCGCCATCAGCCGCGCATGCTTGACCGCCGCTTCGAGTTCGCCGCCGAGCGAGCGGCGGATGCTGCGCAGCACGATGAGCATCACGACCGTGGAGAGCGCGCCGAGTGCGACCGTGATCGCCAGCCAGCGCAACAGGTTGCGGTAGAACGCGCTTTGCACGTCGTCCATATACATGCCGGTCACGAGGTACCAATCCCATGGCGCGAAGTGCATCGAGTAGCTGGTCTTCGCAACGGGCTGTTCGCTGCCCGGTTTGGCCCACAGATAGTCGACGAAGCCGCCGCCGTCGTGATTGCCTGCGTTGACGATATCGACGAACAGGTGATTGCCGGCCGGATCGGCGAACTGTGCGAGGTTCTTGCCGATCAGTTCGGGCTTGAACGGATGCATCAGCATGACCGGCTGAGAGTCGTTGATGGACAGGTAGCCGTCCTTGCCGTAGCGCATCGCGCCGAGCGTCGCCAGCGCCTGTTTTTTCGCTTCGTCCTCGGACAGCGCATGCTGCTGCGCGAGCGCGTAGTAATGGGCGGTGACGTGGTTGGCCTCTTCGATCAGCGAGCGCAATTGCTCGCGTCGGTCCGAGATCATCGACGCGCGGTTCTGCCACGCGCCGAACGCGCCGATCAGGATCAGGCCAACCCACAGCACGGCGATCATCGACGTCAGTTTTCGGTTCAGAGTCATAGCGAGGGGAATGGGATTTCTGGCCTTAGGGTCTAGTGGTTTGCGGTCGGATGCCGCTCGCTGTGTTAACGGCGGGAAATCGTGTTGGTCGAGGCAGGGGAAACCCGCTGTTTTGCATCGCCATTCATCTGATTAATAAGTGGATTTTATAAGCGTTTTTCGTGGTGCCCGTGCGCGCTCAATTTGAAAAAGACAATTGCGCAATATCCGGAAATCTGAATTAACTGGCGTTTTTCGGTAAAGCGAAGCGATTGAAAAATGCGCACGAAAAATCGACATAAAACGGGCAGCACGAAGTGCCGGACAACCTGCCGAGCCAAATCCAGCAAGGCTCGCTTCAACATTCCACAAAACGCCAATCCAATGCAAAAATCCCATTAAATGACGGCGCATGCAAAAAATGACACATTTTTCCACTTAAGAGCAACCACGAAAAATCGCTGCGGCATTCCAAAAGACTCGCCATAAAAAATTCCGCTATAGTCGCCCTTTTTCCGATTGCCAGCCGGGCGTAGAAGAACGTCAATCCGCCCGCCACCAGGAGTCCCGAAGAATGAATGCACGCGAACCCGCTTTCGTCTCCCAGTCCCGCAGTGCGCGACTGCGCCAGATGCTCGTCAGCAGTGAACTCGAATTCATGATGGAGGCGCATAACGGGCTGTCCGCGCGCATCGTTCGCGAAGCCGGGTTCAAGGCGATCTGGGGCTCGGGCCTCGCGATCTCCGCGCAGTTCGGCGTGCGCGACAACAACGAGGCGAGCTGGACGCAGGTGGTCGATACGCTGGAATTCATGGCCGACGCGAGCGATCTGCCGATCCTGCTCGACGGCGATACCGGCTACGGCAACTTCAACAACGTGCGCCGCCTCGTGCGCAAGCTCGAACAGCGCGGCATCGCCGGCGTGTGCATCGAGGACAAGCAGTTTCCGAAGACCAACAGCTTCATCAATGGCGAGGCGCAGCCGCTTGCCGATATCGACGAATTCTGCGGCAAGATCAAGGCCGGCAAGGACTCGCAGAACGACGAGCATTTCTCGATCGTCGCGCGCGTCGAGGCGCTGATCGCGGGCTGGGGCATGGACGAAGCGCTGCGCCGCGCGGAAGCGTATCGACGGGCCGGCGCCGATGCGATCCTGATTCACAGCAAGCTGTCCCGCCCCGACGAGATCCTCGAATTCGCGCGCAAATGGGCCGGCCGCGCGCCGCTCGTGATCGTGCCGACCAAGTACTACAGCACGCCGACCGAGGTGTTCCGCGAAGCGGGCATCAGCACCGTGATCTGGGCGAACCATCTGATCCGCGCGGCGACCTCGGCGATGCAGGCGGTCGCGAAGGAAATCCATGCGAGCGAGACGCTCGTCAATGTCGAGGACAGCATCGCGGCGGTCAACGAAATCTTCCGTTTGCAGGACGCCGACGAATATTCGGAGGCCGAAGACCGCTATCTGTCGGGCGGCCGCGCGGCCGGCTCGGCCGTCGTGCTCGCCGCGAGCCGCGGCAAGGGCCTTGAAGCGTTGACCGGCGAGCGTCCGAAGGTGATGCTGCCGATCGCCGGCAAACCGCTGCTGCGCTGGCTCGTCGATGCGTTCAAGAAGCAGGGCGTCAACGACATCACCGTGGTCGGCGGCTATCGCGCCGACGCGATCGATACCGCGGGCATTCGCCTCGTCGTCAACGAGCAGCACGCGCAGACCGGCGAGCTCGCGTCGCTCGCATGCGCACTCGATAAACTGAGCGGCGACACCGTCATTTCGTACGGCGACCTGCTGTTTCGCAGCTACATCCTGCGCGATCTGGTGGAAAGCGAGGCCGCCTTCAGCGTGGTCGTCGATTCGTCGCTGACCGATACGGAGAACGCGAGCGTGCGCGATTTCGCGTGGTGCTCGGCCGCCGACGATCGCGGTCTGTTCGGCAACAAGGTCGTGCTGCGGCATGTCGCGAGCGAGCGGGAGCAGTCGTCGGCGGCGAGCGCCGCGCAACTGCCGCATGGCCGCTGGGTGGGGCTGCTGAACGTGCGCGGCGCGGGCCTTCAACGCCTGCAAGCGGTGATGCGCGGGTTGCGGACGCGCGACGATTTCGCGTCGCTCGACATGCCCGCGCTGCTGAACGCAATGATCGAAGCGGGCGAGTCGATCGAGGTGCAATACGTGCACGGCCACTGGCGCGGCGTCAACGATCTCGACGATTTCCGCCGCGCGGGCGACTTCGCGCACGCGCAGGCTCCGTTCGCGACGGCCGTCGGCGGCGCAACGGCGCACGATGCACACGGAGGCGCGCAATGATCGAAGCAGCACAGTTCGTCGAGGCGGCGCGCGAGCGCGGTTTCGACTGGTATGCGGGCGTGCCGTGCTCGTATCTGACGCCGTTCATCAACTACGTGCTGCAGGACGAATCGCTGCACTACGTGTCGGCGGCCAACGAGGGCGACGCGGTCGCGCTGATCGCGGGCGTCACGCTTGGCGCGAAGAACGGCCGGCGCGGCATCACGATGATGCAGAACTCCGGGCTCGGCAATGCGGTCAGCCCGCTGACCTCGCTGACCTGGACTTTCCGCCTGCCGCAACTGCTGATCGTCACGTGGCGCGGCCAGCCGGGGGTTGCCGACGAGCCGCAACACGCACTGATGGGCCCGATCACGCCGGCGATCCTCGACACAATGGAAATTCCGTGGGAGACGTTCCCGACGGAGGCCGCCGCGATCGGACCGGCGCTCGATCGCGCGATCGCGCATATGGACGCCACAGGCCGTCCGTACGCGCTCGTGATGCAGAAGGGCAGCGTCGCACCGTATGAGCTGAAGGACGGCGGCGCGCCCGCGCGGCGGGCGCCGGTCGAGCCTCGTGCGCAGTTCCGCGCGCAGTTCGGCGATATCGCAGCGAACGAACTCGCAACGCGCCACGACGCGCTGCAAAAGGTCATCGCGCATACGCCGCTCGACTCGACGGTGGTGCTCGCGTCGACCGGTTTTTGCGGCCGCGAACTCTATGCGATCGACGATCGCGCGAACCAGCTATACATGGTCGGATCGATGGGCTGCGTGACGCCGTTCGCGCTCGGCCTCGCGCTCGCGCGCCCGGACCTGCGTGTGGTCGCGCTCGACGGCGACGGCGCCGCGCTGATGCGCATGGGCGTGTTCGCGACGCTCGGCGCGTACGGTCCGTCGAACCTCACGCACGTACTGCTCGATAACGGTGCGCACGATTCGACCGGCGGCCAGGCGACAGTGTCGCCGCAAGTGTCGTTCGCGGGTGTCGCGGCCGCGTGCGGTTACGCGTCGGCGGTCGAGAGCGACGATCCGGCAGTCATCGACGAACTGTTCGCGGCGCCGCCGCTCGACGGGCCGCGCTTCGCACGCCTGACGATCCGCCGCGGCACGCCCGACGGCCTGCCGCGCCCGACCATTACGCCGCCCGATGTGAAGACGCGCCTGATGCGCCACATCGGCGCGATCTGAACCCTATGCCAACAGGAGCGCTAATGCTGCTGCTCAATCCCGGCCCGGTGACGCTCACCGAACGTGTCCGCAACAGCCTGTTGCAGACGGACTTGTGCCATCGCGAGAGCGAATTTTTCGACCTGCAGGAAGAGGCGCGCACGCGTCTCGTCGACGTGTACGGGCTCGATCCGAACGAATGGCAGGCAGTGCTGATGACCGGTTCCGGAACGGCCGCCGTCGAAAGCATGACGGCCGCGCTGGTGCCGCAAAACGGCAAGCTGCTCGTCGTCGAAAACGGCGTGTATGGCGAGCGCATCGCGCAGATCGCCGCGCAGTACGGCATCGCGCACGAAGCGCTGAAGCACGACTGGATGGCCGCGCCCGATCTCGCGAAGATCGCCGAACGGCTCGACGCCGACAAGTCGTTCACGCACGTCGCGGTGATTCATCACGAAACGACCACGGGCCGTCTGAACGACATCGCGGCGCTCGGCGCATTGTGCCGCGAGCGCGGCCAGCGTCTGCTGGTGGACGGTGTCAGCAGCTTCGGCGCCGAAGCGATCGATTTCTCGGACGCGAGCCTCGACGCGCTCGCGGCGACCGCCAACAAGTGCCTGCATGGCGTGCCGGGCGCGTCGTTCGTACTGGTGCGGCGCGCGGCGCTCGCACGCGCGGCGAGCCGCACGTACTACCTCGATCTCGCGCGGCTCGCGCGTTTGCAGGATCAGCGCAACACGCCGTTTACGCCGTCGGTGCACGCGTACTACGCGCTGGTCGAGGCGCTGCGTGAACTCGCCGACGAAGGCGGCTGGCGCGCGCGTCATGCGCGCTATGCGGCGCTTGCCGAGCAGGTGCGCGCGGGCCTGGCCGCGCGCGGCATCGGCAGTGTGTTGCCGGCTGGGGTGTCGTCGGTGGTGTTGCGCGCCTACCGCTTGCCCAACGGTATCGGGTATCCGCAACTGCACGACGCGCTGAAGGCGCGCGGCTTCGTGATCTATGCGGGGCAGGGCGGGCTGTCGGCGGAGCTGTTCCGCATCTCGACGATGGGCAACATTCACGCGGCCGATATCGACCGCCTGCTGCAGGGCTTCAGCGACTTGACAGGCTGACGCTGCGTCGAGCGCGGCTGCCTTTACACGGGGTCCTTGTCCGGCGGCCCGTCAGGCCGCTGCGGCTCCTCGACATGATGCCCCGGCGACGGCGGCACCAGCGGGTCGGCTTCCGGGTCGCGGTTCGGATCGGCGTTCGGGTCGGGAATCGGGCTGGTGTGCATGTCGTAGCTCATTGCGTCACCCTTGCGGTTGAAATGCGCGGGTCCGGCGGGGCGGTTGTTACCGTCGATGCCCGCCGCCGCGTCGGTTATCTGTCTTCAAGCGTAGGCGCTCGCCGCGCTTCCTGCTCACTCCTTTTTTGCTATTTTCTCGCGCGTTTGCGGCCGACGCTGAGCTGCCAGTAGCGCTCGGTCGCGAACACGTCTTCGTAATTGCCAGGGCCGAACGCCCGCAACTGGCTCGCGTACGCGTTGACCGCTTCGCGTTTCAGATGCGCGCGGCGCTGCATGTCGATCGTGTGGCCCGCGCTCGGCGTTGCCGGCGTCGCGACGATGCCGCGCTGCGCGAGATCGGCGAGCCGCGCCTGCACCGCGCCCGGCGTGAGCCGGTGAATCGCTTCCTCGTAACCGAACCAGTCCAGATGCGTGAGGCGCGGCAGGATTTCGCAGCACGCTTCGAATACCCGCGCATGGTCCTCATGATGCAGGCCGAGCGGCATCAGCAGCGTGTTGGCGGTCGTGCGGTAAATCGTTTCCTCCAGCGCCGCCGCCATCTGGCTGATAGACGGCGAGTCGGCGTACTGGCTGTCGCGAAACGGCATGCGTAGCGGAATCGCATCGAGTACTTCGAGCGCGCGGTTGTCTTCGACCGTGCGTTCGCGGACCGCTTCATGAGCGTTCGCGAAGCCCGCTTTCTGGTCCCACTCCGTATGCATGTCGTGTTCGGGCGGCGCGGCGAACACGGTGCAGACGGCAGCGTCGGGATGGGCGGCGAGCAAGGCGCCGCAACTGAACACGGCGTCGTCGAAATGGGGCGAGACGATAAAAAGGCGTGGACTGGTTTCGCTCATGGGCTTGCGTCTGGGGGTTCGAGGCGGGGCGGATGAGGCGTCGAGGCCGTCGGTCGTCAAGGCGCCGCATGTAAAAAAACATGGCGTCACCTCAGCTTAGGCGTAATCGGCACGGCTTGCGCGCGAAACTTGCGACGCGCAAATCGCGTGCCTGGAAGGCCGCGGATCGAGCGCTCAATCTGTCTATCCAGCGACGGTCGCGGCTTTTCGGCTCGTCGAGCGTCGCTGTCGTGGCCCTGGGAGCGCACGTGTTTTGTGTAGTTGGCGAATTCTCCGAACACTGTCCGCCAGATCAGCGAAAGCAGTACGCAGTTGAGATCGAAACGCGTCAGCCGCCAGTCGCGGCAAGGCTGAGATTGGCCGCCTGCTAGAGCGTGCGCAAATCATCCGGCGTATCCACGTCGCGCAGAATGCCGGGATCGTCGACGTCGATGCGCGTCAGCGCCCGTGACTTGAGCAGCGCCTTCGCGCCGGTGTCGCCGTCCAGCGCGAGCAGCGCGTCGCGGCACTCGCTGCCGAAGCCGACCGGATGGCCGCGCTGGCCGTCGTAGAACGGCGCGACGAGCGGCGCTCCGTTGTCGAGTGCGCGGGCTACCGCTTCGATCGTCGGAATTGCGATGCGCGGCATATCGGCGAGCGCGACGATCCAGCCTTCGGCGTCGTCGCACGCTTCGATGCCGGCGGCGAGGCTCGCGCCCATGCCGCGCTCGGCGTTGGCCGCGAACACGACATCACAGCCGGCATCGTTCAGCACGCGGGCGAGCGCATCGGAGCCCGGCCGCACCACGGCGAGCACCCGCGTGACGACCTGCAGCAGCCGATGCGCGGCTTCATGCGCGACCAAGGTGCCGTCGGGCATGCGTGCGAGCAGTTTGTTGTGCAGCCCGCGCGGATCGAAGCGCGAGCCGGAACCGGCGGCGAGCAACACGCCAGTGGCGAGCGAGGCATAGGCCATCGGCGGATACCGGTAGAGAGGAGTGCCCCGATTGTGCGATGCAACGGGGCGGGAGGCAAGCGCGGCAGGACAAGCCCGATGCCAGCCGCCCGCCGCTCCGGCTTTCGCTGTTGCATCGTTTCCGTCGCTGCCGCCGGTTCAGGTCCGCACCACCTTGTCCAGCGTGATCGGCAGATCGCGCACCCGCACGCCGGTCGCGTTGTACACCGCGTTCGCGATCGCGGCCACCACGGCCGTGATGCCGATCTCGCCGATCCCGCGCACGCCGAGCGAGTTGATGTACGGATCGGGCCGGTCGATGAACGCAATGTCGATCGTGCCGATATCGGCGTTCACCGGCACGTGATACTCGGCGAGGTTCGCGTTGGTGAAGCGTCCGAAGCGCTCATCGAGCGTGCTTTCTTCCTGCATCGCCGCGCCGATGCCCCACACGATGCCGCCCATCATCTGGCTGCGCGCAGTCTTCTG
Organism: Paraburkholderia sp. BR14374; assembly: GCF_040948685.1. Lineage (NCBI taxonomy): Bacteria > Pseudomonadati > Pseudomonadota > Betaproteobacteria > Burkholderiales > Burkholderiaceae > Paraburkholderia > Paraburkholderia sp. BR14374. Next base: position 200,153 of record NZ_JBFPKF010000006.1, on the reverse strand, counting down.
ATTCAGCACGCGGCCGACGTCGTACACCGCGACCACGCGCGGCACGCGGATCGTGCCCAACTCGGCATCGACGTGGACTTCGACGAACACCGCGCCGAACGAGTGAAACGAGTACTTCTGCTTCTCGTCGCCTGGCTTCACGGTGGCGGTCGCCTCGATCGGCTTGCCGCCCGCGCGCGCGATGATCGCCGCGGCCGGATCACGCTTGTCGGGTTGCGAGCGGCTCACGACCCAGCCGCTTGCGACGGTGACGTCGTCGAGCGGCAAGCCATGCACGGGCGAGGCCGCATCGGCGAGCGCCAGCGCGATCAGCTGGCTGCGCGCCTGGCTCGCCGCGTCGCGCACCGCGGGCGACACGCTGGCCGCCGACTGCGAGCCGCCCGACACCGGCGCGCGCGGCAGCGACGAATCACCGAGCGCGAAGTGGATCTGCTCGGGCGTGAAGCCGAGCGCATCGGCGGCGACCTGGGTCATCACCGTGTAGGTGCCGGTGCCGATGTCCTGCGTGCCCGAGGCGACCACCGCGGTGCCGTCCGGCCGAATCTGCGCGAGCGCCGACGCCTCGCTGCGGTTGGCCGGATAGGTCGCAGTCGCCATGCCCATGCCGATCAGCGTGTTGCCGTTGCGCATCGAACGCGGCGTTTGCGAGCGGCGCGACCAGCCGAATTTCTCGGCGCCGATCTGATAGCACTCGCGCAGCGACTTGCCGGACCACGGCTTGTGCTCCTGCGGATCGCTGTCCGCGTAGTTCTTCAGGCGCAGCGCGAGCGGGTCCATCTCCAGCGCGACCGCGAGTTCGTCCATCGCCGATTCGAGCGCGAACGAGCCGGTGGTCTCGCCCGGCGCGCGCATGAAGGTCGGCGTGCCGACATTGAGCTGCACGAGCCGGTGCGTCGTCACCTGGTTGGGGACCGCGTACAGCATGCGCGTGACCATGCAGCAGGTCTCGGTCCAGTCTTCGATCATCGACGTGTTCGAGATGCTGTCGTGGCGCATCGCGGTCAGCGTGCCGTCATGCCGCGCGGCGATCACGAAGTGCTGCTCGGTGCGCGGCCGCGCGCCGACCGGGCCGAACATCTGCGGCCGTTCGAGCGCGAGCCGCACGGGCCGCCCGGTTTGCCGCGCGGCCATCGCGCACAGCGACACGTGCGACCACGACGAGCCCTTGCAGCCGAAGCCGCCGCCGATCAGCGGCGAAATCACGCGCACGTCGGACACGGGGATCGCGAACGTCTTCGCGAGCACCTGCGCGGTGCCGCTCACGCCCTGGGTCGAGTCGTAGACCGTCAACTGCGGGCCGTCCCAGTGCGCCATCGTCGCGTGCGGCTCCATCGGGTTGTGATGCTCGATCGGCGTCGTGTAGGTGGCCTCGATATGCACGTCGCCGCTTTGCACGCCGTCTTCGAAGCTGCCGCGCTGCGTATCGGTCTGCCGGCCCTGCGGCTTGTCCGGCGCATGCGCGTGCGCTTTAGCCTGCTCGAAGTCGAGCGCCGCGGTGCCCGGCTGATAGACGATGCGCAGCTGGCGCGCGGCATCGGTCGCATGTTCGAGCGTATCGGCGATGACTACCGCGACCGGCTCGTTGCTGTAGTGCACCCGGTTGTCTTGCAGAAGCGACAGGTGCCTGCCGGCCGGAGGCGAGAACGCGGACTTGCCTCCGTTCGGCAGACGCGGCGCGTTCTGGTAGGTCATCACGAGCAGCACGCCGGGCACGGCCTCGGCGCGACTCGCATCGATCGACGAAATCGTGCCGGCTGGGATCGTGCTCGTCACGAGCACCCCATGCGCGAGGCGCGCCCCGGGGAATTCGGCTGCATAACGCGCGTCGCCGGTCACCTTGAGCAGACCGTCGACGCGATCGAGCGGTTGTCCGATCAGATTCATGCGACACCTCCCGCATTGCCGGCGGCCTGGTTGACCGCGCGGACGATCGCGCGTTGCGCGAGCTGGACCTTGAAGGCGTTGTCGTGACGCGGCTGCGCGCCGCTCAACGCGGCCGCGGCGGCGTTCTTCAGCGTGGCCTGGCTGAGCGGCTGGCCGCTCAGCATGTGCTCGGCCACGTTCGCGCGCCACGGTTTGTGCGCGACGCCGCCGAGCGCGATGCGCGCGCTCTGCACGCGCTCGCCGTCCATCTGCAACGCGGCCGCGACCGATACGAGCGCGAATGCATAGCTCGCGCGGTCACGCACCTTCAGATAGTGCGAATGCGCGCTGAACAGCGGCGGCGGCAGATCCACTGCGGTGATCAGCTCGCCGGGCTGCAACGTGGTATCGACGTCGGGCCGGTCGCCCGGCAGGCGATGGAAGTCGGCGAACGCGATCGTGCGCTCGCCGCCGGGGCCGCTCACGCGCACCAGCGCATCGAGCGCGGCCAGCGCGACGCTCATGTCCGACGGGTTGACCGCGATGCATTGCGGGCTCGCGCCGAGGATCGCGTGTCCGCGGTTATGGCCGTCGAGCGCCGCGCAGCCGCTGCCGGGCAGGCGCTTGTTGCAATGCGTGAAAGCGGTGTCGTAGAAGTAGCCGCAGCGGGTGCGTTGCAGCAGATTGCCGCCGACCGTCGCCATGTTGCGCAACTGCGGCGACGCGCCCGCGAGCAGCGCTTGCGACAGCAGCGGGTACTGCTCGCGCACCAGCGCGTGATTGGCCGCGTCGCTATTGCGCACCAGCGCGCCGATGCGCAGGCCGCCGCCGGGCAGCGTCGTCACCGAGTCGAGGCCGCCGATGTGTGTGATGTCGATGAGCCGCACCGGCCGCGCGACGCCGCCCTTCATCAGATCGAGCAGATTCGTGCCGCCGCCGATGAACACCGCGCCGGGCTGTTGCGCGGCGCGTACCGCGCTGGCGACGTCGCCAGCGCGTTCGTAGGAGATCGCATCCATGTCGGTCTCCGTCAGGCTTGCTCGTGCGCGGCGCGCACCGCGGCGACGATATTCACGTACGCGCCGCAGCGGCAGATGTTGCCGCTCATGCGTTCGCGGATTTCGTCGTCGGTGAGCGCGGCGGGACGCGAGCGCACGTCGGCGGTCACGGTGCTCGCCGTGCCGCTGCGGAATTCGCCGAGCAGGGCGGTCGCCGAGCACAACTGCCCGGGCGTACAGTAGCCGCACTGGAACGCATCGTGTTCGATGAACGCGGCCTGCACAGGACTCAATGTGCCGTTGCTCGCGAGTCCTTCGACGGTCGTGATGTTCTCGCCTTCATGCATGACCGCGAGCGTTAGGCACGAGTTGATGCGGCGGCCGTCGGCGAGCACCGTGCAGGCGCCGCATTGACCACGGTCGCAGCCTTTCTTCGTGCCCATCAGACCGGCGTATTCGCGCAACGCGTCGAGCAGCGTCACGCGCGGTTCGAGCTGTAGCGCGTATGCGCGGCCGTTGACGGTCAATGTAACAGGGCGCGGCGGCACCACGGGGTTGCTTTGCGGCGCGGGTGCGGCGGGTGCCTGCGCTTGCGCGCGCAGATGCGGCGCCGCGCCGATCGTCGCGGCGGCCGCCGCCGATTGCAGGAAGCGGCGGCGTGACGGTTGGGAAGGTGTGGTGGTTTGCTCGGCGGCCGACTCTGAAGCGGAGGTGTCCCCGCAATGCTGACATTCTGTAGGCGTGGTCATGAGGATCTGTTGACTCCATTGAAAGGTCAATGCAGGCTGACGACGCGTCGATGTCCAACGCATCGCGTTGACACAAAACCATTGAGCAGCAATTTAAGTGCCGTTGCAGGTGCAGCTACAACGGTATTAAAGACTCGCTGCAAACACAAAGCCGATCCGCGCAATAAAGGCAGGCCAATATGCGCAATGATCAGGATGGAGCCCGTGTGGAGTCGCGCAAAACGGGCAAGGTTGCACGTTTTGCACTGGGGAAAACGACCTGCGGCTCAACGCGCCCGGCAGGCTGTGAGGATGCCTCGCAGCAAATCGATCGGCGGCGGCGGACATCCGGGGATCGTCACGTCGACCGGCAAGATCGACGAAACCGGGCCGCACACCGCGTAACTATTGGCAAAAATGCCGCCCGTGCATGCGCACTCGCCGGCGGCAACGACGAGTTTCGGAGCGGGGGTCGCGTCGTACGCGGCGAGCAGGGCCGCGCGCATATTCAGCGTCACCGGCCCGGTCACGAGCAGCAGGTCCGCATGCCGCGGACTCGCGACGAATTTGATGCCAAGCCCTCGGGTGCGGAGATCCGGACCACACACATGACCGGCATCGTCACGGACCTCGGTATCGAGTTGGGTAAGCTTTTTTACTGGAATCGGTCGGCGCTCGTCGACGACGAGCACGCGGTCATCGCAAACCGCGCGAAGCTGAGGATCCACGGCACGATGCTCGCGTCGTTTTTCGTGGGCGGCCTGATCGGCGCAATCGGTTTCAAGCATGTGGGCTACGTGTCGACCGTGCCGCTCGCTGGCGCACTCGTCACGCTGGCGATCGTGCCGGTCGTCGATGATCTGTTGACCTGTCTCTGCCGGTTCGAGCGCAGGCATTGAGCTCACGCGAGGACGGGGGAATGCTGGCGTGAAATGCCGGTTCTGGTCGTGCCGCCGAAAGCAAATGCATTATAATTTGGTTAACATATTTGCCGACTCGTCCTCGCAATGGAAACGAAAACCGCACGCCTGACCGTCCTGATCGACCCCGCCAAGAAAGAGGCATTCGAAATGCTCTGCTCGGCGCAGGATCTGACGCCGTCACAAGTCGTCCGCCAACTGATCCGCGAGTATCTCGAGCGTCACGGCGTGACCTACAAGACCAAAAGCCCGCTTGCCAAGCGCGGACGCTGACACCCGGGCTGACGCCTCGCGCCGGTCAACCGCCGATTTCCCAGTGCCCCTGTCCTTGCTCACGCCAGATCAGCCGCTTCGGATCGAGGCGCTCTCCTTCTTTCAGGCGGCGCGCAGTGACGGACAGTTTGAGTTCGTCTGCAAAGGCAAACGAGAGGGCACGCTCGAATAGCACTTGTCTGGGCGGCAAACGATGTCCGCTTTTCCAGGCAATCGTGACGAAGTTGCTGTCGTCGCCGCACCGAACGAGCGCATAGCAAACGCCAAATGCGGATCTCAGCCACTCGAGGTGCTGCGGTATGGCCGGATCATCGTCCGTGAAGTTGATGACGAGGACGCCCGTCTCGGTTAGTCGCTCGCGACAGGCGGCGAAGAACGCGAGGTTCGCACAGCGGCTCGCGATCCCTTCCGCGACGAACGCATCGAGCAGGATCACGTCCGTGCGGATGTCATCCTGCATCAGGTAGTCCGCGCCGTCCGCGCAAACCACCTTGAACCGCGCGTCGTCCGCCGGAATCCTGAATACGTCACGCAGCGCGATCACCTCGGGGCTGATCTCGACCGCTTCGATCGCGACCTCGGGCAGATGCCGATAGCAATATTTCGCCAGCGAACCCCCACCTAGTCCGATCATGCAGATGTGTTTGGGCGCGGGCTGCAGCAACAGAAATCCCATCATCGCGCGGGTATAGCCGAGCGTGAGCTTCTCCGGGTTGCTGAGCGACATGAAGCTCTGAGTGGAGAAGTGATCGAAGTGTAGCGACACCGCGTGCTGCGTCTCCAGCACGAACGGTTGCCCATCACTGATTGGCGTGGACATGAATTTGACGAACGCGTCGTACGAGGTTCGATCCTCAGCCATTCTCGGTATGCTCGGGTAGCCAACCAGTCGATTGAATCATGCAGTGCGAACCGCGCTTCGGAGCGGGGCCGCCAACGGCGAACGGCCCGTCAGACCTTCTTCAGAAAGCAGGCCTTGAGCATGAAGCTGCCGGCGTCGGTCTTGCAGTCGATTTCGTGATCGCCGCCGACGATCCGGATGCTCTTCACCTTGGAACCCATCTTCAGCGTGATCGGCGAACCCTTGACGCGCAAATCCTTGATCAGCACGACCGAATCCCCGTCGGCCAGCACGTTGCCGTTCGCATCCTTGACGACGCTACCGGCGGGTTCATCGTTCGCATCGGCGCGAGCGTTTGCCGACCATTCGTGACCGCAGTCCGCACACACGTACAGCGTGCCGTCAGGGTAGGTGTTTTCCATCGCGCATTGCGGGCAGGCGGGGGCAGCGTTCATTGCAGCTTCCATTGAAACGACTTGAAGACAGTCAGTAAAAAACAGGCGGGCAACCCGCCTCGCCAGAGTCGGCATCGTGCCGGCGGCTCATGGGCGCGCAAAATTATAATGCAATACACATCGCCTTATCTTCCAATTAGCATCTGCTTTCGGCGCCATTCATCAGACTTGCGGGTAGCTTCGCTGCGGATGTCGACAGCTTCGAGCTGGATGGAAAGTTGCGGGTGATAATTTTGGAGCGGGCCAACCGGGCCACAATGGGGTCGGTGCTCGCGGTGCCACAGGCGACGGAGGGACGATCATGGCGAAGCTGCGCATTGCGACGTTCAACATCAACGGAATCCGCTCGCGCCAGGCGGCGCTTTTTCAATGGCTCGAGCGCGAGGCGCCGGACGTCGTGTGTCTGCAGGAACTGAAGGCGGTGGATAGCGCGTTTCCCGTCGACGCCTTGCGCGAAGCCGGTTATGGCGCCGTCTGGCAAGGCCAGAGCGCATGGAATGGCGTGGCGATTCTGGCCAAAGGCGAAGCGCCGCTCGAGCGGCGGCGCGGTCTGCCCGGTTTCGAAGACGACACGCATAGCCGCTACATCGAGGCCGCGGTCGGCGGCGTGCTGATCGTGTGTCTGTACCTGCCGAACGGCAATCCGCAGCCGGGCCCGAAGTTCGACTACAAGCTCGCGTGGTTCGATCATCTGATCGCGCATGCGGCGCAGCTCTACGAGAGCGGCCACCCGGTCGTGATCGCCGGGGACTTCAACGTCGTGCCGACCGACGAAGACATCTACAACCCGCGCTCGTGGCTAAAGGATGCGCTGTTGCAGCCGGAGAGCCGCGAGCGCTATCGAAAGCTGCTCGCGCAAGGCTGGACCGATGCGCTGCGCACGCATTTCGGCGACGAACGTGTGTACACGTTCTGGGATTATTTCCGCCGTCATTGGGACACGAATTCGGGGTTGCGCATCGATCATCTGCTGCTGAGCGCCGATCTCGCGCCGCGTCTGCGAGACGCGGGCGTCGACCGCTGGGTGCGCGGCGAACCGCATGCGAGCGATCATGCGCCCGCGTGGATCGAACTGGAGATGGGCGCCGGCCGCAAGAAGAAGAGCGGCTAGTAAAGCAGCGGGCGAACCGCTTGCCGCGGATCGCCCGCTTTGGTCCGACTGCTTCGCACTATCGTTCGGCGCCTACGATCCGGCGCCGCGCCTGCATCAGTCGTAGTCGCGACCGCCGCGCGACCACAGCGCGCCCATCACGAACCCGGCGAGTGCGACGACGGCCAGCGTCGTGAACGGGCTTTCGGCCGTCGTGTCGCGCAAGAGGCTCGTCGTGTTCGCGCATAACTGCTGCGCCTTGCCGCTCAATTCGCGCGCCTTGCCCGCCACCTGCGCGCTGGTGTCGCCGACTGCGTCGCCGACCGCGCTTTGCACCTTACCGGCGACTTCCTTTACCGCGCCTGCCGCTGAATTCGTGTCCATATGCATCGCTCCTGTTGTCATATTTACGTGCGGGCGCGCTGCAATTGCAACGCGCCCGCACAAGGGCGCCGCGCAAGCCGCGCCGGTGCGGCGTCAGCCTGCGTCAGTGACGAAAGGGGTGCAAGAAATGCGCCTGGAAACGCGGCGCTATGCATCCGGCCGGATGGAATGTGCTGGACCATCATCGTCGGCGCCTGGAATTGATGCCGACGAACACGGCCAGCAGCATTAGAAAACCGCCGAACAGCAGCGCGGAATTGACCAGCACCTGGCGCAGCCCGAGCGATTCGACGTCGATGAAGGGATACGGATAGAAATCCGACAGGCTGCCGCGCCAGAACGTGATGCCGAGATAGGCGAGCGGATAGACGAGCCATAGCAGGCAGTGACGCAAGCGCAGATGGAAGCGCGGCACGAACAGCACCCAGTAGAGCGCGGCGAGCAATGGCAGCGCGCTGTGCAGCGACTCATTGAGCATGCGCCGGTAGGGCGACAGCGGCCAAAGTCCGCGCAACAGCACGTTGTACGCGATGCCGACGAACACCATGTACGCGACCACCGCGGTCACGACGGTCGGCTGCCGGAAAAAGCGCACGAGTGGCGAGCGGTGCTTCCACAGCGCGACGCAGGTGAAGCAGAAGGCGCTGGCGAGCACCGTTAGATTGGTGAGGTAGCTGCTCATGCGCGCGAGCGCGTCGAACACGGTGAGACCGCGCGCGAGCGTGCGATCGATGGTCAGGTCGGCTTGCGCGAGGATCGCCATCCACGCGATCAGCGCAATCACCGCCGCCAACGTCAGCGACGACACACTGGGCGTATGCAGCGGCAGCTCGGGCTCGCGCTGCGGAACGAGGGTAGGGCGCATGCGCTCGATTCTACGCGCGGTGCGCGCTCGCTCGCATGTGCTTTCTCGCGCATGCGAGCCGGCGGTTGCGAAAATACTACGGGGTACTACGCAGGTCGGATTGCTGACGACGAACGCGCTTAACCGTGTTGTGTTCCGACCCGTTATGATCGCGACTGCCGCCTCGCTATTAACGGCGCCACGCGCGGCAAGCAGTCTCTATCGTCGCCGGTTGAAGAATCGCAAAGAAGCGGAGAGAAAGCATGAGAGCCAGCACCATTGCCGAACGGGAAGCGCGCGGCCGCGCCGCACGCGAGCATTCGAAACGCTCGAGCCATCGAGCGGTCGGCGAGTTGCACCGCGATCCGATCGAGCTGCTGAAACGAAGCAGCGCGGAGCGCGCCGAGAATCTGGTGCCGCTGCGCTATGGGCGCATGGCAGCCTCGCCGCTTGCGTTTCTTCGCGGCAGTGCGATTCTGCAAGCGCACGATCTGAGCAAGGTGCACGACAGCGGTCTTAGCCTGCCGATCTGCGGCGACGGCCATCTGATGAATTTCGGCGGCTTCGCGACACCCGAGCGGCAACTGGTCTTCGACCTGAACGATTTCGATGAAGTCTCGATCGGCCCGTTCGAATGGGACCTGAAACGCCTGTGCGCGAGCCTCGTCGTGGCCGCGCGGCAGATGCGCCTGAGCCGCGGCACTGCCGAGAGTCTCGTGATGACCGCGGTCGGCACGTATCGCGATCGCGTCGCGCAATACGCGCAGTTCGGCGCGCTCGATCTGTGGTACGACCGCATCACGTTCGACCGCATGGCCGAGATCGCACTGACGCCCGAGCGCCGGCGCGCGGTGCGGCGTGCCATGGAATCATGGCGCGCGCGCATGCGAAGGCGAGCGGGCAGGCGATCGAGATCAGCGCGTACATCGGCCGCGGCGATCAGTTCGCCGAAGCGCTGAGCGGCTACGCGAGTGCCTACGCGGATCAGGTCGAGCGCGACTACGAGGTGTTCATCAAAGCGTGTCGCGCCGGCAAGCTCGAAGCGCGTACCGATGAGGAGATGGCGGCGGAATTTCGCGTGTAGCGCTGTTCGCGCCGAGTGTCACTTCACGCGTGTCGTCACGCATCGACGCGCGCTTCGCGCAGCGTGACGAACCGCAGATGCCGCTCGCGCGCTGCTTCGATCACGCTCGGCAGCACCGCGAGAATCAGCGGCTGGCCTTCGATCGTCTGCGCGGCGTTGCCATCGTGCAGCAACAGGATGTCGCGCGCGGCGAGGCCATCGAGCAGCCGCCGAGCGACCACGTGCGGGTTGCGCTCGCGCGTATCGTAGCCGCGCCGTGTCCACGCGGCGAGACGCAGATCGAGCTTGCGCAGCACCGGCTCCAGAAAGAGGTTGCGCAGTCCGGCGGGCGCACGGAAGAACATCGGCCGCGCGCCGCTGACGGATTCGAGCGTGCGTTGCGCCGCGGCGATCTCGCGCGTCAACGCGTGCGGAAACGTGACCGAAAACGTATGCACGTGCACCTGCGAATGATTTTCGAGCGCATGTCCACGCGCGACGATCTCACGCGCGAGCTGCGGATAGCGCTCGACCTTCGAGCCGATGCAGAAGAACGTCGCCCGCACGTCGAACGCGTCGAGCAGATCGAGCACTTTCGGCGTGACGACGGGATCGGGGCCGTCGTCGATGGTCAGCGCGATCGCATCCGCGTTGCGCGGGCTCGCGGGCAGTCGGGTCCAGTTCGGTCCGAGCAGCGTCGTGCGCGGCAACAGTCCGGTGATCGTAAACAGCGCGTGATTCGCGATGATCGAGGCGAGCCACCATGGCCACGCGGCTGGTGCAACAGCCACGCCGATCAGCACGATCACGTGCCAGCCGATCGTGCCGTTCAGCAGTGCGGAGTTGCGGCTACGCGGCCAGCGGCGCGACGGGTTCGGGCATTCATTCATCGAAACGTGCTTCCAGTACGCCTTCGTCCGTCCAGGGAAGGCTGTGAATCTTGCGCGCGATGCGCAACCGCGAACGATACCACTGTTGCGCGCGTCGACGTGCCGCGCTCGGCGGCCACGTACCCGGCGAAAGCGCGCTGAAAGACTCCCGCGGTTTGCGATCGCCGATTCGCTGTTGTATGGTGCGGAGCGAAAAGCGGCGCGCGTGTCGATGGCGATCGGACCGATTGCCGGAAAACGCGCGCGTCGCGACCCAATACGACAGGAGATGCGCGATGTGGCAAACAGGAAACGGCAAAGTGGCGCTGGTGACAGGCGCGGGCAGCGGCATCGGCCGCGCGTGCGCGCTGACGCTTGCGAAGCACGGCTATAGCGTGGTGCTCGCCGGACGCCGCCAGGCCGCGCTCGATGCGGTCGCGCAGGAAGCGCAAGCGCAGCACGGCGAAGCGCTCGCGGTGTCGTGCGACGTGACCGACGCCGACAGCGTCGCCGCGCTATTCGACACGATCCGCGCGCGCTTCGGCCGGCTCGACGTGCTGTTCAACAACGCGGGACGCAACGGCTCGCCCGTCGATCTCGACGAAGTGAGCATCGACGAATGGCGCTCGATCGTCGACACCAACCTGAACGGCGTATTCCTGTGCACGCGCGCGGCGTTCGGGCTGATGAAGACGCAAAACCCGCGCGGTGGCCGCATCATCAACAACGGCTCGATTTCCGCGCACGCGCCGCGTCCGAACAGCGCCGCCTACACGGCGACCAAACACGCGATCACCGGGCTCACGAAAGCGGTGTCGCTCGACGGCCGCAAATACGACATCGTGTGCGGGCAGATCGACATCGGCAACGCGGGAACCGAGATGGCCGCGCGGATGGCGCGCGGCGTGCCGCAAGCGAACGGCGAAATCGCGGTCGAGCCGCTGATGGACGTGCAGCATGTCGCCGACGCGGTGCTGCATATGGTGAGCCTGCCGCTGTCGGCGAACGTGCAGTTCATGACGATCATGGCGAGCAAGATGCCGTTCGTCGGGCGCGGCTGAGCGGCGCGCAGCACCGTCTCGCAAGCGGGAGCGGCGCGCGCGGGTTCAACTTATACTGGGCGCTCCGCCGTCTCTCCAGGCAAACCAAGCGCCGTGCCACGCGCCAAACCCAGCGACGACCCGCCGCCGCAGCCGCCCGTGCGGCCCGATCTCGACGACTGCTGTCACAGCGGCTGCACGCAGTGCGTGTTCGATCTCTACGACGAAGCGCTGGAGCGCTACGAGATCGCGCTGGCCGCATGGCAGAAGCGGCAGGCGCAGAAAGCGCGGCCAGCGCGGCGGCTGGACACGCAGGGCGCGAAGTCGAAGCCGCACGCGGACGCGCGTCGCTCGACAGCCCGGCGCGGAAAACCGAACCCACACCGCTGATGCGCGCAAGCAACTCCACGTCCCCCGTCATGACCGACCTTCAGCTCACGCCGACCGAATCCCTCGCCGACCCGCACACGCTCGACGATCTGCATCGCTTCGTGCAGCGTCATCCGCGCCTGTTCGTGCTGACCGGCGCCGGCATCAGCACCGACTCCGGCATTCCCGGCTATCGCGACGACAACGGCGCATGGAAGCGCTCGCCGCCGATCACGCTGCAGGAGTTCCTCGGCACGCTGGCGATGCGTCAGCGCTACTGGGCGCGCAGCATGGTCGGCTGGCCGCTGGTCGCGCGCGCGCAACCGAATGCCGCGCATGTCGCGCTTGCGCGGCTCGAAGCGGTCGGTCACGTGCCGACGCTGGTCACGCAGAACGTCGACGGCTTGCATCAGCGCGCGGGCAGCCGCGACGTGATCGAGCTGCATGGCGGCATCGACGGCGTCAGTTGTCTCGACTGCGGCATGCAGCATTCGCGCGCGGCGATCCAGCAGACGCTCGAAGCCGATAACCCCGCGCTGCTCGACGTCACGGCCGAAGCCGCCGCCGATGGCGACGCGCATCTCGAGTGGCACGATCTCGGCGGTTTTCGCGTGCCGGCATGCTCGAATTGCGGCGGGCTGCTGAAGCCATCGGTGGTGTTCTTCGGCGAGAACGTGCCGAAGGCGCGGGTCGTTGCGGCGTCGCATGCGCTCGATGCGGCCGACGCGGTGCTGGTGGCCGGCTCGTCGCTGATGGTGTATTCCGGCTACCGCTTCTGCGTGTGGGCGCAGCGCCAGGGCAAGCCGATCGCGGCGATCAATCTTGGCCGCACCCGCGCCGATCCGCTGTTGTCGCTGAAGGTGGCCGCGCCGTGCGGCGACACCTTGAGCGCGCTCGCCGGGTTGCTGGCGGGCGCTTGAAAACGAGTACCTTCCGCGAACCACAATTAAAACCCGAGGAAACCGCATGCTGACGACGATCGAACAACTCGAAGCCCTCTACGCACAGCCAGCCGAGCGCTCTCTGCGCAAAGAGATCCCCTATGTCAACGACGACTACCGCGCGTTCATCGCGGCCGCGCCGTTCGCTGTGCTCGCGACGAGCGGCCCCGCCGGTCTCGACTGCTCGCCGCGCGGCGATGCGCCGGGCTTCGTGCGGGTCGTCGACGCTCGCACGCTCGCGCTGCCGGACCGCCCCGGCAACAACCGGCTCGACAGCTTGCGCAACGTCATCGGCGATCCGCGCGTCGCGCTGCTGTTCGTGATCCCCGGTGTCGGCGAGACCTTGCGCGTGAACGGCCGCGGCCGAATCTCGAACGACGCGGCGCTGCTGGACAGTTTCGCCGTCGACGGTAAACTGCCGCGCACCGTGCTGCTGATCGACGTCGAGGCCGTGTACTTTCATTGCTCGAAGGCGATCGTGCGCTCGCGGCTGTGGGACTCGGCGCGTCACATCGAGCGCTCGCAACTGCCGAGCACGGGCGAGATCCTGCAACACATCTTCGCCGCGAACGATGGCGAAAAATTCGACGCGGCCGCCTACGATCGCGAGCTTCCCGAACGCGTGCGCGCCACGCTGTACTAACGTAAGTCGCAAAACCGAAACGCAAGGCCGACCATGACCGATGCCCGGCAACATTCGCCATCCGCCGAACGCAATCGCGAACCGATCCTCGCCGTGCTGCGCGATGCGCTGCCGGCGCGCGGCCGCGTGCTCGAAATCGCGAGCGGCACCGGTGAGCACGCGATCTGGTTCGCCGGCGCGCTGCCCGGTCTCGACTGGCAGCCGAGCGACGCAGACGAAGAAGCACGCGAGTCGATTGCCGCATGGACCGCGCACGCGGGGCTCGCGAACGTGCGCGCGCCGCTCGCGCTCGACGTGCATCAGCCGGACTGGGGCGTCGATGCGCTCGACGCGGTGGTCTGCATCAACATGATCCACATCTCGCCGTGGAGCGCGGCGCAGGCACTCATCGACGGCGCGGGGCGGCGGCTCGTCGACGGCGGCGTGCTCTATCTATATGGTCCTTACCGGCGCGGCGGCGCGCATACCGCACCGAGCAACGAAGCGTTCGAGCAGTGGCTGAAGAGTCGCAATCCCGAATGGGGAGTGCGCGATATGGAAGCGGTCGTTGCGCTCGGCGACGCGGCGGGACTCACGTGCGAACGGGTGGTCGCGATGCCCGCGAACAACTTCAGTCTGGTGTTCAGGAAGCGGGCGGGGTAGCGGGAAGATCGACGGGTCGTGCATTCGTTCGTGTCGTCCGCCAAACCTCAGTCCGATTCCAGGCCGAACCCTCCGCGCAAGCGCCGACGCGCGCACAATACCTGTCTACCCGGCGTTACGCGCAAGTTGGAGCACGGCAGGAGCACCGCAGCAGCACGAGCAACCGGCGTGCTTGCCCGCCATCAAGCGGCAGGCGCGCATTTCTTTTATCCTTTCACCCTCGACGCCGCGCCGGTGTTTTTGCAGCGCGGCGCCACGACATTTATTGGACTCTGGAGAATTCAAATGAGCAAACAGGCAATCGGCGTGGTGGGGCTGGCGGTGATGGGCCGCAATCTGGCGCTCAACATCGAGAGCCGCGGCCACGCGGTGTCGGTCTACAACCGTAGCCGCGCGAAAACCGACGAACTCATCGCCGAATTTCCGGACCGCAAACTGGTGCCGGCTTTCACGCTGGAAGAGTTCGTCGACTCGCTCGAAAAGCCGCGCCGCATTCTGATGATGGTCAAGGCCGGCGAGCCGACCGACGCAACCATTGCCTCGCTTAAGCCGCTGCTCGAAAAAGGCGACATCCTGATCGATGGCGGCAACACGCCCTTCACCGACACGATCCGCCGCAACCAGGAACTCGCGAAGGCCGGTCTGCATTTCATCGGCACCGGCGTGTCGGGCGGCGAGGAAGGCGCGCTGAAAGGCCCATCGATCATGCCGGGCGGCCAGCGCGATGCGTACGACCTCGTCGCGCCGATCCTCACCGAGATCGCCGCGAAGGCGCCCGACGGCGAGCCCTGCGTCGCGTACATGGGACCGGACGGCGCGGGCCACTTCGTGAAAATGGTGCACAACGGCATCGAGTACGGCGACATGCAGTTGATCGCCGAGAGTTATGCGGTGTTGAAGCAGGTCGTCGGCTTGTCGAACGAGGAACTCGGCAAGGTCTATACCGAGTGGAACCAGGGCGAGCTCGACAGCTATCTGATCGAAATCACCTCGAAGATCTTCAGCAAGAAGGACGACGAAACCGGCAAGGACCTCGTCGACGTGATTCTCGACCGTGCCGCGCAGAAGGGCACTGGCAAGTGGACCAGCCAGAACGCGCTCGACCTCGGCGCGCCGCTGCCGCTGATCACCGAGGCGGTGTTCGCGCGCGTGCTGTCGTCGCTGAAGACGCAGCGCGTGGCCGCGAGCAAGGTGCTCGAAGGGCCGCGGGCCAAGCCGCTCGAAGGCGCGAAAGAGGCGTTCATCGAATCGGTGCGCCGCGCGCTGTACTTCAGCAAGGTGATCTCGTACGCGCAGGGCTTCGCGCAGTTGCGCGCAGCGTCGGAAGAGTACAAGTGGGATCTCGACTACGGCACGATCGCGAAGATCTTCCGGGCGGGCTGCATCATCCGCGCGCGCTTCCTGCAGAAAATCACCGACGCCTACACGAAGGACAAGGCGCTCGCGAACCTGCTGCTCGATCCGTACTTCCGCGACATCGCGAAGAACTACCAGCCGGCGTTGCGCGAAGTCGTGGTGGCCGCGGTCAATGCGGGCGTGCCGGTACCGGCGTTCGCGTCGGCGATCGCGTATTTCGACGCTTACCGCTCGGAGCGTCTGCCCGCGAACCTCGTGCAGGCGCAGCGCGACTTCTTCGGCGCGCATACGTTCGAACGCATCGATAAGCCAGGCAGCTTCCACGCACAGTGGAGCTAAGCGGTTGAAAAAACGGCCCGGCGCGCGATGGTGACAGCGCGCCGGGCCATTGTTCCGTTTGGATCGGCAAGCAGGCGGCGCATTATTGCCAAATATATCGATGGTTAGCTGTAATCATAAGCAAATGCGAAATGATTATTGCGCTAGTAGGAATAGAGTTTCGCGGGTTTAAGGGTTTACCCTAGATCGTGACGCCTCTAAACTTGTTCTCAATCGCTGAGGGAAATGCAGAAACCCCGAAGCGCACCACAACAAGTCCTTTGGAGGTCAATCATGAAGACCCTGATTTCCGCAGTTGCAGTCGCCGCCGCCCTCGTTGTTCCGGTCGCTTCGTTCGCTCAAGCCAGCCAGCCGGTGACGCGCGCTCAGGTTCGCGCTCAACTGATCCAACTCGAACAGGCCGGCTACAACCCGTCCGCCAACGACGTCAACTACCCGGCCGACATCCAGGCAGCGCAAGCACGCGTCGATGCGCAGCGCGGCACGGCCGTCGCAGCCAACCCCGCGGACACCAGCGGCTACGGCGCTCCGGCTGCCGGCACGTCGCAAGCAGGCCACGCCGTCATTCCGGCGAAGGCCAACCGTAACTCGGTGTACTTCGGCAGCTGATCGCAGTAGAAGTGCGCAGGTGTAGTGTGTAGTCGTGGTCCGTTGTAGACGCCGCTTCGTGGAATAGCGCGAGCGCGGCGGGCAAGAAAAAACGCCATCCAGTTCGAGCGGATGGCGTTTTGTCGTTTACGGCGCCGTGCTGCGGCGGGTTGGCGTCAATGCAGGGTTCGCTGCCGCCGGCCGATGTCATCGAACAGCGCGCGGCTCGGCTCCAGCGCGAGAAGCCACGATTCGTCGTAGCCGCTCAGATTGTCGAGCGCCTCGCGCAGACGCTCGATCGCCACCGCGGGCAGCTCGACGCTCGCCTCGACCCCGCTCGACAGCCTCGCGACGCTCGCTAGTTGCACGAGCGCATCGGCGGCCTCGGCGACGTCGGCGGCGAAAATCAGGTGGGTGTTCAGCAGCTCGACGAGGCCGGCAGACGCCGCCACATCGTCGACGTTGAGTTGCACGGCCAGAAAGGTGGCTTTGTTCATCCTCATTCCTCCCAGAATCCCAACGTTGTCGTGAACTGCTCCGCGCGGCTTGACTGAGTATAGGCGATGGCCGATTGCCCGCAACAATCGGACGAATCGGCCGTGGCGGCTTGCTCGCCGAGACGCGCGGGCCATGCGACCTATAATAGGGCCAGCCGCGCAAGCGCCGTCGCCGTGGGCGGACGGCGCCGCCCGCGGGGTTTGCGCGCTTGCCAATTGCTCATCGACCATGAAGATCATCCGCAGCAAAAGCTTTACCGCGCCGCGTGCCTGGGGTGCGCTCGACATCGCGAACATGAACGGCATCACCACGCGTCTGCATTGGACCGACCAGCCGTACAAGTGGCACGTGAACGACGGCGAGGAAGTGTTCGCCGTGCTCGACGGGCGCGTCGAGATGCGCTATCGCGAAGACGGCGTCGAACGTTCGACGGTGCTCGAAACCGGCGACGTGTTCTACGCGACGGTCGGCACCGAGCATGTTGCGCATCCGCTCGGCGCGGCACGGGTGCTGGTCGTCGAAACGCAAGGAAGCGTCTGAAGAACACGGCAGTTTGACGGCGCGCGCCAGCGCGGCGCGCGTGTGGGGCTCGCGCATAATATCCAGGCGGCAACAGACAGCCGCGACCTTGCGCAAGCGTGGCGGCATGGCAATTGCAGCGGCGTCGATTGAATCGGAACGAGACACACGTCGAGGAAAATCAGATGACACAACAATGGCAACCGACGGCCATCCGCCCGCTGATCGCGGCGGCGCTCGGCGTGGCGATCGCCGGCTGCACGACGATGCCGTGGGAAAGCACGCCGTTCTACAACAACGCGCCGTCGAGCGCGACCAGTCTCGCGACCGTCCCGGTGCCCGCCGGCTTCTACCGCGTCAATCCGGGCGACACGCTGGCCGGCATCGCCTCGGCATATGGACGCAAGCCGCAGGAAATCGCGGCCTGGAACGGCTTGCCGGTCAACGCGGCGGTCGCGCCCGGTCAGGTGCTGCGCGTTTCTCCGCCGATGGCCTCGGGCAGCGTGGTCACGCCGCCCGTTGCAGTGACGCCGGCTGCGCCGGGCGCGACGGCGAACGTGCCGCCGGGCGCCGTCCCCGGTGCGGCGGCCCCCGCGGCCGGGCCCCAGCAGGGCGTGCTGCAATGGCCGTTGCGCGGGCCGATCCTGCGCGCGTTCGCGCCGGGCAAATACAACGGCATCGTGATCGGCGGGCAACCCGGCGATCCGGTCAAGGCCGCGGCGACCGGCCGCGTGGTCTACGCAGGCACCGGCATCGAAGCCTACGGCCCGCTCATCATCATCAAGCACAACGACTCGCTGATCACCGCGTACGGCCAGAACAGCCAATTGCTCGTCAAGGAAGGCGACGCGGTCGCGCAAGGGCAGACGATCGGCGAGGTCGGGGTCGATAGCCGCGGTGCCGCGTCGATCCAGTTCGAAGTGCGCCAGAACGGCCAGCCGGTCGATCCGCTGCAGTGGCTGCCCAAGCCGGGCGGCTGAGCGGCCGCGTCGCGTCTATTGATTCAGTGTCTATCGACTCCTCGCAGTCGGATCGGCGCGCCTTGCGGGGACGCGCCGATTTTCAGCGTCGCCTGAATTGAATACACTGTATGGCTCGTTTGCCGGCGCGTACGCGTTCCTCCCGGAGCGCACGCGCGGCCGGCTGCCGTAGGTTGTCATCCATGGACGCACAGGGACACACAATGATCGATTTGCGCAGCGATACCGTTACCCGCCCGACTCCGCCGATGCTCGCGGCGATGTCGGCGGCCGAAGTCGGCGACGACGTCTGGGGCGACGACCCCACCGTACTGCGTCTGCAGGCCACGCTGGCCGAGCGCACCGGCAAGGAAGCGGGGCTGTTCTTCCCGAGCGGCACGCAAAGCAACCTCGCCGCGTTGATGGCGCACTGCGCGCGCGGCGACGAATACATCGTCGGCCAGCTTGCGCACACCTACAAATACGAGGGCGGTGGCGCGGCCGTGCTCGGCAGCATCCAGCCGCAGCCGCTCGAAAACGCCGCCGACGGCTCGATCCCGCTCGACAAGATCGCCGCCGCGATCAAGCCGATCGACGATCACTTCGCGCGCACGCGGCTCGTCGCGCTGGAAAACACGATCGGCGGCAAGGTGCTGCCGGCTCAGTACGTCGCCGACGCGACGCAGCTCGCGCGCGAGCGCGGCCTCGCGACCCACCTCGACGGCGCGCGCGTGTTCAACGCGGCGGTCGCGTCGGGCAAGCCAGTCGCGGCGCTCGCCGAGCCGTTCGATTCGGTGTCGATCTGCTTTTCGAAGGGACTGGGCGCGCCGGTCGGCTCGGTGCTGGTCGGCAGCCGCGCGCTGATCGACGTCGCGCATCGCTGGCGCAAGGTGCTCGGCGGCGGCATGCGCCAGGCTGGGGTGCTCGCGGCCGCCTGCCTGTATGCGCTCGATCACAACGTCGAGCGTCTTGCCGACGATCACGCGAACGCCGCGCATCTGGCGGCGGGACTGGAGACCATCGAGCAGGTGAAGGTGCAGTCGCTCGCAACGAACATGGTGTTCGCGCAGTTTCCGCAGCAGCATTGCGCGCCGCTCGAGGCATGGCTCAAGGAGCGTGGCATCCTCACGCAGATGCTGTATGCATCGCGCTTCGTCACGCACATGGATGTGTCGCGCGACGATATCGACACGTTCATTGGCGCGGTGAAGGGGTATTTCGCGGCACGTTGATCGCGCTGCATTGGTCGGAAGCGAGGCGGCTCGCGTAGTTGCCGCCTCGTCTTCCCGCACCGGCTTCAAATCATGCGCGGTTCGTTCGAGCCGCGCTTCCTGCAAGCTTTATCCTCGTCTCACGCGCCGTCCGGCGCACATCTCACTTGACCGCCGCCTTCGCCTGCACGCCCGCGCGATGCGATGGCGCGAAGAGCCGCAAGCCGCTCGCGAGGCTCGCCGCGCCGGCAAAGAAAGCGCCGAGGCCGAGCGCGAGCGTCGGCCCATGCTGGCGTCCGGCGATGCCGAAGCACAGCGCGACCAGCGCGGCACCGGTCGCCTGGCCGATTAGCCGCGCGGTCGCGACGATGCCGCTGGCGCCGCCGCTGCGCTCGGGCGGCGCGCTCGCCATCAGCGCCTTCAGGTTCGGCGACTGGAAAAAGCCGAAGCCCGCGCCGCAGATCGCCATGCGGATGCCGATGTCGAGCACGTGCGGATGGGCGGGCAGCATCGCCAGCGAGGCCATCCCCGCCGACAGCACCGCGAGCCCGACCGCGCCGAGCAGCCCCGGCGGATAGCGGTCCGACAGGCCGCCCGCGAGCGGCGCGGCAAGCGCGACCACGACGGGCCACGGCGTCATCAGGAAGCCGGTTTCGACCTGGCTGCGCAGCAGCACGTCCTCGAAATAGAACGGCAGCGACACGAATGCGAGGCTCTGCGCGGCGAACGAGCAGACGGCCGTCACCGCCGACAGCGCGAACACCGGCCGCTTGAACAGATCGACGGGCAGCATCGGAGCGGAGTGACCCGCCTCGCGGCGAATCAGCAGCAGCCCGAACACGACGGCGAGCGCCGCGGCGCTGAGCACGATCTGCATCGACGCGCGTTGCGCCGCCTCGCCGAGCGCGAAGATCAGCGCGGCGAACGTGACCACGTTGAACAGCGCCGCCAGCGGATCGAACTGATGCCGGCCCTGCGCGGTATGCGGCAGCGCCGGCATCGCAAAGCTCAGCGCGAGGACGCCGAGCGGCACGTTGACCGCGAACAGCCACGGCCACGTTGCGACCGACAGAATCAGCGACGCCACCGTCGGCCCGACCGCGAACGACACGCCGACGATCAGCGCATTGGTGCCGAGCCCGCGACCGAGCCGATGCGGCGGGTACAGAAAGCGGATCAGCGCGGTGTTGACGCTCATGATCGCGCTGGCGCCCAGGCCCTGCACGATGCGCGCGGCGGCGAGCAGCGGCAGCGTCGGCGCCAGAGCGCAGCCGAGCGAACTCAGCGTGAAAAGCGCAATGCCGCCGATATAGATACGCCGATGCCCGACGATATCGCCGAGGGCGGCGAGCGGCAGCAGCGTCGCGACCATCGCGAGCTGATACGCGTTGATGATCCAGACCGACGCGGCCGGCGCCGCGTGCAGGTCGCCGGCGATCGCGGGCAGCGCGGTGTTGGCGATCGCGGTATCGAGCGTGGCGAGCGCGACGGCGAGCATGATCGCGGCCATCGCGCGGCGATTGGCGGCCGACATCGGGCCGTCGGCGGGAAGTGCCGGCGTGGAGACGCCGACGGTAGAGCTGAACTTATCGGACAAGGCGTGGCTCGTCGGGTTGGGCATGCCGCTGTCGGCCGCTTCCAGAGAGGCGGCGCGCGCACGGCGGATTCGTTGTGGGCGAGGTGGCGCGCTGTCCGGACCACGGCGGATGAGCGTGGCGGCTGGTGCGGCGGCGCAACGTCGCGATTGTTGCAGAGACGGCACGATCGTGCAGGGAGGCGGGCAGGCGGGCGAAGAAGAAGCGCTGGGATCTGACAGTAACGCAACTAACCGTCAACCGCGCCCGACATCTCCAAATCGGCCAAGGCCCCAGATCGAATCCCACACGCGTACGGTCGAACCGTCCGGCAGAACGGGGGGCCCGATGCGATCACACAGTTAGGGAATTCGCGGCTTCATTCGCCCGTCATGCATCGAAAAAATAATCGATGTGCGGTTTTGCACTGCATCCGTGCATCGGCCGCGCGCCATTGCACTGCAACTGGCGAGTTCACTGGGCACGGCATATGCGTCATCGTCCGCTTGCGCAGCGATGTGCGAGATCCCCAAAATGTCCTACTCTGTTTTTTTAACCGTTCCGACAGGCACGCGCCTCCCGTCCGTCTTCCGTGCGGTTCGCGTCTGCCATGTCGAACTTCCCGGAGGCTTCGATGACGACCGTCGATCTGGAATTCGACCAGCTCCACAGTACCGTCGACGCGCTACGGCGCTCAATTTCGAATCGCATGATGTACGGCGTCGGCAAGGACGCCATCACCGCTCACCCGCACGATTGGCTGCATGCGGCCGCGCTGGCCGTGCGCGACCGGCTCGTCGCGCGCTGGATGAAGACCACGCGCCTGCAATACGAGCAGGACGTGAAGCGGGTCTACTACCTGTCGATGGAGTTTCTGATCGGCAGGACCTTTACCAACGCGCTGCTCGCGCTCGGCATTCACGATCAGATGAAGGAGGCGCTCGCGAGCCTCGGCGTCGACATGGACGCGCTGATCGATATCGAACCCGACGCCGCGCTCGGCAACGGCGGCCTCGGCCGGCTCGCCGCGTGCTTTCTCGACTCGATGGCGACGCTCGGCATTCCGGGCTTCGGCTACGGCATCCGTTACCAGTACGGCATGTTCCGTCAGGAAATCGTCAACGGCGAGCAGGTCGAGGCGCCCGACTACTGGCTGCGCGCCGGTAACCCCTGGGAATTTCCTCGGCCCGAAATCAAGTACATGGTGCACTTCGGCGGCCGTACCGTGCAGCGCGGCGAGAAGACCGAATGGATCGACACCGAGCACGTGAACGCGACCGCGTACGACACCGTGATCCCCGGCTACGCGACCGACGCGACCAACACACTGCGCCTGTGGTCCGCGCGCGCGACCGAGGAGCTCGACCTGGGCGCATTCAATCGCGGCGACTACCGCAACGCGGTCGACACCAAGAACATGTCGGAGAACGTGTCGCGGCTGCTCTATCCGGACGACTCGACGCCTGCCGGCCGCGAGTTGCGGCTGCGCCAGGAGTACTTCTTCGTATCGGCGACAATGCAGGATCTGATCCGCCGCTATCAGCGCACGCACAGCACGTTCGGACGCTTCTCGGAGAAGGTCGCGGTGCATCTGAACGACACGCACCCGGTGCTCGCGATTCCCGAGCTGATGCGCCTGCTCGTCGACGTGCATAACCTGCCGTGGGACAAGGCGTGGAAACACGTGACGCAGATCTTCTCGTACACGAATCACACGCTGATGCCCGAGGCGCTCGAAACATGGGATGTCGAAATGCTGTCGCGCCTGCTGCCGCGCCATCTCGAGATCATCTTCGAAATCAATGCGCAGTTTCTGAAGCATGTCAGCGAACAGTCGGGTCACGACGTCGATATGATCCGCCGCATTTCGCTCGTCGACGAATACGGGCAGCGGCGCGTGCGCATGGCGTATCTGGCGATCGTCGCGAGCCACAAGGTCAACGGCGTGTCGAAGCTGCATTCGCAGCTGATGACGCGCGACATCTTCTCCGACTTCGCGCGCCTCTATCCCGACCGCTTCACCAACGTGACCAACGGCATCACGCCGCGCCGCTGGCTCGCGCAGGCGAGTCCGTCGCTGTCGTCGCTGATCGACGCGCGCATCGGTACGCATTGGCGCAGCAATCTGTTCGAGCTCGAGCAACTGCGCAATCTGCGCAAGGACGACGAGTTCGTCGACGCGTTCCGTGAGGCCAAACGACAGGCCAAGCTGCGGCTCGTGCACCGGCTCGCGCAGCACACCAAGCTGCACTTCGATCCGAACGCGCTGTTCGATCTGCAGGTCAAGCGCATTCACGAATACAAGCGCCAGTTGCTCAACGTGCTGCACGTGATCGTGCGCTACAACGAGATTCGCGCGAATCCGGAGCGCGACTGGGTGCCGCGCGTCGTCCTCTTCGCGGGCAAGGCCGCGTCCGCGTACCGGATGGCCAAGACGATCATCAAGCTGATCGGCGACGTTAGCGAGAAGGTCAATCACGATCCGCTGATCGACAACAGGCTGAAGGTCGTGTTCGTGCCGAACTACGGCGTGAGTGTGGCTGAGCTGATCATTCCGGCGGCCGATCTGTCGGAGCAGATCTCGATGGCCGGCACCGAGGCATCGGGCACCGGCAACATGAAGCTGGCGCTCAATGGCGCATTGACGATCGGCACGATGGACGGCGCGAACATCGAAATCTGCGACGCGGTGGGGCGCGAGAACATCTTCATCTTTGGCCACAGCGCCGACGAGGTGGACGATCTGCGCGCAAGCGGCTATCGGCCGCGGCGGATTTACGAGGAAAACGAAGCATTACGCACCGCGCTCGATCAGATTCGCACGGGCTTCTTCTCGCCGGACGATCCGCTGCGCTTCTCCGATATCTTTCACACGCTGGTCGATTGGGGCGATCACTATATGGTGCTCGCCGATTTCGATGCGTTCGCGAAGGCGCAGAACGCAGTGGATGCGCGTTTCGTCGACAAGCACGCGTGGGCCGAAAGCGCGATCGAGAACGTCGCGGGGATGGGGCTGTTCTCGTCGGATCGCACGATCGGCGAGTATGCGCGCAATATCTGGCGCGTGAATCCGCTCAGTCTGGACTGAGCCGGAGAAGCCGTGCGGCGCTGGCGTCGATCAGTCGCTCACGGCTCTTTCATGTTCGATCGACGCGCCGCGTCATGTTTTCGGCGCGGCGGCCGCGGCCTTCGCCCGATGCACGGCCTCGCCGACGCGTTCGACGAACTCGCGATCCGTGCTCATCAGCGCCTCGCGCTCACCGTCGGCCGTCTTGACCATCAACCGATGCGTGACGTCCTGACTCGCCCAGGTCAGCCAGCCGACCACGACCAGCATCGCCCCGGATACGAGTCCCGAAGCCGAATGCAGCACACCGCCGACGATCGCGCCGATCAGCCCCGCCGCCGAGATCACGAGCGGCACGACCTTGTTCTTCTGCACGGTCACGACCCGCACGTCGACGATATCGCGCAGCGGGAAGACCTGACCCGCGGCCGAGAGGGCGTTGCGCGTGACCGACACGCCGCGATCGTTGAATGGGATTTCCATCGTTTCAATGCAAGGGTGGTGAAGCGCGCAGCGTAGCAGACTTCGTTCAAATTTTTAAAGTTAGGGAGTTTTTCGTTCTCTCTCAGGCCCGTGCTGCAAGGGGTGATTTTGGGGACAAAAAAACGAGTTAGGCGATTTTCTGATTAAAAACCCGGTTTGGAGAGAGCGCGACGGGAGAATATGCGTTGAAATGATCTACGGCGTCGATGCGCGGCGCTCGGTAATGACAGAATTCCATCTGAGCGTCTTTATTTGAGGGGCTCCGGCCTGAAGGCATTAGTCGGGAATCGCGAGCGGGAATGCTCCACGCTAGCGATTAGCAATCCGGAGTCGCGAGTACTGCAGGAGAGGAAGGTCAACTGATTGCGGCCATGTCGTTCATCGCTGGATTGCTCGCCGTCTTAGTTGTCTGCTATGTGCATTATCAGAACCCCAGATTTACAAAGGGCGGGTTAACCGTGTCCTGGCCAATCTTGCGGTGTTTGGCGTGGGCTGCAGTTTCGGCTTCATTTGTGCGCGGTTTTTTAGCAGCCCGGCGCGCCACGTTCGAGTTCGTCAGGTCTTGCGATCAGTTCGTTGAGCAACAGGATCTTTGCCGAGCTCTCAAGTCTCGTATTTGAACGACACGGATACCCGGGTCCGATATTCAACCACCTTGCCGTTGTCGATCTTCATGTCGAGCTTACAGACTTCGGCGATTCGCAAATCACGAAGCGAGTTAGCAGCAGTTTCTACAGCATTTTTCGCAGCCTCCTCCCAGGAAGTCGGACTCGTGCCGACAATTTCTGTAACCTTGTAGACGCTGGACTGTGTGCTTGCGGCCATGATCTCTCTCCAGGATGGAATGGGCGATTTTTACGTCGCGCAACCCGCGTGCCTGTCTCGCTAATCCGTGTGCAGATGTCCGACGTGGACACCTTGCATCTGACCTGATATCCGTTGAGTAGCGCCGGTGATGCGATTACGGTGTTCCGAGGACTCTAAGCGCCTCGGTGTGCAACCCGGGAGTCGCAGCCGCGACGACCGTACCATCGAAACGTTCAGTGATTGGATGACCCGACCAGGTAGTAACGATGCCACCCGCGCCCCGAACGACAGGCACTAGCGCCATCACATCGTAAATTTCCAGGTCTGCTTCCACAACGAGGTCAATGTAACCCGAGGCTAACAAGGCGTAACCGTAACAGTCGGTTCCGAACCGGGAGATTGCGACAGAACCCGACAGCGTTGAAAAGGCCCGTGACGCTTCACCGATAAATATCTGTGGGTCGGTTGTGCAGAGTCGGGCATCGCGCAATCGCGTGCATGAACTGACTTTGCACGGAGTGCCATTGAGAACAGTGCTATTGCCGTAGCCTATCCAGCGCTCACGCAGTGCTGGGACTTCAATCAGGCCGTAGGCAGGAAGTCGACTTTCGAGTACCGCGACGAGCGTCCCGAACAGCGGAAGACCCGATACGAAGCTCTTCGTGCCGTCGATGGGGTCGATCACCCAGGTTGTTCCGTCTCCAGTCTCGCCGCCTTCCTCTTCGCCCACGAGGTGGTGCGATGGATGCCGCGACAGGATGAGTTCACGAAGCCGTCGTTCTATCTCGCGGTCCGCGATTGTGACGGGAGTCGCGTCGGACTTCGTTGTAACGTCGAACCTCGTTCTGAAGTGCTTCAACGCGAGGATTCGCGCTTCGTCGCCGAGCGAGTCCAGAAACCTGCAGGTATCCGTTGGTGTCATGTTGCTACCTCCTGATGCCGTCAGTGGTTCCGCACCGTTGCAACCCGCTGTACCGGTCCGGCGGGCAAGTCCTGAGTGTCCCCTCGTGGCGCCGACCCTGCCACGGGAAAGCGGAACGTTGGCTGTCGCACAAACGGTCCCACTCACGAAGGAGCTGTGCCTCGCCTTGTCGTCACTGCTTCATCTCGCCGGTCGCGTTAGAGCCGGACGCGCCTTGGGGCGACATGCCACTTTCGCGTTTTTGCATCAATGTGCCACTCGCCGGCTTGCTGGTACCGGCGTCCGCGGCACGGCTCATGCTCTGCCCAGCGGTACCCGGCTGGGCGCTGTGCGCATCCGGCTTCGGCTGCACGCTGCCGGTATTGGTTTGCGCAAACGCGTAAGCGCTGGCAATCAATGCAATTACGCTCACTCCTGCCGCTATCAGCTTCATGACGATCTCCAGTTTGGGAAGCGCTCCGGAACTACATACCCATCCGCGTAGCACGGCTCGTGCCGTCAAGGAGCATCGTTGGCGTGGCCTGGATCATGTCGGCTCGGGTCGTGATGCGCCGCGCGTGGCCGAGATCAGCCGTCGCGGCCTGTCATCTCGGGCGCGATCGACGCATGGTTCAGCAGCCCGACGAGCGCGACGCCACCCACCACGTTACCTAGCAGCGTCGGCGCGAAAAATCGCAGTAGATAGTCCTGCACGGCGGCATGGCTGCGCAGCACCGCGTACGCCGCTTCCACTGAGCCAGCAATCACGTGCGCCAGATCACACACTGCAACAACATACGTGAGGACCGCGACGATCAGCACGGCGGCGGATCTCGCGCTCGGCAGCAGCCAGACCATCAGCGCGATTAGCCAGCCCGCGAGAACCGCCTTCATGGTCGTGGAAGCAAAGGTCGAGCCGTACGGGGCTTGCGACAACTGATCGAGAACCGGCGCAAGCTTCTGCCCGAACGACGTCGGCAGCGTAAGGATTCCGGCGAAGATCCATGTTCCGGCCAGATTCGCGGCCAGTACGATCACCCATAGCCGCAGCGCGATAGCGGCAACCGGCAGACTGCGCCTCGTCAGGACCGGCAGCAGCACGGTCAACGTGCTTTCGGTGAATAGTTGCTGGCGCCCGAGCACGACGATGATGAAGCCGACGCAATAGCCTGCGGCGCCAGTCAGCGAGATGCCGCCGTGACCGGAAGACGACGTCTTGCTTTCGAGCACCGCCTGGGTCAGAAACGAAAAACCCATTGATAGCCCGGCCGCCAACGCGGACCACAGCAACGCGAGCGGCTTTCGGCCAAGCGCCGTCTCGCCTTCCTCCCGGATGATTTCGTGAATCACCAGCGCGCGAGGTGAACTGTGCGCGGAAGCCTGGTCGCGCTCCTCGTCATCGAGATGGGGCGACGCATGTCCTGCCGGGTGATCGTCGTTTGTTCGGGGCTGGCTTGACATTCGCAATGCTCCGGG
Source organism: Paraburkholderia sp. BR14374 (assembly GCF_040948685.1). Classification (NCBI taxonomy): domain Bacteria; kingdom Pseudomonadati; phylum Pseudomonadota; class Betaproteobacteria; order Burkholderiales; family Burkholderiaceae; genus Paraburkholderia; species Paraburkholderia sp. BR14374. Next base: position 172,412 of record NZ_JBFPKF010000006.1, on the reverse strand, counting down.
TTGTTTATCGCGATCGCCTTGCCGATAACGCTGTCGGCGAAGCCACTCCGCTGTCCGATGAGGATCGCGTCGCAAAGGCCAAAGTGCTTACCTGGCGACGCGATTCCGCGTCTCGAATCCCATCTGTGTCACCTTTTCGCCTCGTCGCGGTCCGCAGCAGAGCGGCCAAGGAATTGTGTGACGGTCTCCGACAGGTGCTCAAGCAGCCACTTCGCCATTTCGACTTCCTGCGGCAGAATCTGCTCGCAAACCTGACGGGTCTCGATGTCGCCCGCGGCGTTGGCTGCCGCGATTAGCGTCGTGTAGGCGGCAATTTCGACATGCTCGAATACGTACCCGGCCATGCCGCCTTTGATCACTTCATCGCTGACCGCCATGCCGCCAGCCCCCTGCATGAAAGCCGACATGCGCGCCGTCAGATCCTTCATGCCCGAAGGGCTCGAACCGAGCCGGTCGAGGCACGACTCGAGCAGCTTCTGCTGCGAGAGCGTTTCCTCGATATGCCTGTCGATGCGTTCCCTGAGAAGCGGATAGTGGTCGAGGCGCTTCGACTGCGCCTTCAACATTGTTTCCGCCTGCTTTTCCATCGCGTAGGCGTCGCGCAGCCAGTCGACGACATGTTCCTGTGGTGTAGTCATGTCATATTCTCCAAAGAAGTTTTCGCGGTTTATCACGCGGTGTCGTCGGTAGGCGCAACTTCGCTACCTAACTCAGCACCGGTCGTCGGATCGCTCGACGGGTCGGAGCGCAGACGCGTGGCCATCGCGGTAACCGCGGTTTCCTGTTGCGCTTCGAGGCCCACCGACGCACTGCCGTCGCCACCATCCACCGCGGGTTCACCGGTCCGTATCGTGAGACCGGTGCCGCTGTTCCACGGTGTGTTGATTACTGCTCCGTCGTGCGACATCTTGTAGTAGACGCTCGCGAATTCCTGTCTCGGCGGCAGCTTGCCCGGCGGGAAACTCGGCGTGATCGCATACAGCGCCTTCTCGAACGACTTCTGATGCGCGACTTCGCGGGTCATCAGAAAGCCGAGCGCCTCGCGCACGCCGGCATCGTCGGTGACGTTGATCAGCCGTTCATAGATGATCTTCGCGCGCGCTTCGGCCGCGATGTTCGAGCGCAGGTCCGCGGTCGGCTCGCCGATCGTGTCGATGTACGCGGCACTCCACGGTACGCCGCCGGAGTTCGTCAGCGGCGGCCCGCCGCCGTATAGCACCTGCGTAAGGTGACTGTCGTTGCCCGCGCCGTTGAGCTTGCGATACAGCTCGGCTTGCTGCTCGACCGCTTCGGCGAGTTCCCCCTTCGCGCCGCGATTCAACATCGCGACGATCGAGCCGATGATCTCGAGATGGCTCAGCTCTTCGGTGGCGATGTCGAACAGCATGTCCTTGCGCCCGGGGTCTTCTTCCGCAACGGCCTGCGTGAAGTAGCGCATCGCGGCGGCCAGTTCGCCTTGCGGACCGCCGAACTGCTCCAGCATCAGATTCGCGAGCCCGGGATTGGTCGTGCCGACGCGAACCGTGTATTGCAGCCGTTTGTTGTGCATGAACATCCGGACCTCCATTGGAGTTGGTACTGTGGGTCTTCCCTCCGCCGTGCCACGCATGCGGAGCGCCGTCGCGGCTGGACGGCGCGAATCTGTCTGCGCATGCCGCGTTCCTGCCCGCCTGACACGAGTTGCCAGGGCTTGCCCAAAGCAGGCGGGAAGCGTTGCAACAGGCTAGAGGTCTGCACACCAACGTTGCGCGCACGTGCGAGCAGGCGCCTGCAGGAGGCGGTTCACGAAGAGGACCATCGCATTGCGGGATTGCCGACCGCGTCCGTGTGTAGGGGGGTTACTCGCAGTGCCGATCGGCACTTATGCCATGCACGCAGCCGGCGGAGCCCTGTACGCGGGTGTTCTGGAGGTTTTGCCACGCTCGGTTCCCGGTGCCAAAACCCACTCTCAGACCTCGCCGGATCCGGGAGCGTAGATAGCGCGGATAGAGGTTCGGTTCATTTCTCCGTTGTGGCGCGACGTCATCGGCCGATTGCATTGCGTCAAGGAAAATCATACTTAGCCTGGACGGATTGGCTAAGATGTCGCAGGTTCGCGCTCGGAGGCCATTCATGACTGTCGGCGTATATGCCACGCTGGTCGCGACGTCGCTCGTGCTGCTCCTCGGCGAAAAGCTCGTGCAATGGATCGGCGTGCTGCGAACCTATTCGATTCCGGCGCCGGTGGCAGGCGGGCTCATCGTCGCGATCTGCGTGCTGATCACACGCATCACCACGCAAGTGCAGGTCAGGTTCGATTCGACGCTGCAGGCGCCGCTGATGCTCGCGTTCTTCTCGACGATCGGCCTGAATGCGCATCTGTCGAATCTGAAGGCGGGCGGGCCGGTGTTGATCCGCTTTCTCGCGCTGGTCAGCGGGCTGCTGATCCTGCAGAACGTGATCGGCATCCTGCTAGCGTTCGCGCTCGGCGTCGATCCGCTGCTCGGTATTCTCGGCGGCTCCGTCACGATGTCGGGCGGGCACGGCACCGGCGCCGCGTGGAGCCAGGTCTTCACCGAACGTCACGGGCTGGAGTCGGCGACCGAAATCGCAATCGGCTGTGCGACCTTTGGCCTCGTGATGGGCGGCGTGCTCGGCGGTCCGGTCGCGCGTCTGCTGATGCGGCGGATCAGCGCCGACGAATTGCTGCGCGTCCAGCAGCTAGCGGACGAAACGCTGGTCTTCGAAGAACCGAAGGCGGAGCAGGCCACCACGCCCGCCGCGATAATCACGACGCTCGCGCTGATCTCGATCTGCCTCGCGGGTGGCGAAGTGTTTGCCGACTGGATCGCAGACACCGTGTTCGAATTGCCGACGTTCGTCTGCACGCTGTTCATCGGCGTGATCCTGAACAACGTGCTCGCGCTCATGCGTGTGCGGATCGACCAGCACGCGGTCGCGCTGGTCGGCAACGTCGCGCTCGCGCTCTTTCTCGCGATGGCGCTAATGCGACTCGACCTATGGGAGCTTGCCGCGCTCGCGTTGCCGATCATCTCGATCCTCGCGGCGCAGACGCTGCTGATGGCGCTCTATGCGATCTTCATCACGTTTCCCGCGATGGGCCGCAACTACGACGCGGTCGTGTTGTGCGCGGCGCAATGCGGGCTCGGACTTGGCGCGACGCCGACCGCGATCGCGAACATGCAGGCGATCACGAACCGCTTCGGCCATTCCCATATCGCGTTCCTGATCGTGCCGATGACGGGCGCTTTTTTCATGGACATCGTCAACGCGATCGTGATCAAACTGTTTCTCACGCTGCCGTTTTTCCATTGAGCCCAGGCGAATATCATGAGCAACCAACCACACATCGCACCCGACAGCACCGCCGCGCGCGTTGCGCTATGGCGTGCGCTGCACGTGCAGGCCGACGCGCCGCCGCACGTGCTCGAAGACGAAGTCGGCTTGCAATTGCTGGCTCCCGCCGAGGATTGGCGCAGCCGCGGCGACATGGACCCGCGGTTCACGCGGCCGTTTCGTGCGTCGATCGTCGCGCGCGCACGCTTTATCGAGGATCTGGTCGTCGAGCAGGCCGGCCGCGGTGTGGATCAATACGTGATCCTGGGCGCCGGTCTCGACAGCTTCGCGCAACGCCGGCCCGACATCGCGTCGCGGCTCACCGTGTTCGAGGTCGATCCGCCGAGACCGCAAACGTGGAAGCGTGAGCGGCTCAGCGAATTGGGTTACGGCCTGCCGGACTGGCTGCGTTTCGTGCCGGTCGACTTCGAAGCGGGCGATAGCTGGCGGCAGCGTCTCGTCGCCGAAGGCTTCGACGAAAGCAGACCGGCCGTCGTCGTGTCGACCGGTGTCAGCATGTATCTGACCACAGAGGCGAATGCGGCGACGCTGCGTGAAGTGGCCGGGCTCGCGCGCGGCTCGACGTTCGCGATGACGTTCCTGTTGCCGCTGGAGATGGCGGACCCGGACGTGCGCCCCGGACTCGAAATGGCGGAGAAGGGCGCGCGTGCGAGCGGTACACCTTTCATCAGCTTCTTCATGCCGCAGCAGATGATCGCCATGGCGCGCGAAGCGGGCTTTGACGACGCGCGGCATGTGTCCGCGGCCGATCTGACGCAGCGCTACTTCGCGGCTCGCACGGATGGACTGCGCCCGCCGGCCAATGCGGAGGAACTGCTGGTGGCGAATACTTAGCGGCCGTTGCGGTGGATTGAATGCGCGATCGCGGTCCTCACGCGGCTATAATCGCGCTCGAACATGGCCTTCGAAGTCTACTCATGAAAAAGATCGCAGCCTTCGCACTCGTCGCATGCGCACTCGCCGCCTGCTCGTCGTCCCCGGAAAAACAGGCGCAGCGCGCCCAGCAGGAAATCCTTCATAGCGAGCCGAACCTCCGCGCCGCACAACGCGACGCGGTGATCGACTGCACGCCGGCGAATTGCGATGCCGCGTGGGCGGCGACGAAACGCTATATCGAGCAGCATTCCGACACGCACGTGATCCGCGCGGACGCGGTCGCGATCGATACCGACGTGCCCGACGATTCGGGCAAGGCCGCTTTCTCAGCGACCCGCGCGAACAAGAGCACGGGCGGCGCGACGTTGTCGCTGTTTGCGCAGTGCCGCGGCATGTATGGGCCCGATAGCGCGAAGGGCGACGACTATGACGAGTGCGCCGAGAAGATCCTGAAGACTCAGAACGGCTACGTGCCGTATCTGCGCTCGCACGCATCGGCGCAATAGGCGAGCCGCTACCGGAAAGCGCGGGCCCGCAAACCCGGCACTCGTGCAGCGATTCGCCGAACCCTCGCCACGATGCGGCGGGAGGCGCTATGCTGATGCGTCTTCGCCTCGCGGAACCCCGTCATGCAAGCTCCTGGCGCCACCGTACCGATCTCGCTCGTCAATGGGTTCCTCGGCAGCGTTGGGACGCGGCCGGATATCGTCGACCGGCACCTGTCCGGCGCGAACATCCCGCGCGCGCTGCTGGACCGGCCTGGCGCGCGCGTCACCGAGGAACAGTTCTCGACGCTCTACCGCTCGCTCGCGATCGAACTCGACGATGAGATGCCCGGCATTTTCTCGCGCCCGCTGCGCAGCGGCGCGCTCAAGTTTCTGTGTCTGAGCCTGCTGGATGCGCCGAATCTCGAAACCGCGATGCATCGGTTCGGCCAGTTCTTCCATCTGGTGCTCGACGACTTCCGTTTCGAGTCGCGCCGCGGCGACCTCGTTGCGACGCTGGCCTTGCATCCGGGAGGCACGGGAGCGCAACCGAGCATGCTGGGCCAGGAGCTGATGCTGAAGCTCGCGCATGGGATCGCGTCCTGGCTCATCGGCCAGCGCATTGCGTTGCTCCAGGTGCAGTTCGCCTTTCCTCGTCCGGCTCACGCGCTCGAGTATCTCTATCTGTTTCCCGGACCGGCGAAGTTCGACTGCAATCAGACCTCGATGCAGTTCAGCAGTAGCTATTTCGATCTGCCCGTGCGCCAGCGCAAGGCGAACCTGCGCAGGTTTCTCGCTCGTGCGCCGGAAGACTGGATCTTCGTGTCGTTCAACGAGCAGCTGTTCAGTCATCGCGTGCGGGAACATCTCGCGTCACGGCTGCCCGACATCCCGTCTATCGAAGAGGCGGCGGAAGGCCTGCACTGTTCGGTCAGAACGCTCTGCCGTCATCTTGCCGCCGAGGGCACGGCGTTCCAGGTGCTCAAGGACGAACTGCGCCGCGACATCGCGATCCAGCGCCTGACCGGCACGCACGAGCCCATCGCCATCATCGCCGGGGACGTCGGCTTCGGCGACCCCACCGCATTCCACCGAGCGTTCCGTCACTGGACCGGCAGCACCCCGGCGGCCTATCGCCGGGGTGGCTGATCTCGTCATATCAAAGCGTCGGTAACCCCTGCCGACGCAGCTCCCACGGGGCGCTTACTTCCTCCGACGTGGCCAGAGATGTCAATAGATCGTCCGGTTTGGACAACCGGGCAGGGCCTCTCCGACGCTACGATTCAGCCATACGTTACCCCGGCCGCATCGGTGCCAGACGGGTGACTTTCCCTACGGACTATCTGATCGGAAGAATGGTAATGAGCTACGTCGCGCCTCTCAAAGACATGCTGTTTGCAATCACGGAACTGGCCGGAATCGACCAACTGGCGGGCTTGCCCGGCGGCGAGGACGCGAGCGCCGATACCGCTCGCGCGGTGCTCGAAGAGGCCGCGCGCCTGCACGAAGGCGTGCTCGCGCCGCTGAACGTCGACGGCGACCGCAACCCGAGCACCTGGAAGGACGGCGTGGTGAGCGCCACGGCCGGTTTCAAGGACGCGTTTCGTCAATTCGCCGAAGGCGGCTGGCAGGGTTTGCAACATCCGTCTGAATACGGCGGTCAGGACTTGCCCAAGCTGCTGTCGACGCCCTGCATCGAAATGCTCAACGCCGCCAACCTGTCGCTGGGACTGTGCCCGCTCTTGACCGACGGCGCCATCGAAGCGCTGCTGACGGCGGGTAGCGAAGAACTGAAGCAGCGCTACGTGCCGAAGATGATTTCCGGCGAGTGGACCGGCACGATGAACCTGACCGAGCCGCAGGCGGGCTCCGACCTGTCGCTGGTGCGCACCCGCGCCGAGCCGCAGGGCGACGGCTCGTACCGGATCTTCGGCACGAAGATTTTCATCACATGGGGCGAGCACGATATGACGGAAAACATCGTGCATCTGGTGCTCGCACGTACGCCGAACGCACCGGAAGGTGTGAAAGGCATTTCGCTGTTCGTCGTGCCGAAGTTCCTCGTCAACGAAGACGGCTCGCTCGGCGAGCGCAACGACGTGCATTGCGTGTCGATCGAACACAAGCTCGGCATCAAGGCGAGCCCGACGGCAGTGCTGCAGTTCGGCGATCACGGCGGCGCGATCGGGCAGCTTGTCGGCGAGGAGAACCGCGGTCTGGAGTACATGTTCATCATGATGAATGCCGCGCGCTTCGCGGTGGGCGTGCAAGGCGTGGCGATTTCGGATCGCGCGTACCAGCAGGCCGTCGCGTATGCGAAGGAGCGCGTGCAGAGCCGTCCCGTGGATGGCTCCGCGAAGCAGTCGGTCGCGATCATCCAGCACCCGGACGTGCGCCGCATGCTGTCGACGATGCGCGCACTGACCGAAGGCGCACGCGCGCTGGCCTATGTGTCGGCGTCGCACTGCGATCTCGCGCATCGTCATCCGGACGGCGCGACGCGTGCGAATCATCAGGCGATCTATGAATACCTGGTGCCGATCGTGAAGGGCTGGAGCACGGAGATGTCGCTCGAGGCGACGAGTCTCGGTGTGCAGGTGCATGGCGGCATGGGCTTCATCGAGGAAACCGGCGCCGCGCAGTACTACCGTGACGCGCGCATTCTGCCGATCTACGAAGGCACGACGGCGATCCAGGCGAACGACCTCGTCGGCCGCAAGACGATGCGCGACAACGGCGAGGTGGCCGGCGTGCTGCTCGCGCAGATCGATGCGACGCTGGCCGCGGTGCAAGGGCACCCCTCGTATGGTACGAGCGCGGCTTTCCAGGCGATGCACCGTCATCTGTCCGCCGGCCGCAACGCGTTGCACAGCGCGGTGCGCTACGTGGTCGAGAACGTCAAGCGCGATCCGAATGCGGTGTTCGCGGGCAGTGTCTCTTATCTGCTGCTCGCGGGCATCGTGCTCGCGGGTTGGCAAGTCGCGCGCTCGCTCGTGCTCGCCGCCGACAAGCGCGATGAAGACCCGGGCTTTTACGACGCGAAGATCGCGACCGCGCACACCTACGCGACGCAGATACTGCCCCGTGCGATCGCGCTCGAAGCGACGATCCGCGGCGCTCGCGATGGCGAAGGCGCGCTGGCGCTGCGCGAAGACCAGTTCTGATCGATCAACGGACGTAATGTCATTCAAAACGATAGGGCCCGGCCCTATCGGTGTGGAAAGGAGGGAGTTGTGAGAGTTCTCGTAGCAGTCAAACGAGTGGTCGACTACAACGTGAAGGTCCGCGCGAAGTCGGACGGTACGGGCGTCGACATCGCCAACGTGAAAATGTCGATGAATCCGTTCGACGAAATCGCGGTTGAAGAAGCCGTGCGGCTGAAGGAAGCGGGTGTCGCGACCGAAGTGATCGCCGTGTCGGCCGGTGTGACGCAGTCGCAGGAAACGCTGCGCACCGCGCTCGCGATCGGCGCGGACCGCGCGATCCTGATCGAATCGAACGAAGACCTGCAGCCGCTGGCCGTTGCAAAGCTGCTCAAGGCACTGGTCGACAAGGAGCAGCCTTCGCTCGTCATTCTGGGCAAGCAGGCCATCGACGACGATTCGAACCAGACCGGCCAGATGCTCGCCGCGCTGGCGAACCTGCCGCAGGCGACGTTCGCGTCGAAAGTGGTCGTGGCGGATGGCAAGGCGACGGTATCGCGTGAAGTGGATGGCGGCGCGGAAACGCTGTCGCTGACGCTGCCGGCCGTGGTCACGACCGATCTGCGCCTGAACGAGCCGCGCTACGTGACGCTGCCGAACATCATGAAGGCCAAGAAAAAGCCACTGGAAACGGTGAAGCCCGAAGACCTCGGCGTCGATGTCACGCCGCGTCTGAAGACGCTGAAGGTCGCCGAGCCTCCGAAGCGCTCCGCCGGTGTGAAGGTGCCGGACGTGAAGACGCTGGTCGAGAAGCTGAAGACCGAAGCCAAGGTGCTGTGAGGAGACGCAAGAAATGACGAATCTGGTTAACCTGGTAGTAGCAGAACACGATAACGCGTCGATCAAGGCCGCGACGCTGAATACGATCGCAGCGGCACAGAAGATCGGCGGTGAGATTCACGTGCTGGTCGCGGGTCACAACGCGCAGGCCGCGGCCGATGCCGCAGCGAAGATCGCCGGCGTCGCCAAGGTACTGCTGGCCGACGCGCCGCAACTCGAAGCGGGTCTCGCGGAAAACGTCGAAGCGACGGTGCTGACGCTTGTGCAAGATGCGGCCAGGAACTACACGCATATCCTCGCGCCAGCTACCGCGTACGGCAAGAATATCGCGCCGCGTATCGCCGCGAAGCTCGACGTCGCGCAGATCAGCGACATCACCGCGGTGGACAGCGCCGACACGTTCGAGCGTCCGATCTACGCGGGCAACGCCATTGCGATCGTGCAATCGGCTGATCCGATCAAAGTTATCACGGTGCGCTCGACCGGTTTCGACGCGGTTGCAGCCGAAGGCGGCAGCGCAGCGGTCGAAAAGATCGAAGCCGCAGCCGACGCAGGCATCTCGCAATTCGTGAGCCGCGAAGTGACGAAGCTCGATCGTCCGGAACTGACGAGCGCGAAGATCATCGTGTCCGGTGGCCGGGGCCTCGGCAATGGCGAGAACTACACGAAGGTGCTGGAACCGCTGGCCGACAAGCTCGGTGCGGCGCTGGGCGCATCGCGCGCAGCCGTCGACGCGGGCTTCGTGCCGAACGACTATCAGGTCGGCCAGACCGGCAAGATCGTCGCGCCGCAACTGTACGTCGCGGTCGGCATCTCGGGTGCGATCCAGCATCTGGCCGGCATGAAGGACTCGAAGGTCATCGTCGCGATCAACAAGGACGAAGAAGCGCCGATCTTCAGCGTGGCTGACTACGGCCTCGTCGGCGATCTGTTCACCATCGTGCCGGAACTCGAGCAGGCGCTCGGCTAACCGCCCCCAGCAAGCGGAATAATCATGAACGAGCTTAACGGATACGATTTCGAAGACCTGCAACCGGGTATGAGTGCCCGGTTCGCCAAGACCATCACGGAGGCGGACATTCTGTTCTTCGCGAGCGCGTCGGGAGACATGAACGCGGTTCACATCAACGAGCAGTTTGCGCAAACCACACCCTTCAAGGGGCGCATCGCTCACGGCATGCTGACTGCCAGCATCATCTCCGCGGCGCTCGCGGGGCAACTGCCCGGCCCGGGCACGATCTACCTCGGTCAGAACCTGCGCTTCAAGGCGCCGGTCCGGCCCGGCGACACCGTGCAGGCCGAAGTGACCGTCAAGGAACTGATCCACGACAAGCGCCGCGTGGTGCTGTCCACCGTTTGCACGGTCGGCGGCAAGGTGGTGGTCGAAGGCGACGCCACGGTGATGCCGACAAGCTGCCGCGACCGTGTCGTCGAGGACGCGGCTTGCGCCGTCAGCGACGCATGATAGCGAGCCCCGCCATGAGAATGCCATTCAGCATGCCACAAGAGTTTTCTACGGGCTGGGTCAAGGCCGGCTTCGATTTCTGGCGGTTTTCGCCGCTCAACGATGAATTCGATGCGTCGGTGCATGACACCGACGGCTCGGACTTCGATTCCGACGGGCCGTTCGCGCGAAGCTCCGTGACCCACACGAGCGCCCACTACCTGCAACAGCAGGCTCAACTGTGGAGCGATGCCGTCGCCGGATTGATCGGCGGGCGCACGGAGTTGAAGGCGGTCGCCGAGCCAGAGCAGGGAGACCGGCGCTTTCACGCCGACGACTGGTCCAGCAACGGCTGGTACAGCCTTCTGAAACAGAGCTATCTGATCAACGCCAGGGCGCTCGCGGACTTCGTCGAGGCAAGCGCGCTCGACGAAAAGGGCAAGCACAAGCTGCGCTTTTTCATGCGCCAGTTCATCGACTTCGCCAGCCCCGCGAATTTCCTCGCGACGAATCCCGAGGTCCTCCGGGAGGCAGTGGAATCGGGCGGCTCGAGCCTGCTGTCGGGCGTCACGCATCTGCTCGACGATCTGGGCAGCGGCTCGATTTCGATCACCGACCGAAGCGCGTTCGAAGTGGGCCGTAGCGTCGCCACGTCCAGTGGCGCGGTGGTTTATGAAAACGATCTGTTTCAGCTGATCCAGTACGATCCGCTGACTTCGAAGGTCGCCGCGCGGCCGCTCGTGATCGTTCCGCCGTGCATCAACAAGTTCTACATTCTGGATCTGCAGCCCGAGAATTCGTTTGTGCGCTTCGCCTGCGAGCAGGGCCTGACGGTGTTCGTCGTGTCGTGGCGCAACCCGCAGCAGGACATGGCGCAGACCACGTGGGACGCCTACCTCGAGGACGGCGTGATGCAGGCGCTCAAGGTGGCGCGTGAGATTAGCCGGGCCGACCAGGTCAATGCATTGGGCTGGTGCGTGGGCGGCACGATGCTGTCGTCGGCGCTGGCGGTCATGCGTGCGAACGGCGACGACCCGGTGGCGAGCCTGACACTATTGACGGCACTGCTCGACTTCACCGATCCGGGCGATCTCGGCGTGTTCATCGACGAGCAGGGCGTGGCGATGCGCGAGCATACGATCGGCCGCGGAGGCCTTTACCCGGGCCGCGAACTCGGCTTCGTATTTCAGGCGCTGCGTGCCAACGATCTGATCTGGCCGTACGTCGTGAACAACTACCTGAAAGGCAAAACCCCAACCGCGTTCGATCTGCTGTACTGGAACGCGGACACGACCAATCTGCCCGGTCCGATGTACAGCTTCTATCTGCGCAACATGTACCTCGAAAACAGTCTGCGCGTGCCGAACAAACTGACGTTCTGCAACACGCCGGTGGATCTCGGCAACGTCGATGTCCCAAGCTATCTGATGGCGGCCGAGGAAGATCACATCGTGCCGTGGCGATCCGCCTATCAGTCGACGCAGCTACTGGGTGGTCGAACCGAGTTCGTGCTCGGGGCGAGCGGCCATATCGCGGGTGTGATCAATCCGGCGTCGAAGAACAAGCGCAGCTACCGGACCAACGATACCTGCAACGAGAACGCCGACGAGTGGCTCGCGACGTCGGTTCAGCAGCGCGGCAGCTGGTGGAATCACTGGATCGAATGGGTCAAGCAGCATTCCGGAGAGCAGGTCGAAGCGCGCACCAAGCTCGGCAATAGGAAGTACAAGGCTATCGAGAGCGCACCGGGCCGCTACGTGAAGCTTCGCGCCGCATGAGCGGACGGTGATAGCGTGTGGGGCAACGACGGAGTGTGATGTTCAGTGCATCGCACTCCGTTTTTTTTCGTCGTCATTTCGCATGGCTCGCGCGCCAGTCGCGCGGCGTCATGTGGAAGCGCGACACGAACCAGTTCGTGAACGATCCCTGTTGCGCGTAGCCGAGCAGCGCCGAGACCCGTCCGATCGGGTAGGTGGGATTGCTCATGTAGCGCACCGCGAGTTCGCCGCGGACTTCCTCGACCTGATCGGAAAAGCTGGTGCCGGCCGAACTCAGCTGCCGTTGCATGGTGCGCACGCTCAGATGCAAATAACGTGCAACCAGCTCGGCGTTCGCCTGCTCGAGCGGCAGCAGCAGGTAGATCGCCTTGCGCACTTCCAGCGCGGCCGATTCCGCTGCGCTCGCGTTCTTGGGCGAGGCGAGGCTTTCCGCATAGCGCACGAGTTCAGGATCGGCCAGCGGATTCGGGTAGTCGAGATCGGCGCTCGCGCAGACGAAGCCGTTGAAGTCGCTGCCGAACTGCAGCGGACAACCGAAGAAGCGCCGATGAAACGTCAGGTCCGCGGGCGCGGCGTGTGTGAAATGGAGCTCTCGCGGTTTCCAGAACTTGCCGAGCAGAGCGCTGGAGTGCCGCGCGAGGACGCCGAGTGCCAGTTCGATCGCCTGCTTCGTCGGGGTACCCGGTTCGACGACGAGTTCCTCCCGAATGGTGACCGTTTTATCCGCGTCCTCGACGTACACCGCCAGCGCTTCGTTGAGCAGATGACGGTATTCGGCCGCGGCCAGCAACACTTCGCGCAGCGTGCGCTTGTGCGCGAGCAGGACATTGATCACGCCGCTGCCGAAGGTCTGCCGCGTTTCCGCCATTTGCAGCGCGAGGGTCGGGCACGACGCCTTCTCGGCCGTCATTTCGAGCAGCCGGCAACAGGCGGTGGCCGATACGCGATCGTCCGGATTCGCGAGCGCGCCGGCATCGATGCCGGCCTGTTTCGCGAGTTCGACCGGGTTCAGTCCAAGCCGTCGCGCCACCTCGAAATAACCGCTCATGGCTACCGACGTCACCATCGTTTCCATCGTAGTTTCTCCGGACGATTCAAACGCTGAGTCTTTTTCTGGTCATTAAACGCTTGCTTCGCGCAATTATTGGTGTTAACGCGCAGTGGCACGAATCGCTAAAAGGATGGCGTCCAATCATAAAAGTGTAGCGCTTGATTCCCGTATCGTGTGCACATGTCGTTCGATGTGTTCCAGCGAATTTTCATGCGACCTCGCGATAGCGGAACACCGTCACTCACAACTGGATGGAGGCAATCAAATGCAATTTCTCGACGATTCGCTGCACCCCGAGAATCAGGACAAGGTAGTCATCACCACTGCCCCTTACGGCCCGGAATGGATGCCCGCGGACTTCCCGGAAGACATCCCCGTGACGATGGACCAGCAGATCCAGAAAGCCGTCGATTGCTACAACGCCGGCGCCACGGTACTGCACCTGCACGTGCGCGAACTGGACGGCAAGGGCTCGAAGCGCCTGTCGAAGTTCAATGAGCTGATCGCGGGTGTGCGCGCCGCTGTGCCCGACATGATCATTCAGGTCGGCGGCTCGATCTCGTTCGCGCCGGAAGACGACGGACAGGCCGCGAAGTGGCTGTCCGACGATACGCGCCATATGCTGGCCGAGCTCGATCCGAAGCCCGATCAGGTGACGGTCGCGATCAATACCACGCAGATGAACATCATGGAGTTGCTCTATCCCGAGTATCTGGCGGGCACCTCGCTTTCCCACCCCGCGTTCATGGCCGCCTACAGCGAAATGACGGTTCCGGCCGGTCCCGCATGGGTCGAGGAGCATCTGCGCCGCCTGCAGGCTTCGGGCATCCAGCCGCACTTTCAGCTCACCGGCATTCACGCGCTCGAAACGCTCGAGCGCCTCGTGCGCAAGGGCGTCTACAAGGGCCCGCTGAACCTGACGTGGATCGGCATCGGTGGCGGCTTCGACGGCCCGAACCCGTTCAACTTCTTCAACTTCGTGCATCGCGCGCCGGATGGCTGCACGCTCACCGCCGAGTCGCTGCTGAAGAACGTGCTGCCGTTCAACATGATGGCGATGTCGATGGGCCTGCATCCGCGCTGCGGCATCGAGGACACGATCATCGATCAGCACGGTAAGCGCTTCACGTCGGTGCAGCAGATCGAGCAGTGCGTGCGCGTCGCGCGCGAACTGGGCCGCGAAATCGCCACTGGTAAAGAAGCCCGCGAGATCTATCGTATTGGTGTGCAGTACGAGACGGTCGAAGAAACGCTCAGCGCCAACGGGATGGCGCCGAACCGCCAGGCCGGCGTCAGGAACCTGCCGCTTCGCGCGGCGTGAATGCCAGAAGTCCGGGCCGACGCGTTGGCCGAGGCCGGGCTTCATGGGTAACGCTCCCGCTGCATCGCGGGAGCAGATAGCTGAATCCATAACAGGTCGTTGGCCCCAGGCGGGCAAGGCGGCCGCCACGGAGTCAGCGTGGAAGGAGACTAAACATGCTCGTTCAGCATGCAGCGCCCACGGCGGGCGAAGTTTCGGCAGCTCAGACGGATGTGCGCGCTTATGCGTGGGTGGTGTTCGCGTTGACGGTCGGATTGCTGCTTTCCGACTATATGTCGCGGCAGGTGTTGAATGCCGTGTTTCCGCCGCTCAAAGCGGCATGGGATTTGTCCGACGCGCAGCTGGGTTCGCTCAGCAGCGTGGTCGCGCTGATGGTCGGTGTGCTCACGTTCCCGCTGTCGGTGCTGGCCGACCGCTGGGGCCGCGTGAAGAGCATCGTGCTGATGGCGGCGATGTGGAGTCTCGCGACGGTGGGCTGCGCGATCTCGGCCAACTATGGGCAGTTGCTGCTGGCGCGGGCCTTCGTCGGGATCGGCGAAGCGGCTTATGGCAGTGTCGGTATCGCAGTTGTGCTGAGCATCTTCCCGGTGCGGCTGCGCTCCACGCTGACCGGCACCTTCATGGCGGGCGGCGCGTTCGGCTCGGTGCTGGGCATGGCGCTCGGCGGCGCGGTGGCGGCTCACCTCGGCTGGCGCTCGGCATTCGGCGCGATGGCCGCGATGGGGATCGTGCTGGTCGTGATCTACCGCCTCGTCGTCACCGAAAAGCGTCTTGCGCCGCTGCAGCCGGCGAGCGTGACGAAGCAGACGCAAGCGCGCGGCATGCGCATGAGCCTGCGCGAGCTGATGAAGGGCTTGTTTTCGACGAAGTCCGTGGTGTGCGCCTATGTGGGCAGCGGTCTGCATCTGATGGTTCCCGCCGCTGTGTGGGCGTGGATGCCGAGCTTCCTGAATCGCTACTACGGCATGGCCACCGGCAAGGCTGCGATGTGCGCGGCGGTATTCGTGCTGGTGACCGGGGTGGGCATGGTGGTGTGCGGAAATCTCGCCGACCGGCTCAGCAAGAACGTGCGGCAACGCAAGTGGAGTGCCGCGATCGCCTACTGCCTCGCCTGTTTCGTCCTGCTCGCGATCGGCTTCCACATGACGGCGGGGCCGTGGCAATTGGTCGTGATCGGCGTCGGCATGTTCTTCTGCGCCGGTGCGAGCGGCCCGTCGGGTGCGATGGTGGCGAACCTGACGCCGCCGACCATTCACGCCTCGGCGTTTGCGACGCTGACGCTCGCGAACAACCTGCTGGGCCTCGCGCCGGCGGCTGTTCTGACGGGAATCATCGCCGACCGGATCGGTCTGTCGGGCGCGTTGCAACTGGTGCCGTTCGCACCGCTCGTCGCAGCCGCCGCATTCATGATCGGCAAACGGAACTACTCCGGCGATCTCGATCGGCTCGACACGCTGCGCGAGCAAGCCGCACGCTGACATCGGATGGTGCCGCGCGGACGGCGCGGACAACAGAACCTGTAAGGCGCCTCGGGCGCAACGAACTCTGCGAAGTGCAGATCAAGTAAAGAATTGGAGAGTCAACATGGCAAAGGCAGTGCGCTTTCATGAAACCGGTGGTCCCGAGGTCCTGCGCTACGAGGACGTCGAAGTGGGCAACCCGGGTCCCGGTCAGGTTCGTCTGCGCCATCAGGCCGTGGGACTCAATTTCGCCGACACCTACTTCCGCAGTGGCCTGTATCCGGTGCCGCTGCCCGCCGGGATGGGCGTGGAGGCCGCGGGCGTGGTCGAGGCCGTTGGCCCCGATGTCACGAACGTCGCGGTGGGTGACCGTGTGACCTATACGGGCTTCATCAACACGCTCGGCGCGTACAGCACGGAACGCCTGATTCCGGCCGCGCCGCTGATCCGGCTGCCCGATGCGATCGACTGCGAAACGGCTGCCGGCATGACCATGCGCGGCCTGACCGCCGCGTACCTGATGCGCCGCATTCACGACTTCAAGGTCGGCGACACGATCCTTCTGCATGCCGCCGCCGGCGGTGTCGGCCTGATCGTTTCGCAGTGGGCGAAGCTGCTGGGTCTCACCGTGATCGGCACGGTTTCGAGCGAGGCCAAGGGCGAGGTGGCCCGTGCGCACGGCTGCGATCACATCATCAACTACAGCCGCGAAGATGTCGCGAAGCGCGTACGCGAACTGACCGATGGCGTCGGCGTGAATGTCGTGTTCGACAGCGTCGGCAAGGACACCTTCGAGGCTTCGCTCGACTCGCTGAAGCGTCGCGGTCTGCTGGTTTGTGTCGGCACGGCCTCCGGCCCGATCCCGCCGTTCAATCCGCAGTTGCTGGCAATGAAAGGCTCGCTGTATCTGACCCGCCCGGCTCTGGCTGACTACATCGCCGATCCGGCTGAGAAGGACGAGCTTGCCCGGGACATCTTCGAGCTCATCGCATCGGGCCGCATCAAGATCGAGTTGAATCAGCGCTATGCGCTCGAGGACGCGGCGCAAGCGCATCGTGATCTGGAATCGCGCAAGACGACGGGTTCGTCGGTCTTCATTATCTGAGGAGCTAGCCATGCGAGTCGAACAACTGACGTACTCGATCGGCGCCGAGCTGACCGGGGTGAATCTTGCCCACGCCATCTACGACGATGGCCTGTTTGCCCAGATCCGCTCCGCGCTGCTGAAGCATCGGGTGCTGTTCCTGCGCGACCAGGACATCACGCGCGCCGAACACGTGGCGTTCGCGCGCCGCTTCGGCGAACTGGAAGACCATCCGGTCGCGGGCAGCGATCCGGAAAATCCGGGCCTCGTGCGTATCTACAAGACCCCGGACCAGCCCAACGACCGTTACGAAAACGCTTGGCATGCCGATGCCACGTGGCGCGAAAAGCCGCAGTTCGGAGCGGTGCTGCGTTGCGTGGAATGTCCGCCCGTCGGCGGCGACACGATGTGGGCGAACATGGTCCTCGCCTACGAAAATCTGCCGGCGTACGTGAAGGCGCAGATCGCGGACCTGCGCGCGCGCCACAGCATCGAGGCGAGCTTCGGTGCCGCGATGCCGATCGAAAAGCGTCTGGCGCTGAAGGCGCAGTTTCCGGACGCGGAGCATCCGGTCGTGCGCACGCATCCGGAAACGGAAGAGAAGGTGTTGTTCGTGAGCGCTTTCACGAGCCATTTCACGAACTTTCATACGCCGGAGCGGGTGCGCTTCGGTCAGGACGCGAATCCCGGCGCGGGCGATCTGCTGCGCTATCTGATCAGCCAGGCGTACATCCCCGAGTACCAGGTGCGCTGGCGCTGGCAGAAGAACAGTATCGCGATCTGGGACAACCGCAGCACGCAGCACTATGCGGTGATGGATTACCCGCCGTGTCATCGCAAGATGGAACGCGCCGGCATCATCGGCGACAAGCCGTACTGAACCAGCAAGTAGCTTCCCATGAATTACGAATTGAAGCCGACCATTCTGATGGTCCCGGGTTTGCGCGACCACGTCGCCGAGCATTGGCAAACCCTGTTGCAGCAACGGCTGCCGAAAGCGCTGTCGGTGCCGCCGCTCGAACACGACAAGCTCAGTTGCGCGGCACGGGTTGCGGCGCTCGATGCCGCGCTCGCGAGAATCGACGGTCCGGTCATTCTGGTCGCGCATAGCGCGGGCGTGATGATCACCGTGCATTGGGCGGCGCAACACAAGCGCGAGATTCACGGCGCGCTGCTCGCGGCGCTCGCGGACCTCGAGACGCCGATGCCGGCGGGCTATCCGGAGCTGGATACGCTCCAGCAGAACGGCTGGCTGCCGATTCCGCGCAAGCGTCTGCCGTTTCCGAGCATCGTCGGCGCGAGCCGCAACGATCCGCTCGCACGGTTCGAGCGGGTGCAGGACATGGCGCAGGACTGGGGCAGCCGCCTCGTCGATCTCGGCGAAGTCGGGCACCTCAATCCCGCTTCGGGCTTTGGCGAATGGCCGATGGCGGAGACATTGATTCGCCGCCTGGTGCTGATGTGACGCGGCTAGCGTCGGATCAGCAGGAGCCTGAAATGTCGCGTCGGATCGTGGTGGGGGTCGCCGGCGAACTCGCGCCGGGCCAGCGCAAGCTGGCCTTCATCGATGGCCGCAGCATCGTGCTGTTCAACATCGCAGGTACGCTTCACGCCATCGACAACACCTGTCCGCACAACGGGGCCGCGCTTTCCAGCGGCCAGCTGGAAGGTTGCATGTTGCGCTGTCCGGCGCACGGTCTGCGCTTCGACGTGCGCACGGGCTGCATGGCGGGAACAGGCGGATTGAGTGTGACGACCTTCCCGGTCGAAATAGTGAATTCAAAGGTGGTGGTGAGTCTCGACGAGCCGAATGCGACGCCCACGCATGAGCGAGACGCCACAACCCATCAGGAGACGGAAAGATGCAAGGCTTGATGATGCAGCAGTCGCTGCTGGTGTCGGCGCTGCTCACGCACGCGGAGCGCCATCACGGCGAACAGGAAATCGTGTCGCGACGCGTGGAAGGAGACGTCCATCGTTATTCGTATCGGCACCTCGCGCAGCGCGCGCGCCGCATGGCCAACGCGCTGACAACGCTCGGCGTCGGCCAGGGCGAGCGCGTCGCGACGCTCGCGTGGAACGGCTATCGCCACATGGAGCTGTATTTCGCGGTATCGGGGTCCGGGTCCGTGCTGCATACGCTGAACCCGCGACTGCACGTCGACCAGCTCGAATACATCATCGAGCATGCGCAAGATCGTGTGGTGTTCTTCGACCTGACGTTTCTGCCGCTGATCGAGAGCGTCGCGCCCCGGGTGAAGAGCCCGAAGGTATTCGTGGCGTTGACCGATCGCGCGCACATGCCGCAAGCGAACGAGCTGGACGGCATGCTGATGTGCTACGAAGATCTGCTGGAGCTGCACGACGACGTCTTCGAATGGCCGCTGCTCGACGAAAACAGCGCGTCGTCGCTGTGCTACACGTCGGGCACCACCGGCAATCCGAAGGGCGTGCTGTACAGCCATCGCTCTACCGTGCTGCACACCTACGCGGCGGCGCTGCCCGATGCGCTGAACTGTTCCGCGCGCGACGTGATTCTGCCGGTCGTACCGATGTTCCATGTGAACGCGTGGGGACTGCCCTACATCGCCTGCATGGTCGGCGCGAAGCTGGTGTTTCCGGGGCCCGCGCTCGACGGCAAGTCGCTCTATGAACTGATCGAGACGGAACACGTGACGCTGTCGGCCGGTGTGCCGACCGTGTGGCAGGGACTGCTCACGCATGTCGATGCGATGGGCGGCACCTTCTCGTCGATGCGGCGCACGGTGATCGGCGGCGCGCCGTGTCCAACCGCGATGACCGAGGCGTTCCAGAAGCGCCATCGGGTCGAGGTGCTGCACGCGTGGGGCATGACCGAATTGAGCCCGATCGGCACGGTCTGCAGCTTCAAGGCGCATCAGCAGTCGCTGCCGATGGACGAGCAATACCGGGTGCAGGCGAAGCAGGGACGTGCGCTGTTCGGCATCGACATGCGGATCGTCGGCTCGCACGGCAATGAATTGCCGTGGGACGGCGAGAGCGCTGGCGATCTGCAGGTGCGCGGCCACTGGGTCACGCAACAGTACTTCGGCGCCGACGTCGAGTCGCCGCTGTGCGACGGCTGGTTTCCGACCGGCGACATCGCGACCATCGACAGGCACGGCTTCATGCAGATCACCGATCGCAGCAAGGACGTGATCAAGTCGGGCGGCGAATGGATCAGTTCGGCGGCCATCGAAAACGTCGCGTATCTGCATCCGGAAGTCTCGACTGCAGTGTGTATCGCCGCGCGGCATCCGAAGTGGGACGAACGGCCGCTGCTGCTGGTCGTGAAAAAGCCGGGCAGCGAGCTGGCCGGCGACGAACTGCTGTCCTTCTTCAACGGCCGGGTCGCGCGCTGGTGGACCCCCGATGCCGTGGTATTCGTCGACACGGTGCCTATCGGCGCAACCGGCAAGGTGCTGAAGAACCAGTTACGCGATCAGTACGGGAACTACTACCTGCCCTGACGGACGGCTTGCGCAGCGACACAGTTCGATTCACGCAACAACGCGGCCGGGTACGCCCGGCGCACACAAAATCACCAATCGATTGAAGCGACCGCAGCATGGGCTTTGGCGCCACCGCCGGTACGCGAAGGAGACACAATGAAGTTAAAGACAAGCAGCGCTATCGTGTTGGCCATTTTCGCCACCGCAGCTCATGCCCAGTCGTCAGTGACGCTCTATGGCGTGATCGATACGGGTTTCCTGTATCAGAGCACTTCGGCGGCCACCTTCCTGCCGCACGCGCCGAACACGGGCAAGATTTATCAGCTGAAGGACGGCGGTATCTATGCGAGCTTCTGGGGTTTGAAAGGTAGCGAAGACATCGGCGGCGGCTACAAGGTCAATTTCAAGCTGCAGGGCGTATTCAACTCCACGAACGGCAAGTTCGGCCTGTCCGATACGCCGGGCACCACCGCGATCTTCAACCAGTTCGCGACGATCGGCGTGTCCGGACCCTTCGGTACCTTCGACGCCGGCCGGCAGATCATTCCGATGATCTACGCGATGGCGGAAACCGACGTGCGCGGCGCGCAGTATTTCGGCAGTATTCTGACCGCGTGGCTGGGCATCAATCAGGCGGCCGGCTGGCCGGGTACGAGCACGAACGCGCCGATCGGCGCGCTGTACGACAGCAACGCGCTCGTCTATAACTCGCCGAAATTCCACGGCGCGTCACTTGCGCTCGAGTACGCACCGGGCGGCGTCGCCGGTCATTTCCAGGGCGGCACGCGCGAGTCGGCCGTGGCCAGGTATTCGAACTACGGTTTGAATCTGTCCGCGGTGTATTACAACGGCCACGATACCAACCCGTTCCCGATCACGTACCCGGCGGCACCCGCCATCCCTGCGACCGGGCTGGCGAACAACCGTTTCTACTATTTCGGTGCGATGTACACGATCGCCGGATTTTCGGTGTCGGCCTCGTATGGCGCCGGCAAGAACCCGGCGCATAGCAACACCGCGGACTTCGAAATGATTTCGGGGGGCCTTGGCTACCAGTTCAATCCGCGTTTCAAGGTCACGTCCGGGTACTACTACCTGAAAGACAAGAACAACTCGGCGAACCATTCGAGCGAATTCGCGGTGGGTGCGGAATACAACCTGTCCCAGCGCACCAAGGCTTACGCGCAGGTGGGTTATGTGGCCAACAAGGGGACCATGAACCAGACCATCATCTATGGCGCGCCGGTTGCGCCCGGCGTGTCCACCACGGCGGCCATGGTCGGCATCCGCCATAACTTCTGATTACGTCACCTATAACAACTGGAGTATTCGATGAAAAGCATTCAGGCACGCGCGCTGGCGATTGCCGCATTGATTCTGGCCGCGTCGAGCAGCGCATGGTCGCAGTCGGGTCAGTCGTCCAGCGCAGCTTCGGGCGCGCCCGCGATGTCGAGTAGCGCAGCCGCTCCCGCCAGCCCGAGGCAAGCGAATCGCGCGCTGCGTCGGCAGGTGTATGCGGCGATCGGCAAGCACAAGGAGATCAGCGCCGGCAATATCAGCGTCGTCGCAAAAGGCGGCGCGGTGACGCTGAGCGGCACGGTCACCGACGCTTCGCAGATCAATCAGGTCGCGGAGATCGCGAAGGGCGTTCCGGGGGTGACTTCGGTGACCAACAAGCTCACCGTGCAAAAGCCGTTCGGCGGGCAGTAAAGAGAGCTCACGCATCGGGGGAATCAAAGCGCGAGGAGCTCACTACAATAACCCACTAGCTGTCGAACAGCGCCGTGTAACGGCGCTGCATCTCTTCAGGCGTGAGCGCTTCGATCTGCGCGCCGAGCTGCCATTCGTGTCCGAACGGATCGCGCACGGTCCCCGAGCGCTCGCCATAAAAATGATCGGTTAGCGGGAGGACCACGGTTGCGCCCGCTTTGACCGCTTGTTCGAATAGCTGGTCGACGTCGTCGCAGTGGATATGCAGCAGCACGCCCGGCCGGCTGTCGCCGCTCGGGCCGAGCATGTCGTGCTCGGGATATTCGTCGGACAGCATCACGATCGCGGGACCGATCTTCACTTCGGCATGACCGATGCGGCCGCCTGGCTCGGTCAGGCGAAACTGTTCGATGCCGCCGAATGCCTGTGCGTAGAACTCAATCGCCTGCGCGGCATTGCGCACTCGCAGATAGGGGTAGACCTCATGGATCGCGCTCATCGTCACCTCCAGGTGGTGGGCGAATGATTCGTGGGACGTCATGGTCGTTGCGGCAGATTACATTAGAAATCGACAGCCGGGTTTGGCCCACCGTGAATCCGGAATCGCGTCACATTTGTCACTCCCATCACTCGATGACCGGCGGCGTAAACTGAACCTTCATCAACAGCGAGCGATGCAAGGCGAACGAATCGCCTTCCGACCCGAACGCACAGGACATCGCTCTAACCCGGAGGTTGCGATGACGACGAACAAGTCACCTGAGAAGAGTGGGAAAGATGGACAGCCTGCGATGAAGACACCGCCGGTCGTGTCGCGGCAAGAGTGGGAGGCCGCGCGCGAGCAGTTGCTCGTCAAGGAGAAAGCCTTGACACGTGCCCGCGACGCGCTGGCCGCCGAGCGGCGTCGGATGCCATGGCTTGCCGTGGAAAAAGCGTATGCGTTCGACGGGCCGCAAGGCAGAGTGAGCCTGCTCGATCTCTTCGAAGGCCGCCGTCAGCTGGTCATCTATCGCGCCTTTTTCGAGCCCGGCGTGCACGGATGGCCAGAGCACGCGTGCATTGGCTGTTCGCTGGGGGCCGATCAGGTCTCCCACCTTGCGCATTTGCACGCTCGCGACACGACCCTCGTGTACGCGTCCCGCGCACCGCAAGCCGATATCGCGCGGCTGAAGGCCCGGATGGGCTGGGAGATGATTCCCTGGTACACGATCACCGACAGCTTCGACGCCGACTTCGGCGTGGACGAATGGCACGGCCACAACGCGTTCATCCGGGACGGCGAGCGTGTGTTCCGAACGTACTTCATTAACGGGCGTGGCGACGAGGCGATGGGCACTGTCTGGAGCTACCTCGACATGACGGCGCTCGGGCGGCAGGAGACGTGGGAGGATTCGCCGGAGGGCTACCCACAGAGCCGGCCGTACAAGTGGTGGAACTGGCACGACACTTACGTCCCCGGCGCGGCTCCCGATCCGAAGTGGGTCGAGGTGTCGGATGCCGGCGAGGCCGCATTTCGGAAGCACGACGAGTAGCGCCTGACGAATCGTCGCTCGGAGAAACGACGTTCGCCAACGTACGGGACGGCCGTTCTCGCGGTCCAGCGGTATTTGAATGCTAGAGTCACGCTCGCACGCAAAGACAGCAATCACTGCAAGCCTGACTTCGAACCTATCTATGTTCGCACTACCGTGGATCGCGATTTTTCTCGCCGCGCCGGCGACGTGGGCCAGCACGTTTCGCTGGCTGGGCGTCGGCCTGCTCGTGATCGGATACGGCACGGCGTTGTCGACCGGGCAGCTCGGCCCTTTCGCGAGCGTCGCCATTGCGTTGCTTGGCGTGGCCGCGTACGCGGTGTCGCCGGCTCGCCAGCGTTACGTTCGATACGCTGGTCATCTGCTGTTCGTCGCGCTCGCGATCGGGCTCAGCCTGCATTGGCTACCCGGCTTTCATAACCCACGCGTGATCGGCCCCGTGCATCTCACGCCGGATGCCGTGCCCTTCACGATGTACCTCAATTTCGACAAGCCGCTGATCGGCTTCTGGCTGCTGCTCGCCTTGCCGTGGATTCGGCCGCCGCACGCGCTGCGCACGTGGTTAGTCGCCGGCGTCGCCGGTTGGCTGATCACGGTCGCGGCCTGCATGGCCGTTGCGTTGTCGCTGGGGATCGTCGGATGGGCGCCGAAGCGGCCCGCCGACAGCGTGCTGTGGTTGGTGAACAATCTCTTTCTCGTCACGCTTACCGAAGAGGCGTTGTTTCGCGGCTATCTGCAAGGCGGTTTGACGCGACTGTTCGCGCGCTGGAAAAGGGCAGACCTGCTCGCGCTATGCGTGGCGGCCGCGCTGTTCGGCCTCGCACATGGCGCGGGCGGATGGCAGTGGATCGTGCTCGGAAGTGTGGCGGGCATCGGCTATGGGCTGGCGTATCGCTTCGGCGGCTTATCTGCGGCGGTGCTCGCACATTTCGGGCTGAACGTGGTCCACTTTTTCTTCTTCACGTATCCGATGCTGCAGCTCGCGGGCAAGCTCTGAAACGACGTGGATCGGCCGTGCGCTGGCCGCGAATCCAGGCGAAGATTACCAATGACTGGATCGTTGCGGCATCCCGACGGTTCAACCTCTACGTTTCTCCGCTTACGAGGGCCACACGCCGATGAACGCATCCGAACGTATCGACGAACTGATCGCAGGACTCACCGACTGGCGCGGCGCGACCTTCGCTCGCATCCGTCAATGCGTGCTGGCGGCGGACCCGGCGATCGTCGAGGAATTCAAGTGGATGGGTAGTCCGGTCTGGTCGCGCGACGGCATGATCGCGGTCGCCAACGCGCACAAGGGTAAGGTCAAGCTGACCTTCGCGCACGGGGCGGGCCTGGCCGACCCGCACGGTTTGTTCAACGCGGGCTTCGAAGGCAACGCGCGGCGCGCGATCGACTTCTTCGAGCGCGACGAGGTCGACGAGCGCGCACTGAAAGCGCTGATCCGCGCCGCGATCGACTATAACCAGAGTCATCTGAAGAAGAATGCGCGCGGCGCAGTACCGAAAGCAAGCCGTAAGCCGACGCCCGGCGACGCCTGAAGCCGGCACGGTCTGCTCGCTGGCCCCGCCGCGCCGCCAGAGCCAGCGGATTGATACCAGAACTGATATGGATATCGCCCAAAATATAATTGGAAAGATATCACCCCGCTCCGTACACTTCACCATCCCTGGACATTGAGCGGCAAGCCATGCGCCGTGGCGCCGGGTGGGCCGCTTCAGTCAAATATGCCGGTGAGGGTCCCGGCGCATGCATCAAGGACCTAGCATGTCGGAAAAAAAGCGGAAATTGCGCTCGGCCGAATGGTTCGGCACGGCTGACAAGAACGGCTTCATGTATCGAAGCTGGATGAAGAATCAGGGCATCCCGGATCATGAGTTCGACGGGCGCCCTGTGATCGGTATTTGCAACACGTGGTCCGAGCTGACACCGTGCAACGCGCACTTTCGCAAGCTCGCCGAGCATGTGAAGCGCGGCATCTACGAAGCGGGCGGCTTCCCGGTCGAGTTCCCGGTGTTCTCGAACGGCGAATCGAATCTGCGTCCGACCGCGATGCTCACGCGCAATCTCGCGGCGATGGACGTCGAGGAAGCGATCCGCGGCAATCCGATCGACGCGGTGGTGCTGCTGACCGGCTGCGACAAGACGACCCCCGCGCTCCTGATGGGCGCGGCGAGCTGCGACGTGCCGGCGATCGTCGTGACCGGCGGCCCGATGCTGAACGGCAAGCTCGACGGCAAGAACATCGGCTCGGGCACCGCGGTGTGGCAGCTGCACGAATCGCTGAAAGCCGGCGAGATCGATCTGCATCAGTTTCTGTCGGCCGAGGCGGGCATGTCGCGCTCGGCGGGCACCTGCAACACGATGGGCACCGCGTCGACGATGGCCTGCATGGCCGAGGCGCTCGGCACGTCGCTGCCGCACAACGCGGCGATTCCCGCGGTCGACTCGCGCCGCTACGTGCTCGCGCATATGTCGGGCATCCGCATCGTCGAGATGGCGCTCGAAGACCTGAAGCTGTCGAAGATCCTCACGCGCGAGGCGTTCACCAACGCGATTCGCGTCAATGCGGCAATCGGCGGCTCGACCAATGCGGTGATTCATCTGAAGGCGATCGCGGGGCGCATCGGTGTCGATCTCGAACTCGACGACTGGGTGCGCATCGGCCGCGACACGCCGACGATCGTCGACCTGATGCCGTCGGGCCGTTTCCTGATGGAAGAGTTTTATTACGCGGGCGGTCTGCCGGCCGTGCTGCGCCGGCTCGGCGAAGCGAAGCTGCTGCCGCATCCGGAGGCGTTGACGGTCAACGGCAAGACGCTGTGGGACAACGTGAAGGATGCGCCCAACACCAACGACGAAGTGATCCGTCCGCTCGACAAGCCGCTCGTCGCCGATGGCGGCATTCGCGTGCTGCGCGGCAATCTCGCGCCGCGCGGCGCGGTGCTGAAGCCGTCGGCGGCGACGCCCGAGTTGCTCAAGCATCGCGGGCGCGCGGTCGTGTTCGAGAACTTCGAGCACTACAAGTCGCGCATCGTCGACGAAACGCTCGAGGTCGATGCGAACTCGGTGCTGGTGATGAAGAACTGCGGGCCGAAGGGTTATCCGGGCATGGCCGAAGTCGGCAACATGGGCCTGCCGCCGAAGCTGCTGAAGCAGGGCGTGAAGGACATGGTGCGGATTTCCGATGCGCGCATGAGCGGCACCGCGTACGGTACCGTGGTGCTGCACGTGACGCCGGAAGCGGCGGCCGGCGGCCCGCTCGCCGCGGTGCAGGACGGCGACTGGATCGAGCTCGACTGTGACGCGGGCACGCTGCACCTCGATATCAGCGACGCGGAGCTCGAGCGCCGTCTCGCGAAGCATGTGCCGCCCGAGCCGCCGGAAGGTGGCGGCTACCGGCGCCTGTATATCGATCACGTGTTGCAGGCCGATGAGGGCTGCGACCTCGACTTCCTCGTTGGGTGTCGAGGCTCCGCGGTGCCGCGGCATTCGCACTGACGCGCCGTTGCAACGATAACGGCTCGAACCATGACCATGCGGGCGATGCATTCGTGCATCGCCCGCATTTTTTTTGACTGGTGGCTATCAGCCGAGGTTATCGACCGCATCGAGCACAAGCCCGAAGAACTCGTTGGCCGCGGCCGGATTCAGCCAGCGCACGACCACCGTCATGCGCCGCTCCGGTTCGACCCACGTGAACGAACTTCCCGCGCCAATGCCGAAGTAGCTCGACTCCGGCACGTTCGGGAACACCTTGCGCCCGGTGTTGAGCCACACGAGGTAGCCATAGAACGGCGCGATCGCGCACGGCGTACGCATGCGCGCGATCCATTCGGACGACAGCACGCGCTGGCCGTTCGCGACGCCGTCATCGAGCAGCATCTGCGCAACCTTCAACTGATCGTTCGCGCTCACCGACATGCCGCCGCCCCAGTGCGTGCCGCCCGGCACCGGCTGCATGCGTCGCCCGTCGATTTCGACCCACGCGTCGTCGTAGCCGACCCATTGCCAGTTTTCGCTCGCACCGGTTGGCCGCATGATCGCTTCGCGAAACACCTCGGGCAGCGGCTGACGGAACAGATGCAGCAGTGCGAGCGAGAACTGGTTGATGCGGACGTCGTTGTATTCCCAGTAGCTGCCCGGCCGTTGCAGCGGACGCGGGTCGCCTTTCCTGCCATCGGGCGGCGCGGCGAAATTGACCGCGCGGTAGTGATCCGCCTGATCCGACAAACCGAAGTACGTGCCGCGCCATTCGCTGGTTTGCTGCAGCAGATGCGCCCAGCCGATCGGCGCGTTGTGTTCGTCGTCGAAGCCGATGTTGGGCACGCGCACGCGCACCGGCTCATCGACGTCGGGCAACAGGCCGCGATCGTGCGCGACGCCGGCGAGCAGCGCGAGGTACATCTTTGCGACGCTGAAGGTCAAATCCGCGCGATCCGGCTCGCCCCAGCTCGTCAGCACGCGTCCGTCGACGGCGATCGCCCCCGATACCGGCCCGCGATCATGCACGGGACCGAGCAGCTTGTTCCACGGCGGCGGGTCGTTCACGTGCACACCCCACGCGCCACCCACGTGGCGGTCCCAAAGCGATTCATGATCCACCGCGAACTGCACGGCGTGTTGCAAACGGTCTTGCATGGAAAAGTTCCTGTCGGTTCGACGAAGCTCGCTAGGCAAGACTCAGCGTGCGTGCAGTCGCACGCGTGACCACATCACGGTGAAAAGGCTGAGCACGGCCGCGAGCATCAGATAGAGGCCGGGTGCGAGGTTATTGCCGGTTGCCGCGATCAGCGCGGCGACCGCGAGCGGCGTGAAGCCGCCGAACACGGTGGTGCCGATGTTGTAGCCGAACGCCATGCCGGTCGTTCGCGTGCGGGTCGGGAACAGCTCGGACATCATGGCCGGAATCGGCGCGAAGTAGCTCGCCTTCAGCATCGCGACCCACGTGACCGCGGCCAGCAACGAGCCGAGCGACGGATGCGCGTTCATCAGCATGAAGGCCGGATAGACGGTCGCGAAGAACAGCGCACCGGCGCAGAGCATGATGCGCACACGGCCCACCTTGTCGGACAGATGACCGACGATCGGCGTGAGCACCATCATGATCAGACCGGCCGCGAGCGTCGCGATGAAGCCCGACGACGGCGCGAGCCCGAGTTGCCGCGCCGCGTAGGTCGGCATGTAGAGCAGCATGTAGTTGGCCGTGGTGGTCAGCACGAGCGCGCCGATCGACACGAGCACCTGTTCCTTTTGCGTCGCGAGCAGTTCTCGCACCGGCGCGGCGGATTTCTCCGCGCGCTCGAATTCCGGCGTTTCGTCGATGCGGCGGCGAATATACAGCCCGACCGGACCGATCAGCAGGCCGAACAGGAATGGAATGCGCCAGCCCCAGCCTTCGAGTTGCGCGGTGCTCAGCGTGCTTGTCAACACCGCGCCGAACAGCGACGCGAGCAGCGTGCTCGCGCCCTGGCTCGAGAACTGCCAGCTCGCCATGAAGCCCTTGCGCTCGGGCGCATGTTCGATCAGAAACGCGGTCGAGCTGCCGAACTCGCCGCCCGCCGAGAAGCCCTGCAACAGCCGCGACGCGAATACGCCGATCGGCGCGAGCACGCCGATCGCCGCATACGACGGCATCAGCGCGATCATGCCGGTGCCGAGCGTCATCATTGCAATCGATAGCGTCAGCGATGCCTTGCGGCCTTTGCGGTCGCTGAACGAGCCGAGTGCGAGCGCGCCGATCGGTCGTGCGAGATACGACAGCGCGAAGGTGCCGAGCGTAAGCAGCAGTGACACAGTGCGGTCGTGCACCGGAAAAAACGTACGCGACAGCACGGCCGCGAAGTAGCCGTACACGACCAGATCGTAGAACTCCAGCGCGTTGCCGATAGAGGTCGCGAGAATTAGCCGCGATACGCTCGAGCGCGAGGTGTGCCGCGCGAGCGCGTCGGCGGTGGTGGCGGAGTCCATGCTCATGTCGAAGTCCTCGGGCGGCATTGGGAGTTGCGCCGGCAGGGTCGCGTGAGCGGCGCGGGCGCGGGATCGAAGCGTGTGACCCGATGTTGGGGTGGCCGATATTTATAGACAATTACAATATTTGGCAGATATCGTTGCCGAAAAGGCAAAGCGAAATCGTGATGACCTGGATCGACAACACCGCGCTGCAAAAGAAAAGCGCCCCGTAGGGCGCTTTTCATGGATTCAGCCAGGCAGGGAACACGAGTGTTCCCCACCGCTAATCGTCTGCTTAGAACTTGTGACGCATACCGACGCGGAACGCGAGCTGGTTGTCGGCGCCGACGCCCGACGTGTTGAAGTAGCTCGTGCTCGAACCGATCTGTGCCTGCAGGTCGCCAGTTGCGGCGTTGTGGCCCGATGCGATCTGATAGATGCCCAGCACGTAGACGTCCGTGCGCTTCGACAGCGCGTAGTCGCCGCTCAGGTTAACCTGGTTCCAGTGACCGACATTCGCGCCGCTCAGGTGCATGTACGTGTAGCCCGCGCCTGCCGTGATCGCCGGCGTGACCGCGTACTTCGCGCCCGCTTCGTAGGCTGCGAACGTGGTCGAGCCACCCGAGATCGGTGCGAGGCGCGTGTTCGTGTACAGGGCCCACAGCGTCGCCGGGCCGAATGCGTAGCGGCCGCCAACGCCGAACGAGCGCAGATCCTGGATCTGGCCGGTGCCGAGCGTCGGGAAGCTTACGTTAGCCAGTGAAGTCGAGAAGGCCGGCGATGCCTGGCCCGGGTAACGGATGTCCGTGTACGCTGCGCCGATACCGAACGGGCCGTTCGCATAGTTCGCGCCGAAGCTGTAAGCGCGCGACGAACCCGCAACCGGTGCAGCCGACGTGCCCGTACCCGGCGTGCCGGCAAAGCCGCCTGCCGTGTTCGAGAAGCCGTACATCGCGCCGAAGGTCAGGCCCGAGAAGTTCGCGCTGCTGAACTTGACCGAGTTGTTGATACGGCTCGAGGTGAGCTGGTCGACGTCGTTGATGTGGTAAGCGTAGTTGCCCGCGACGGTCAGGCCGCCGGTCGAGTAGTTAGAGCCGAGGTAGTCGGTCGAGAATGAGTACTGGCGGCCGAACGTCAGCGAGCCGATGTCGTTCTGCGACACACCGACATAGGCCTGGCGACCGAACATCGCGCCGCCTTGGCCGGCGGTGCCGTTACCGCTGTTGAAGCCGTTTTCCAACACGAACAGCGCCTTCAGGCCGTTGCCGAGGTCTTCCGTGCCACGCAGACCCCAACGGCTGCCTTGCGCGACGCCGTCGTCATACTTCGTCAGGCTGCTATGGCCGGTGGACGTTTTCGAGTTGTTCACGTAGCTGATACCCGCATCGATCAAGCCGTACAGCGTGACGCTGCTTTGTGCGTGAGCGGCGGAGGCGAAGACGGCAAGCGTAGCGGCGGTCAGGATTTTCTTGTTCAACATACTTCTCCGAGTTAGCGAATTTTGGCGATCGCGACGCGCTGCTCTGCGGCAACGTCGCGCGATGGCCGGCAATTTAAGGGAACGCTGAGTAAGGTCTGTGACAGGAAAAAATTTTTTCCATGGTGTCGTGTCGGCGCGACACTTTGCGTGGGCACCGGGGGCGGGTGTGTCGGTGGCGGGGCGGGTCGATCGACCTTGGAGCGAAGCGGGGCGTGTGACAGCGGATCGCCCGCCAGGCGGCGGGCGATCGGTTACTTCGGCTGCTGCATGAAAATACAGTTACATATGGCCGGCTGCGACGGCATCGCCGGTCGCAGCGGCGTTGGCGTCAGTTGCTCAGCAACGAGCCGCTGCGGAACGGCGTCGCGCCGGCGATGCGCGCGAACTCGAGGCCGGCCGTCGCGAAACGCGCCAGATGCCGCGCGTACAGCAGGCCGGCCACGGTGTTCTTGATCGTGACGACGCGGTCCGTCAACGGATCGACGATGTCGGCGATTTCCCGGCCCACGTCGACCCACGTGCCGACCTCGCAGCGATACACGAGCACGCCGCTGATCGGCGCGACGAGCGGCTCGGCGCCCGCGAGCGGCGTCGCCGCGAATTCGAGCGGCGGCAGCGGCGCCGGTTCGCCGTCGACCACGCCGCGCAGGGTCAGATACTCGATGATCGCCTGTGCGTCTTTTTCCGCGTACTCGTACGACACGTCGCGCTGGCCGCGCAGTTCGATCGTGACCGAGATGCCGCCGTTCGGGATCGGGAAGCGCTCGCCGAAACGGCCGCGCAGATCCGACCAGCAGAAGCTGTGGATCTCGTCGAACGGATTGCCGACCGAGTTCAGCGCGAGCAGCGACGCCTTCGCGTCGATGTAGCGCGCTAGCGGTTCGACTTCCGGCCACAAGTCCGGATTGGTATACAGGTGCATCGCGGCTTCCCAGTCGCAATGCAGGTCGAGCACGACGTCGGCGTCGTACGAGAGTTTTTGCAGCGCGAGGCGTTGCGAGCCGAGTTCGGTGGTCGGCTTCTGCTCGTCGAGCGCTTCGCGCATCGCCGCGCGAATGGCGGCGCGGTTCTCATCTATGTCGCCGGTCAGACGCGACTCGATGGTCGGCAGCACGAGTTCCGCGAGGTCGTAGAAGTTGCGGTTGAAGTTCTGCGCGCTGCCGGTTTCGAAGCGCCCGAGCATCTGGCCGAGCAGATGCTGGTTCAGGCCGATCGGATTCGGCACCGGCACCACCACGACTTCTCCGCGCAGCTTGCCCGCGGCCTCGAGCGCGGCCAGCTTGCGGCGCAGCGACCACGACACCAGCATGCCGGGCAGCTCGTCCGCGTGCAGCGACGACTGGATATAGATTTTCTGTCCGCCGCCGGGACCGTAGTGGAAACTCGTCAGTTCACGGGCGGTGCCAAGCGACGGGGCAATCAGCGGATGGGTCTGGGTTTGCATGGTTTTGACTTCGCAGCCCGTTCGTAGCGGCCGCGCTAGGTTGTTGATTGCAAGGGGAAAGGTGCGCGCCGGCTGCGCGCGAGGTCCGCGTGCGCGGACTGCGGCCACCTGTCTCCCGGCGACCGCGCGTTGCACGATCTTAGCCGATATGCCCCACGATGTGGCTTCATGTGGCTGGATGTGGAGCCGCAAAACAAAACGGGCTCCGCATCGCGGAGCCCGTTTCGGACAAGCTGCCGGCGCGCCGTGCGGCGCGCGTGGGCGATTTAGCTGCCGTACACGTCGAAGTCGAAGTACTTCTTCTCGATCTTCTTGTAGGTGCCGTCCTTGATCATGTCGGCGATCGCCTTGTCGACCTTCGCCTTCAGATCGGTATCTTCCTTGCGCATGCCGATGCCGGCGCCGCTGCCGAGGATCTTCGGATCGTTGAGGTCCTGGCCGACGAACGCGAAGCCCTTGCCGCGCGGCGTCTTCAGGAAGCCCTGGTCAGCCTGCACTGCGTCCTGCAGCGCTGCGTCCAGACGGCCCGAGATCAGGTCGGCGTAGACCTGGTCCTGGTTCTGATACGGCACGACTTTCGCGCCAGCCGGTTCCCAGTACGTCTTCGCGTAGGTTTCCTGGATCGTGCCCTGTTCGACGCCCACCGTCTTGCCCTTCAGCGATTCAGCGGTCGGCAGGATGCCCGAGCCCTGCTTCGCGACGAGGCGCGTCGGCGTGTTGAACAGCTTCGACGAGAAGGCGATCTGTTCGGCGCGTTGCGGCGTCATCGACATCGACGACAGCACGCCGTCGAACTTCTTCGCCTTCAGTGCCGGGATCATGCCGTCGAAGTCGTTTTCCACCCACACGCACTTCGCACCGACGCGCTTGCAGATTTCGTTGCCGAGGTCGATATCGAAGCCAACGAGCTTGCCGTCTGCGCCTTTCGACTCGAACGGGGGATAGCTGGCATCAACGCCAAAACGGATCGTCGACCAATCTTTAGCGTGTGCGCCAATGGAGACGGTGGCAATCAAGGCAACCGTCAAAGCCGCTAGCAGTTTTTTCACTATTTTTACTCCTCGGTGTAGTTCAATTTCGCCCTCGACGGTTGTGCCGCCTCGGGACGCCCGGCGCGACTCGCAAACGGGCTTCTGGTCAGGATGCAAGCCGGGGTGGCCTGCAACGCGCGCCAAGCTTATCAGTTCAAAAATATTGGGAAGCTAGTAAAACACCGGATGGCGCAGGAGGAGGCCCTCTAGAGCGACGCGTGCGCCCAAGCCGATGGGACCGGATCGTACACTGTTGGTGGTGTTTGCGTAACACGGGTGTAATGCACGAGGGGTAATACGGTGAGCCGGCGAGCGTGATCGACCGGAATATACGGCGGCATTCTTTGCGAATTCGCCGAAAAGCGGTTCGAAACGCGGGTTTGAAACGTGGATATCGTTAAAGCTCGTGGCCGAATTTGCCGTTATTTAACAGCGGCCTCGAGACCATTGGCTTACACGGTATTACCAGCGCCGATATTTTTGCGCAGCGGTTTCGAACCTGTGCGAAAACCACGGCTTTTGGCGCTATCATCGATGCTCCATGCGTAGGACGCCGACCGCCCGCGCAGGCGCGGATCGCACTGAAGCAAATCGTCGGACAGCCGTCAAGATTCAAATGCCGCGCATTTGCGCTGGATCAAAAGACCTTTCTGCTCAACGGTGTTTATTCATGCGCACGATGTCGTTCATGGCGGATCAAACAGGCTCTTGTAAACAGACTTTTAAGCGACAAATCGCGAGCGTCGGCGCGCGGGTTCGCGCGGCATTATTGCAGCGCCGTTTTTTTATCGGCTTTTTGTCGCGAACTACATCGGGATTTATATCGATTGGCGTATCGGGATTTTGGTGCGACGTTTTGCCCCGCGCGTTGCGCGTTCTGACAGGCGCACTGCTGTGCGCGAGTTTCGCCGTGGCCACGCCAGCCGCGGCTGCCGACAAGGTGCTGCACGTACTCGCATGGCCCGGCTACGCGGACCCGGATGTCGTCAAGGCGTTCGAAGCGCGCTACGGCGCGAAGGTCGAGGTTACGCTGGTCGATTCCGACGAGGCGCTGTGGGCGCAGATGCATAGCAAGGGCGAGCCGCCTTTCGACGTACTCGCCGCCAACACCGCCGAAATTCGCCGTTATGCGCAGGCTAATCTGCTTGCGCCGCTCGATCTCGCGAGTCTGCCCAATACGAAGAAGCAGTTGCCGCGTTTCCAGGCGCTCGGCTCGATCGGCGGCCTGACGTCGGCGGGCAAGGTCTACGCGATTCCGTTCACCTATTCGTCGATGGGCCTGATCTACGATCGCAAGCAGATTCCGGTGGCGCCGCATTCGATGCTCGAACTGTGGAACCCGCGCTATCGGGGCAAGGTGCTCGACTTCAATAGCGCGCAGCACAACTTCTCGTTCACCGCGCTCGCGCTCGGCTATCCGCATCCGTTTCAACTCGACCCCGCGCAGATGCGCACGATCGCGCACAAGCTCGTCGAGCTGCGCCGCAATCTGCTGACCTACTACACGCTGCCCGAGGAGGCGACCGCGTTCTTCATCCAGCACAAGGTCGCACTGATGTTCGGCAATTACGGCACGCAGCAGGTGCAGTTGCTGCGGCGCGCGGGCGCCGACGTTGGCTATGTGATTCCGGACGAAGGCGCGCTCGCGTGGCTCGACTGCTGGTCGATGACGCGCGCGGCGAGCGACCAGCCGCTCGCGCTCGCGTGGATCAACTACATGCTCGAGCCGAGCGTGAGCGCGCTGCTGACACAGCGCCAGGGGCTCGCGAATACGCTGACCGAGCCGGCCGAAGGCAACCCCAACGCGCACATCGTCTGGATCGGTCCGGTCGAGGATATCGACCGCCGCGAGCAATTGTGGACGCGCATCGTGTCGGGCGACCGTTCGGAGCGCTTCTGATGCTGCATCGCGGCCTGACCTTCAAGCTATCCGTGCTGCTCGCGTGCATCGGCGTGCTGGCGTCGGGCGCGACCGGCTATTACGCGTATCGCGCGAATCGCACGATGCTGGTCAACGAAGCGGAGCGCAGCCTGCAGACTTCGACGGAGCTGCTCGGCCAGCGCATCGCCGTATCGATCGACGACGTCGCGGCAGACGCGCTGGTGCTGGCGACGATGCCGTCATCGGTGAGCGTCACACAGACCGACGACGGCATCGGCCCGAACCTCGGCCGCGAGCGGCTCGCGCAGGTGTATTCGAGCTTCATGCTGCACCACCCCGAGTATCTGCAGGTGCGGCTGATCACGCGGCAGCATCACGGGCTGGAGCTGATCCGTTTCGATCGCGACAGCGACGGCCTCGTGCGTGTACAGGGTGACGATCTGCAGGAAAAAGCTCAGTTTCCCTACGTATTCGAAACGCTCGCGTTTTCGCCGGGACGCATCTACACCTCGCCGATTTCGATCAATCACGAATACGGCACGCATGCGGCGCAAGGCAGGCCGACGCTGCGTCTCGGCACGCCGATCGCGGATGCGCGCGGCACGGTGGTCGGCGTCGTCGTGCTCGACGTCGATCTGGCCGGCATGCTGCGGCGTTTGCAGAGCGATCTGCCGAGCGACTACCAGGTCTATCTGGCGAACGAGTGGGGCGACTTCCTGGTTCATCCCGACGCGTCGAAGACCTTCGGTTTCGACCGCGGCCGGCGCGTGCTGATGCAGGACAGCTTCCCGGTCACGAAGCAGCTGTTCGAGCAGCGGCGCAGCGAAGTGCTCGTCAACGGTCTCGCGCGGCCCTATGAGGCGCACGGGCGGGTGCTCGCGTTCGTGCGGCGGCCGTTCGGCGATTCGGAAGGCAATCGCTTCATCGTGCTCGGTCTCGCGAAGCCGCTCGAGGACGTGTTGAGCGGCGCGCATCAGCTCGGCACGCGGATCATTCGCATGGTGCTGGTGTTCAGCGCTTTGTCGGTACTGCTGGCAATTCTGTTCGCGCGAGCGCTGACCAAGCCGCTGCATCAGCTCGCGCATGCGGCGACGCATCTGTTCGCCGAGCACGCGATGCACACCTTGCCGCTCAAACGCACCGACGAAATCGGCGTGCTCGCGCGCTGCTTCGAGCGTTTGCGCCGCGAAATCCGCGCGCAGATGGATGCGCTGCACAGCAAGCAGAGCGAGCTCGTGCATCTGGCCTCGCACGACGTGCTGACCGGCTTGCCGAACCGCATGCTGTTCATGCAGAAGCTCGAGAACGCGATCGAGGAGGCAAGCTTCCGCCGCGAAGGCCTCGCGGTGCTGTTCGTCGATCTCGACCGCTTCAAGCAGATCAACGATCAGTTCGGTCACTCCGTTGGCGACAAGGTGCTGGTCGCGGTCGCGCGCCGTCTGAAGGATGTGCTGTGCGCCGGGGACGTGGTCGCGCGGCTCGGCGGCGACGAATTCATCGTGCTGATCGAAGGGCAGCGCGCGGCCGAGGTCACGCCCGAAATCGCCGAGCGCATCATGGATGCGCTGAACGAAATGCTGAGCGTCGACGGCAATAGCATGACGGTCGGCGCGAGCATCGGCATCAGCGAGTTTCCGCACGACAGCGGCAATGCCGAGGAACTGCTGCTGAACGCCGATGCGGCGATGTATGCGGCGAAATCGGGTGGCCGCTGCGCGTATCTGCGCTATCAGGATCTGCTCGCCATGCGGCTCCACGAACAGGCCGAGCAGGCGCGGCTTGCCCACGAGCAACTCGCCCAGGCGCACGCCGCGCGCGATGCGACCGAGGGGCGCGAGGAGGAGCCCACCGCGTGACACGGTGTTGTCCGCGCCGTTGAGCTGTCGAGCTGAGACGCAGACGCGCCTTCGGTTCCCCACTCAAACAATCCGCACCCCGCCGCGATAAGTCGCGCGCGGCACTGGCAGCTTGTCGAGCATCGTCACGCGTACGAGATCCGCGCACAAGCCCGGCTCGATCGCGCCGCGGTCCGTGAGACCGGCGGTGCGCGCCGGTTCGGCCGAGACCGTTGCCATCGCGTGCGGCAGCGACCAGCCCGCTTTTTCGACGAGATCGAACACCGCGGTCAGCAAGCTCGACGGCACGTAATCCGACGACAGAATATCGAGCAGACCCGCGCGCGCGAGTTCGAGCGCCGACACGTTGCCCGAATGCGAGCCGCCGCGCACGATGTTCGGCGCGCCCATGATCGTTGCGATGCCGTGCTCGCGCGCGGCTTGCGCGGCGATGCGCGTGGTTGGAAATTCGGCCAGCACGATGCCCTCGGCCTTCGCCTGTTCGACGTGCTCGATCAACGTGTCGTCGTGACTCGCGACCGGAATGCCGAGCCGCCGGCACCGCGCGA
Organism: Paraburkholderia sp. BR14374; assembly: GCF_040948685.1. Lineage (NCBI taxonomy): Bacteria > Pseudomonadati > Pseudomonadota > Betaproteobacteria > Burkholderiales > Burkholderiaceae > Paraburkholderia > Paraburkholderia sp. BR14374. The sequence goes on along the minus strand of NZ_JBFPKF010000006.1, from coordinate 134,665 downwards.
CGATCTCGCGGCGATGCTCATCCGCGTAACGCTCCTGTTCGACCGCGAGTTCGGCGAGTGTGCTCGCAACACGCTCGTCGCTCATCTTGCCGTTGCGCTCCTGGAAGCGGCGCCATTGCTCGCGATCGTGCCATTGGCGCTGTCCCGGCGTATGGTCCATCACCGACGCGAGCCGCAACAGCGGATGCGCGCACAGCGAATCGAATACTTCGAGCACGTCGGCGGTCGCAATCTCGCAGCGCAGATGCAGAAAGTGCTCGGCGCGCAGCAGCCGACGCGTGGACAGCCGCAACAGCGATTCGGCGCATTGCGTTTGCACGTGGCGGTTACGCAGCCCAACGCTCGAGCGCGAGCCGATCGCGAGCGCGTCGAACACCGTCGTGATGCCGGCGGCGGCGACCTGCGCGTCGTGGATCACGAAAGCCGCGTCGGTATTCCATTCGACGCCGGGACGCGGCACGAGGTGCTTCTCGAGATTGTCCGTATGCAGTTCGATCAGACCGGGCAGCAGATAATCGCCGTCCCAGTCTTCGGCGTTGCGCGCCGAACTCGCGCCGCGTTCGACGTCGCGAATCACGCCGTCTTCCACGCGCACGGTGCCAATGAATTCTTCGTCTCGCGTCACGATGCGAGCGTTACTGATCAACATCGACTTGCTCCGTAGTCAGTCGGGACTGGTGTCAATTTAATGCCGCAGCGGCGGCCGCAGTTCCAGGCGGCGCGTCGCGACCTTGTTGCGAGTCTCTTCGTCGTGAAAGATACCAACGATCGCCGCGCCGCGCTCGCGCGCCTCGACGATCAGATCGGCCACAACGTCGCGGTTTCCGGCATCGAGCGAAGCGGTCGGTTCGTCGAGCAGCAACAGCGGATGTTCGGCGATCAAACCTCGCGCGATGTTCACGCGCTGCTGCTCGCCACCCGAAAACGTCGCGGGCGCGAGCGACCACAGACGTTCCGGCACGTTGAGCCGCGCGAGCAATTCAGCGGCGCGCGCGTTTGCTTCGAGTTCTGCGACGCCGTGCAGCATGAGCGGCTCGGCGACGAGCGCGAGCGTCGGCACGCGCGGAATCACGCGCAAAAACTGGCTCACATAGCCGACCACGCTACGTCGCAGACGCAGCACGTCACGCGGTTCGGCACCGGTGATCGTGACGGGCCTGCCCTGATTGCTGGTGTCGCGAATCGCGATCGAGCCGGTGCTCGCCAGATAGTTGCCGTACAGACAGCGCAGCAATGTGCTTTTGCCCGCGCCCGACGGCCCGACCAGCACCACGCATTCACCGCGCTCGACTTCGAGCGATACGTTCGCGAGCGCGTCGATTCGCACACCGCCCTGGCCGTGCAGCGTGAAAGTCTTGCCGATGCCGGTGGCGCGCAGCATCAGCGCCGCGTTGTCGGCGAAAGCGCGCTCGCCGTGACGTGCCGCGCTGCCCGCGTCAATTACTACCTCAGTGGATTGCATTGTGAGCCTCAAACCGGCAGAACCGAGGAAACCAGCGTTTGCGTATAAGGGTGCTGCGGATCGTCGAGCACCTGATCGGTCAGACCCGCTTCGACGACTTCGCCTGCCTGCATCACCATCAGCCTATGTGCGAGCAGACGCGCGACGCCGATATCGTGCGTGACGATCAGCACCGACAGATGCAGCGTCGACGTCAGCGTGCGCAGCAGATCGAGCAGACGCGCCTGCACGGACACGTCGAGACCGGCGGTCGGTTCGTCCATGAACACCAGACGCGGACCGGTGACGAGATTGCGCGCAATCTGCAGACGTTGCTGCATACCGCCCGAAAACGCCGCGGGGAATTCGTCGATGCGCGCTGGGTCGAGTTCGACGCGCTCCATCCATTGCGTGGCCGTGCGGCGAATCTCGCCGTAGTGTCGCGCGCCGACAGCCATCAATGGCTCGCCGATGTTGGCGCCGGCCGAGACGCCGCTGCGCAGGCCGTCGCGCGGATTCTGCTGCACGAAGCCCCATTCGGTGCGCATCAGCAGACGTCGGCGCGGCTCCGACAGCGCGCGCAGATCGAGCAGGTCGCCGTGCGATGCGGTGTAGTGCAACGAGCCGCTATCGGCCTCGGTCTTCAGCGCCAGCGTGTTGAGCAGCGTGGTCTTGCCCGAGCCCGATTCGCCGACGATGCACAGCACCTCGCCCGGATACAGATCGAAGCTCACGTTGCGGCATCCGTTGCTGCCGCCGTATTGTTTGGTGAGCGCGCGGGCGCTCAGAAGCGGCGTCATGCGGATTCTCCTTCGCGCGTGGTCTGGGGCAGCGGTGCTTGCGGTTCGATGTCGCCGTCGCCGCGCCGCTCGTGACAGTAGTCGCTATCCGAGCACACGAACATGCGCGTGCCGGCGTCGTCGACGATCATCTCGTCGAGAAAGCTTTCCTTCGATCCGCACAACGCGCACGCGTGCTGCCACTTCTGCACCTCGAACGGATGATCGTCGAAGTCGAGACTGCGCACCGGCGTATAAGGCGGAATCGCGTGAATGCGGCGCTCGCGGCCCGCGCCGAACAGTTGCAGCGCGGCGTTCATATGCATCTTCGGATTGTCGAACTTCGGGATCGGCGACGGCGATGTCAGATAGCGATGATTGACGATCACCGGGTAGTCGTACGTGGTTGCGATGCTGCCGTGGTGCACGATGTCCTCGTACAGCTTCACGCTGATCAGCCCGTAATCGGCGAGCGCATGCAGCTTCTTGCATTCGGCGACGCGCGGTTCGAGCCGGAACAGCGGCTCGGGCATCGGCACCTGGTAGACGAGGATCTGGCGTTCGGTTAGCGGCGTTTCCGGAATCCGGTGCCGCGTCTGGATGATCGTCGCCTCGCTGGTGTGCCGGGTGGTCGCCACACCCGTGGTGCGCGCGAAGAAGCGGCGAATGTTGACGGCGTTGGTGGTTTCGTCGGAACCCTGATCGATGACCTTCAGCGTGTCCGTCTTGCCGATGATCGCGGCGGTAACCTGGATGCCGCCGGTGCCCCAGCCATACGGCAGAGGCATTTCTCGTGATGCGAACGGCACCTGGTAGCCCGGCACGGCGACTGCCTTCAGCAACGCGCGGCGCAGCATGCGTTTGGTCTGCTCGTCGAGATACGCGAAGTTATAGCCGTGCGCGGCGCTGTCGTATGAGGTGTTTGCAACAGCGGTGTCGGGCGCGTTCATGCTGCTTGCTCCTTGTCGGTGGCGTGGCCTGATTCATCGTTGCCGTGATGCTGCGCGCGCAAGCGCCGCACCAGTTCCAGCTCCGCCTGGAAGTCGACGTAGTGCGGCAGCTTCAGGTGCTGCACGAAGCCCGACGCCTCGACGTTATCGCTATGCGACAGCATGAATTCGATGTCCTGCGTCGGCGACGAGAGCGTCTCGCCGAGTTCTTCGGCACGAAGCGCGCGATCGACCAGCGCCATCGCCATCGCCTTGCGCTCCGAGTGGCCGAACGCGAGACCGTAGCCCTGCGTGAAGGTCGGCGGCACCGCGCTGCTGCCCGCGAACTGGTTGATCATCTGGCATTCGGTGATGTCGATATCGCCGATGTCGACCGCTTCGCCGAGTTCGTCGAGGTCCATTTCGACCGCGATCGTACCGAAACGGATCTCGCCCGCGAACGGATGCGAGTGCGCGTAGCCGCGTTGTGTCGCATAGCCCATTGCGAGCAGAAAGCCTTCGTCGCCGCGCGCGAGGTTCTGCAGACGCGTCGCGCGGCTCGCTGGAAACGCGAGCGGTTCGCGCGACAGATCGCCGGGTTCCGCGCCATCGGGTGTCGGGCGTTCCTGTTCGATCAGGCCTTCCTTGTCGAGCAGCGACACGACGCGCGGCATCGCTTCCGGCGCGGGCGGTTCTTGCGAAACCGGCGCCTTGCCTTGCGTCACGTGCTGCCGCGCGTCGTCGCCATCGGCGAGCAACGCGAAATCGAGCAGGCGCTGCGTGTAGTCGTAGGTCGCGCCGAGCAACTGGCCACCGGGCAAGTCCTTGAAGGTCGCCGAGATGCGCCGCTCGACCCGCATCGATTCGGTATCGATGGCGCGCGTATAGCCGAAGCGCGGCAACGTGGTGCGATATGCGCGCAGCAGGAAGATCGCTTCGACCAGATCGCCGGCCGCCTGCTTGATTGCGAGCGCGGCAAGCTCCTCGTCGTAGACCGAGCCTTCGGTCATCACGCGCGCGACCGCGAGCCGCAACTGCTCGCGAATCTGCGCGACGCTCAGTTCGGCGATCTGCGTATCGCCGCGGCGCGCTTTGTCGAGCAGGCGCCACGACGCTTCGATCGCGCGTTCTCCACCTTTGACGGCAACGTACATCAGTTCACCTTCGCTTCGGTTGTGCGCGGCAGGCCGATCACGCGCGGGCCGCAAACCAGATAACAGTCGATGCCGCACGGAAACAGCGGCGCGAGCATCGCGCGCTCTTGCCAGAACCGTGGGGGAAGACCAACCGGCGAAATCGTTTGGGTCTCCAGAATGCCAGGGCCCCTCAGCGTGACCGGTGCGCCGCCCGTCAGCGCGTCGACGCGGATCAGCAGCGTGGCCGATTGCTCGGGCGACTCGGCGCTGCCGGGTGCGAAGCTTTCGAGCGACGGCAACGCGTCGGCGTCGTGCAGATAGACGAATGCGGCGTCGCCGGGCGCATCGACGAGCGGCGCGCCGGTGTGAAAACGCAACGCCGACGCGAGCGCGGTATCAGGCTGCGCGAGCCAAACCGGAGTCGCGTAGTCGCAGAGCGTCAGCAGCGCAGCGAATGCAGCGGGTTCGACCGGCGTGTTGCGCAACTCGGGCAGCACGTCACGAATCACCCCGATCGTGCCGGGGCGCGACAACGCGTCGAGCAGCGTGCGAAACACGGCCTGGGTAGCGTGGACCGGGTCCACGAAACCCGGCGTCAGCGTGGACAACGCAATCGGTGAATGCTCCATCAGTCGCCTCGCACCATCGTGAAGAATTCGACGCGCGTCGCCGCGGCGTCCTGCTGCTGTTGCGCGCGCCGTGCCTTCTGTTGCGCAGCGAACGGCTCGATCAATTGACGATGCAGGCTGTCGCGATGCTCAGGCATCTGCAGCAAGGCATCGGCGAGCGCGGCAAGTTCGGCGCGCCGGCGGTCGCGTCCCAAGTGGCAGGCCACGCCGACGGTGGCCTCGGCGTCGCCGCTGGTATGAAGGCGCAGCGTGGCGCGTGTGACCGTCGCTTCGCCGAGATTGAACGGATCGCCGCTGCCGCCGATGCGCCCGCGCACCATCGCGAGGCCGATTTCAGGGGGGCGCAGCCAGTCGTAGGCGGGGGCAGGTTGGCCTTGCAGCGCGCGCTGCAGCGCGGCTTCTAGGTCGGCGCGCGGCGTGCGGGCCAGCACGGCCATCCAGGCGCGCCGCGCCGCCGAAGACACGGCGGGCAACGGCGCAGAGGGCGGAACGGAACTCGGGCTCATCGGATTTCCTGTCGATCCAGCGAGTGGACATTGGAGCATCTATTCATCTAAACGTCTAGACGTTTACAGGCGTGGTTGTCTGGACTGTCGTGCGCGGCGGACGTTTCATATTTCCATCACGGCTTGCGCACTACAATGCACGTCATGGCGATCATTTGAACCGAAGGGAATGACAGCACCATGACATCGAACGACAGCGCGGCGCCGGCCACGATGCTCGAACGCGGCGCGGGCGTGGCCGTCTGGAGACAGATCGAACAGATTCTCGCCGCCGAGATCGCGGCAAGCGGGTTTGGGGAAGAAGGGCGGTTGCCGAGCGAGGGCGAGCTGGCGAAGCGCTTCGACGTCAACCGTCACACGGTGCGTCGCGCGATGCTCGGCCTCGCAGCGCTCGGCCTCGTCAGTGTGGAGCAGGGGCGCGGCACGTTCGTGCAGCCCGGCGCGATCGACTATTCGATCGGCCGCCGTACGCGTTTCACCGAGAACCTGCGTCAACAACATCACTCGCCAGGCGGCACGATGCTGTCGGGCGCGCGCGTGAAAGCCGAGCCCAGCGTCGCGAAGGCGTTGGGTCTGCGCGCGGGCGCGGCGGTCTATCGGATCGAATCGCTGAACGAGTCCGACGGCGTGCCGCTTACGTTCGCGCGCAGCTGGTATCCGGCCGCGCGTTTTCCGGAGCTGCCGGAGGTCGTGCAACGCCTCGGCGGCACGACGAAGGCGCTGGCCGAATTCGGCGTGGACGATTATCTGCGCAAGTGGAGCCGCATCGGCAGCGTGCTGCCCGAGCCGGAGGTCGCGCGGCGGCTCAACATCAACCGTCAGCAGCCGGTGCTGTGGGTCGAGAACGTCGACGTCGATTTGCAAGGCACGCCGGTCAAATACGGCTTCACGCATTTTGCGGCCGACCGTGTGCAACTGCTCGTGGAGCATGACCTGTGAGCGGCCCCGCATGGAGTGCCGAAGCGCGCTTTGCGCTGTACTACGCGCCGTCATGTGAATCGGCGTGGTGGCAGGCGGGTTCGACATGGCTCGGCCGCGATGCGCAAAGCGGCGAACGCTGCGCGCAGCCGCAGCCGCCTGGCCTGACACGCCCGCTCGCCGCGTTGACCGACTCGCCGCGCCGCTATGGCTGGCATGGCACGCTAGTCGCCCCGTTCCGGCTCGGCGCCGGTGTCACGCAGCACGACGTGCTCGCGGCTGCGCGGGCGTGGGCGCTAGGGCGGCAGCCGTTCGCGTTGCCGGTGGAAGCGGCCACGTTGGGCGACTTCGTCGCATTGCGACCGGCCGATGCAGATGGCGAGACGCGCATTCGCGAGCTTGCGTCGAACGCGCTGGAGTTGCTAGACGGGCTGCGCGCGCGGCCGTCTGCGGCCGATCTCGAGCGCCGGCTCGCCGCACCGCTCACCGAACGCCAACGTGCGTTGCTGCTGCAATGGGGCTATCCGTACGTGTTCGACGAGTTCCGTTTTCATATGACGCTGTCCAGTTCGCTCGCCGATCCCGACGAGCGCGCGACGCTGCTCGCATGGTGGCGTGAGCGGACGCCCGCGCTGGGGCCGCTCGCGGTCGATCAGGCCGCGTTGTTCGTCGAGCCGGCGGCGGGCGAGCCGTTCGTGCTGTGGCAGCCACTGCCGTTCAGCGACGGCGCGAGACACGGCGATCGCAAGGACGAGCAGCAAGACGAGGTGAGCAGCCAATGAACGGGCGTTTGATCTATGTGATGGGGCCGTCGGGCGCGGGCAAGGATTCGCTGCTGCAATTCGCGCGCATGCGGCTCGCCGGCGAGCCGGTCGTGTTCGCGCATCGTTACATCACGCGGCCGAGCGGCAATGGGGAAGTGCATGTCGCACTGAGCGTCGAGGAGTTCGCCGCGCGCTCGGTGCTGGGCCTATTCGCGCTGGAATGGTCGAGCCATTCGCTGCGCTATGGCATCGGCATCGAACTCGATGCGTGGCTCGCGCGTGGCTGCACGGTGGTCGTCAATGGCTCGCGGCAGTACCTGCAGCATGCGCTCGCGCGCTATCCACGCGCGGAAGTGGTGCACGTGAGCGCCGCGCCGCATATTCTTGAAGCGCGGCTCGACGCGCGGGCGCGCGAATCGTCGGAGCAGGTCGCGGCGCGGCTCGCGCGGCGCGCGCCGTTTGCGTTGCCGGCCGGCGTGCGCTGCACGACGATCGACAACTCCGGCACGCTCGAAGAAGCGGGGCACGAGTTGATCACAGTGCTCAAGGAGCGGGTGAGCGCGTAACGCAGTCACGCGGCCTTATTGCACGGCCGCCATCCGTTCCCGCGTGACCTGCCGCAAACACGCGACGAACTGCTGTACCGCCGGCGTCGGCAGCAGATCGCGTCGCGAGATGATGCTCAGATCGTAGTTCGGCAGCGCGTCTTCGATCTGCGCGACGCGAATGCCGAGCGGCGCGACCCGCTGCGCGAGCGGCCGCGTGAAGCAGCTGATCACGTCGGTCTGCGATACGAGCCCGAGCGTCACCGCAAACGACGACGGCGCGCGCAGCAGCCGCTTCGGCAGCGGCAGACCATGCCCGCTGAACATCGCCATCATCACGCTGTGCGGGAAGTGATCGGCGCCGACCGTGACGATCCACTCGGCGTCGAGCAGCTCGGACAGACGCGTGACGTTCGCGAGCGGATGCCCGGAGCGCATCGTGACGACGAACTGCGTCGAGTACAGCGGCACCTGCACCAGATCGTTATCCAGTGCCTGAACGTGATGGATTGCCGCGAGATCGAGTGTGCCATTGCGCAGACGCGCGAGCGCATCGGGCACCGTCACTTCCTCCAGATGCAGACTCACGAGCGGCATCTTCTCGCGAAAGCTCGACACCGCATGCGGCAGCACCGTCAGCGCGAGCGATGGCATCGTGCCGACGCTGACCTTGCCGGCCAGTTCTCCTTTCACCTGCTCGACGGCCTCGACGGTGCGGCGCATGTCGCCCAGCAACTGCTCGGCGCGCGGCAACAGCGCGAGCCCGCACGCGGTCAGCTCGATGCCGCGCACGCTGCGCACCATCAGTTCCGCATTGAGCGCGCTTTCCAGCTCGCGAATCGTATGCGTGACGGCCGGCTGCGTGACGCCGAGCTCGCGCGCGGCGGCGCGCAGGCTGCGGTGATGCGCAGCGGCGACGAAGGCCTGCAACTGCTGCAGTTTCATCAGGGTAACCCCGTATATAAGAGCCGTTAATCAGGGCGAAAAAAATAGCATCTTATTCGAACGAAACGGCATGGATATAGTGCGAGGCTACTCACTGGAGCGATGCAAACGATGAACCAGACCCCGCGTTTGACCGAAGTGTCCGATCTGGAACCCGCCGCCGCGAGCCTGCGCGAGATTCGCCATCACATTCATCACCATCCTGAACTCGCGTACGAGGAAGTGCGGACCGCGGCGCTTGTCGCGGAAAAACTCGAACAGTGGGGCTGGCAGGTCACACGCGGGGTCGGCAAGACCGGCGTGGTCGGCACAATGAAGGTAGGCGACGGCAAGCGCAGCATCGGCATTCGCGCGGACATGGACGCGCTGCCGATCATCGAACAGACCGGCCTGCCGTACGCGAGCGGCACCCACGGCAAGATGCACGCGTGCGGCCACGATGGTCACACGACGATCCTGCTCGGCGCCGCGCAACGTCTCGCGGCAACGCGTAATTTCTCGGGCACCGTGCATCTGTACTTCCAGCCGGCCGAGGAAAGCGGCATCGACAGCGGCGCCTTGAAGATGATCAACGACGGCCTGTTCGAGCGCTTCCCGTGCGACGCCGTGTTCGGCCTGCACAATCATCCTGGCGCGGAGCCGGGCACACTGCTGTTCCGCAAGGGGCCGTTCATGTCGGCGGGGGACAAGGCGACCATCACGATCGAAGGCGTCGGCGGCCATGCGGCGCGTCCGCATCTGACCGTCGATCCGGTCGTGGTCGCCGCGAGCATCGTGATGGCGCTGCAGACGATCGTCGCGCGCAACGTCGATCCGTCGCAGCCGGCCGTGGTGACGGTGGGCTCGATGCACGCGGGCACCGCGAACAACGTGATTTCGAGCAGCGCGCGGCTCGAACTGAGCGTGCGCTCATTCAGCCCCGAGGTGCGTGAGTTGCTGAAAAAGCGCATCACCGAGCTGGCCGAGTCGCAGGCGGCGAGCTATGGCGGCAAGGCGCGCGTCGAGTACGTCGAAGGTTATCCGGTCGTCATCAATACGGACGCCGAAACGGATTTCGCGGTGCAGGTCGCGCGCGAGCTGGTCGGCGACGACAAGGTAGTCGAGCAGACCGACATCCTGATGGGCAGCGAGGACTTCGCGTTCATGCTGCAGAAGCGGCCGGGCACGTTTCTGCGCATCGGCAACGGCGTCGGCGAGGACGGCTGCATGGTGCACAACCCGCACTACGACTTCAACGACCGCAGTCTGCCGATCGGCGCGGCGTTCTGGGCGCGGCTGGTGGAGCGCTATCTCGCGCAGTGAGCGACAAGCGCAAATGCCGGGGCTCGCAGCAAACGCGCGCGTTCCCCGATAGCCGCGTGCGTCAGCCGCGCCGCGCGACCATCTCCGAGACCGTCTGCGCGGCTTGCTGCAGCGGTCCCAGAAACGCCTTCACCATCTGTTTGGCCGAATTGCGCTGCGCGTTGCCGCTGATGTTCATCGCGGCGATCACGCGGCCTTGGCGATTGCGAATCGGCGCGGATAGCGAAATCAAACCGCCTTCGAGTTCCTGATCGACGATCGCCCACCCCTGGCGACGCACTTGCTCGATCACCTTCTTCAGTTCTTCCTTGTCGGTGACGGTGCGCGGCGTGTGCGCGTAGAGCGGCGACGAGTTCAGCGTCGCGTCGAGCGTTTCCTCGTCGAGCGAGGCGAGCAGCACGCGGCCCATCGACGTGCAGTACGCAGGCAGGCGGCTGCCGATCGACAGATTGATCGTCATGATCTTGTGAGTCGGCACGCGCAGCACGTAGACGATCTCGGTGCGATCGAGCACCGCCGCCGAGCAGCTTTCGTGCACCTGCGCTGACAGGCTTTCCATCACCGGTTCGGCGAGGTTCCAGAACGGCATCGAGGTCAGGTACGCGAAGCCGAGGTCGAGAATCTTCGGCGTCAGACGAAACAGGCGTCCCTCGGCTTCCACGTAGCCCAGCGTTTGCAGCGTCAGCAGAATCCGGCGCGCGCCGGCGCGCGTGAGGCCGGTCGCCGCGGCGACGTCGGTGAGCGTCTGTTCGGGGCGCGTCGCGTCGAATGCGCGGATGACCGCGAGGCCGCGCGCAAACGACTGCACGTACGAGTCGCCGGGTTTCTCCGGGGCGGGTTCGACGTTGGCGGGTGCGACGGAAGACGGCGGCAGGGCTTTGCTCATGGACCTTGATCGTGGTTGCAAAAGAGTGCGCGCGCAAGGCAAGCGAGGCGCCTTCGTTTCGATGCGGCGCTGCGTTTTGCGTTGCGGCGCAAAGGCGAGACGATAGCTTAAGCCTTCTATTTCGCCAAATAGCGCCGATTTTGTGCAAAAAATCCAGGGTTTGCGTGGATGCGATTCGCGTCTCAAAATTTGTATGATGACCCGATAACCTGTCCAGTTCGCGGCACCCGACCCGACCCACCCCACCCATCCGCATGTTCGACAAGATTCCCTCGCGCGCTTTGAGCGACACCGTCGCGCAGCAACTGCTGAAGCAGATCGACAAAGGCACCTTCGCGCACGGCGCCAAGCTGCCGACCGAAGCCGTGCTCGCGGAACAGTTCGGCGTGAGCCGCACGGTGATTCGCGAGGCGTTGTCGCGGCTAAAGAACGAGGGGGTGGTCGAACCGCGCCAGGGCAGTGGCGTGTTCGTCGCCGGGCACGGCACGATCCGCCCGCTGCGGATCGACTACGCGGAAGCCGTCGAGCCGGGCTCGGTCGTGCAGATCCTCGCGCTGCGCCGCGCGATCGAGGCGGAGGTCGCGTCCGAAGCCGCGATGCGTCGCAGCGATGCCGACATGGCCGCGATCGACGCCGCGCTCGGTCAGATCGAGCGCGCGGTCGCCAATGGCGAAGACGGCGTCGCCGAAGACGTCGCGTTTCATCGCGCGATCGCGGCTGCGACGGGCAATCCGTATTTCCTGAAGACGCTGACGTTCCTCAATCAGTATCTCGAAGCGGGCACGGTCGTCACGCGCCGCAACGAGGCGCTGCGCGAGGACTTCTCGCGGCAGGTGCGCGAGGAGCACGCGGCGATCGCCGCGGCGATTCGCGCCGGCGATCCGATGGCGGCGCGCAATGCCGCGCAGACGCATCTGTACAACGCGGCACGGCGGCTTGCCGAGGCGGGCATCGCCTGACGCGCGGAAGGCGCGCGGCGATCCCGCTGCGCGCGAACGCACCAATTCAGCACCAATCCATAGAGGTCACGCATGTCGAGAAATGTCGGTGTCATCGGTCTGGGAGCGATGGGGCTTGGCGTCGCGCGTTCGCTATTGCGCGCGGGCTTCAAGGTCCACGCGTGCGACTTGCGGCGCGACGTGTTGCAGGCGTTCGTCGCTGAAGGCGGCGTCGGCTGTGCGACGCCCGCGGAGCTCGGCGCGCAGTGCGAGGTCGTGATTACGCTGGTCGTCAATGCCGCGCAAACCGAGGCCGTGCTGTTCGGTGAGCACGGCGCGCTCACGGCGATGAAGCCGGGCGGCGTCGTGATCGCGAGTGCCACGGTCGCGCCGGAATTCGCCAGCGATCTCGGCAAGCGCGTCGAGGCGGCCGGTCTGCAGATGCTCGATGCGCCGGTGTCGGGCGGCGCGGCGCGCGCCGCGTCGGGCCAGATGACGATGATGACGTCCGGTCCCGCAGCCGCTTACGCCGCATGCGAGGACGTGCTCGCCGCGATCGCCGGCAACGTGTATCGGCTTGGCGCCGCGCATGGCGCGGGCTCGAAGGTGAAGATCATCAACCAGCTGCTGGCCGGCGTGCATATCGCGGTGGCCGCCGAGGCAATGGCGCTCGGCTTGCGCGAAGGCGTCGATCCGGACGCGCTATACGACGTGATCACGCACAGCGCGGGCAATTCGTGGATGTTCGAGAACCGCGTTCCGCATATTCTCGCGGGCGACTACACGCCGCTGTCGGCGGTCGATATCTTCGTGAAGGACCTGGGCCTCGTGCTCGATACCGCGCGTCGCACGAAGTTTCCGCTGCCGCTGTCGGCGGCCGCGCATCAGATGTTCATGATGGCGTCGACGGCGGGCCACGGCGGAGAGGACGACTCGGCGGTCGTGAAGATTTTTCCCGGCATCGAATTGCCGGCAAAGCGATAAGCGAGGACAGTGCTCATGACGGCTCGAACGAAACCCGCGCTGCTCGGCTGCATCGCCGACGACTTCACCGGCGCCACCGATCTCGCCAACATGCTCGTGCGCGGCGGCATGCGCACGGTGCAGACGATCGGCGTGCCCACCTCCAACGAAGCGCTGGACGCCGACGCACTCGTCGTCGCGCTGAAGTCGCGCACGATCCCCGCCGCCGACGCGGTCGCGCAATCGCTCGCCGCGCTCCCCTGGCTGCGCGCGCAGGGGTGCCGGCAATTCTTCTTCAAGTACTGCTCGACCTTCGATTCGACCGATGCGGGCAACATCGGCCCCGTGACCGATGCGTTGCTGAACGCGCTGTCCGCCGAGTTCGCCGAGCGCGCATCGTTCACGATCGCGTGTCCCGCGTTTCCCGAGAACGGCCGCACGATTTTCCGCGGCCATCTGTTCGTCGGCGATGCGCTGCTCGATGAGTCGGGCATGGAGAACCATCCGCTGACGCCGATGCGCGACGCGAATCTCGTGCGCGTGCTGCAGCGGCAAACGCAGTCGAAGGTCGGGCTCGTGCGTTACGACCGGGTCGCGCAAGGCGACACGGCCGTGCGCGCCGCATTCGAAGCGCTGCGGGCCGACGGTGTGCGCATCGCGATTGCCGATGCGGTGTCCGACGCCGATCTGCACACGCTCGGCGCGGCCTGCGCGGACCTCGCGCTGATCACCGGCGGCTCCGGCGTCGCGCTCGGCTTGCCGGCCAACTTCCGGCGCGCGGGCCTGCTCGGCGAGCAAACCCATGCCGCGCAATTGCCGCGCGTAGAAGGTTTGTCGGCGGTGCTCGCGGGCAGTGCGTCGAAAGCGACCAACGCGCAGGTCGCCGCCTGGTGCGCGACGCGGCCCGCGTTCCGCATCGATCCGCTCGCGGCGGCGCGCGGCGAGGACGTCGTCGGCGAAGCGCTCGAGTTCGCGCAACAGCGCTTCGTGCACGCCGAGCCGGTGCTGATCTATGCGACTGCATCGCCCGACGAAGTGCAGGCGGTGCAGCGAGAACTCGGCGTCAACGAGGCCGGGCAGCTGGTCGAGAAGACGTTGGCATCGATCGCGCGCGGCCTGCGCGAGCGCGGCGTGCGCAAGTTCGTCGTCGCGGGCGGGGAGACCTCGGGCGCGGTCGTGCAGGCGCTCGACGTGCGCATGCTGCGCATCGGCGCGCAGATCGATCCGGGCGTGCCGGCCACCGCGACGACCGAAGCGGAACCGCTCGCACTCGCGCTGAAGTCCGGCAATTTCGGCGCTACGGACTTCTTCGACAAGGCGCTGCGTCATCTCGACGGAGCCGCGCAATGAGCGGCGCACCGGCACTTCAGGTCTCCGCCGAAGCGCGCGTGCGCGAGGAAATCTGCGCGGTCGGCGCGAGTCTGTATCAGCGCGGCTATACGGTCGGCAGCGCCGGCAACATCAGCGCGCGGCTCGACGATGGCTGGCTGATCACACCGACCGACGCCTGTCTCGGCCGCCTCGATCCCGCCGATATCGCGAAGGTCGACGCAAACGGCCACGCGATGTCGGGCGGCAAGCCGTCGAAGACGCTCGCGCTGCATCGCGGTATCTATGCGCGCAACGGCGAGGCGCGCGGCATCATCCATACCCATTCGACGCATCTGGTCGCATTGACGCTCGCGGGCGTATGGAGCGAAGCGGACGTGTTGCCGCCGATCACGCCGTACTACGTGATGAAAGTGGGCCACGTACCGTTGATTCGCTATCAACGCCCGGGCGACCCGCAAGTGGCCGCGCGGATCGCCGCGCTGGCCGACCGCGTACGGGCGGTGCTGCTCGAACGTCTGGGGCCGGTGGTGTGGGAGCGCTCGGTCGCGCACGCGTCGTATGCGCTCGAAGAACTCGAGGAGACCGCGCGCTTGTGGCTGATGACGAATCCGCGGCCCGCGCCGCTCGACGCCGCCGCGATCGAAGAACTCCGTGCCGCGTTCGGCGCGCGCTGGTAGCAGCGCGCATTGCCGATGTACGCCACGCACCGTATCGCACTGTCTTGAAGGAGCTGTCGCCATGCCTCGCTTCGCCGCCAATCTGTCGATGATGTACAACGAGCACGCGTTCCTCGATCGCTTCGCCGCCGCCGCGCGCGACGGTTTCAACGCGGTCGAATACCTGTTTCCCTACGAATTCCGCGCGGGCGAGCTGAAGTCGCGGCTCGACGCGCACGGCCTTACGCAGGCGCTCTTCAATGCGCCTCCGGGCGACTGGAGCGGCGGCGAGCGCGGACTTGCGTCGCTGCCGGGGCGCGAGGACGAGTTCCGCCGCAGCATCGATACGGCACTCGAGTACGCGCGCGTGCTCGGCAATCGCAAGCTGCATGTGATGGCGGGGCTGATCGCCGGCGCTCAGGCGGGCGAAACGCAGCGCAAAACACAGCGCGACGTGTATTTGAACAACCTCGCCTATGCGGCGCGGGCCGCGCAAGCGGAACAGATCACGGTCGTCATCGAACCGATCAATACGCGCGACATGCCCGGCTATTTCCTCAATCGACAGGACGACGCGCAAGCGATCTGCGCCGAAGTCGGCGCGCCGAATCTGAAGGTGCAGTTCGATTGCTATCACTGCCAGATCGTCGAGGGCGATCTCGCGATGAAGCTCAAGCGCGATATGGCCGGCATCGGTCACATCCAGGTTGCGGGTGTGCCCGAGCGGCACGAGCCCGACATCGGCGAGCTGAACTACCCGTACCTGTTCGATCTGATCGATGCGCTCGGCTACGACGGCTACATCGGCTGCGAATACCGGCCGCGCGCGGGGACCTCGCCGGGGCTTGGCTGGCTGAAGCCTTATCTCGCCCGGCGCTGACTCTCTCCGACAACCACTGACGGACCCGTAACCATGAAAGTACTGATCACCGGCGGCGCCGGTTTTCTCGGCCAGCGTCTCGCGCGCGAACTGCTCGCACGCGGCGAGTTGAAAGATGCGCACGGCACACCGCGAGCGATTACCGGGCTGGTGCTGCTCGACGTCGTGCGCGCTCATGATTTCGGCGATGCGCGCGTGCGTGCCGATGTCGGCGATATCGCGGAGCGCAGCGTGCTCGAGCGCGTGATCGACGATCAGACCTCGGCGATCTTTCATCTCGCTGCGATCGTCAGCGGGCAGGCCGAGGCGGACTTCGATCTCGGCATGCGCATCAATCTCGATGCGTCGCGGCTGCTGCTCGAAGTCTGCCGCCAGCGCGGGCACCAGCCGCGCGTCGTGTTCACCAGTTCGGTCGCGGTCTACGGTGGCGATCTGCCCACGGTCGTACAGGACGACACCGCGCTGAATCCGCAGTCGTCGTATGGCGTGCAGAAGGCAATCGCCGAGCTGCTGCTCAACGATTATTCGCGGCGCGGCTTCGTCGACGGCCGCGTGCTGCGGCTGCCGACCATCAGCGTGCGGCCGGGGCGGCCGAATGCGGCGGCGTCGTCGTTCGCGAGCGGCATCATTCGCGAGCCGTTGAATGGCGAGGAGGCCGTGTGCCCGGTCGCCGGTTCGACGCGGCTGTGGCTGCTGTCGCCGCGCAAGGCGATCGACAGCCTGATTGCCGGCCTCGAACTCGATGGCGCTGCGCTTGGCAAGCAGCGCGTGCTGAATCTGCCGGGCCTGTCGGTCAGCGTCGACGAAATGATCGCGGCACTGCGCGAGGTCGCGGGCGACGCGGTCGCGAGCCGCATCGTGCGGCAGCCGGACGAGCGCATCGAGAAGATCGTCGGCAGCTGGCCCGGCGCGTGGGATACATCGCGCGCCGAACGGCTCGGGCTTGTCGCCGAGCACAACTTCGCGGATGTGATTCGCGGCTACATCGCCGATGAAGGAATCGAAGTTCGCTGAAATTCACCCCTCCGCGTATTCCCTGGTGTCGTTTGGCACGGCTGCGGCCGTGCTTGACACGCTTTCGCGCCGGCGCCTATCATCGAGCCTGTTTTGTTCGATATATGACCTTGTGTTCGTATATAGAACATAAGGGCGGGCAAGGAAGGCGCAACAGCCGCATCGGTCGTCACTCCCAAGCCCACCTTTTACGATCCTGCGCTAAGCTGCCTTGACGTATCGGCCGCCACACCGCTGCCGTTTTGCAGCTTCCCGCGCGCGGCCGTCGGTCCCCGGGCCGATGCCTCGGGGCATCGAACCGGCGTCATCGGTGCAAGGCCGGCCGCGGCGCGGCGCAGCGCACGCAGCATCTCAACTGGAGACATCCCATGACCGAAGCATTCCTGTGCGACGCGATTCGCACCCCCATTGGCCGCTATGCGGGTTCGCTGTCATCGGTGCGCGCCGACGACCTGGGCGCGGTGCCGCTCAAGGCGCTGATGGAGCGCAACAAGAACGTCGACTGGACCGCGATCGACGACGTGATCTACGGCTGCGCGAACCAGGCCGGTGACGACAACCGTAACGTCGCGCGCATGTCGCTGCTGCTCGCGGGTCTGCCGAAGGACGTGCCGGGCTCGACGGTCAACCGTCTGTGCGGCTCGGGCATGGATGCGATCGGCATCGCCGCGCGCGCGATCAAGTCGGGCGAAGCCGCGCTGATGATCGCCGGCGGCGTCGAAAGCATGAGCCGCGCGCCGTTCGTGATGCCCAAGGCAACTAGCGCGTTCTCGCGTCAGAACGAGGTCTACGACACGACGATCGGCTGGCGTTTCGTGAACCCGCTGATGAAGAAGCTGTACGGCGTCGACTCGATGCCGGAAACCGGCGAAAACGTCGCGACCGACTACAATATCAGCCGCGCCGACCAGGACGCGTTCGCGCTGCGCAGCCAGCAGAAGGCCGCGCGCGCGCAACGCGATGGCACGCTCGCGCAGGAAATCGTCGGCGTGACGATCGCGCAGAAGAAGGGCGATCCGATCACGGTCACGCAGGACGAGCATCCGCGCGAAACGAGCCTCGAAGCGCTCGCGAAGCTGAAGGGCGTCGTGCGTCCGGACGGCACGGTTACGGCCGGTAACGCATCGGGCGTGAACGACGGCGCGGCCGCGTTGCTGCTCGCCAACGAAGAAACCGCGAAGCGCTTCGGCCTGACGCCGCGCGCCCGCGTGCTCGGCGTGGCGACGGCGGGCGTGGAGCCGCGCGTAATGGGCATCGGCCCGGCGCCGGCCACGCAGAAGCTGCTCGCGCGTCTGGGCATGAAGATCGACCAGTTCGACGTGATCGAGCTGAACGAAGCGTTCGCCTCGCAAGGCATCGCCGTGCTGCGCGCGCTGGGCGTCGCCGACGACGATCCCCGCGTGAACCCGAACGGCGGCGCGATCGCGCTCGGCCACCCGCTCGGCATGAGCGGCGCGCGTCTGGTGACGACCGCGACGTATCAGCTGCAACGCACGCAGGGCCGCTTCGCGCTGTGCACGATGTGTATCGGCGTCGGCCAGGGTATTGCGATCGCGATCGAGCGCGTGTGATGCACGTGTAGCGCGACGAACATCGCAAGCGGTTTGCGACCGTTCATGTAACAGCCCCATCGTTCCCGCGATGGGGCTGTTTGCTTTTGCGCGCTGCCTCGCGCGTACAATCGTTCGCGTCGTATCGTTTGCAGTAGTTGTCCTGAGGATGTGGAGTTCATGGCGGCGGGCACGATCACTGCGTAGCGCGAAGTCATACGCGGCGCTCATCGTGACCGTCACGCGGGATCGAAACCCCTGTCGAGGAGAACGCGAATGAAGACAACGACGATAGGCGCAGCGTTGATGCTGGCGGCCGCGGCCACAATCCAGCCGACGCGCGCGCAGAACGACATGGCGAGCGCGGCCCAGGCGGTGCTCAGCGCGGCGCAGCCGGTGCATATGACGGCCGAGATCGTCGGCATCGATGCCGGCAACCGCGCGCTGACGCTGAAGGGCTCGGGCGGCAACGTCGCGATCGTGCTCGTCAGTCAGCAGGTCGCTGGTTTCGATCAACTGAAGATCGGCGATCGCGTCGACGTGCTCTACAAGAATGCGCTGCTCACAAAGGCGGAAAAGGTCAGCGGCGCGGGCAAGGGGATTCGCGAGCGAGCCGACAAGCAGAGCTATGCGCCGGCATCGGGCGGTTACGAATCGGCTCGACAAACCGAGGTGCTCGCGACCGTACTGAAGATCGATCATAAACAGGGCCTCGTGACGCTGCGCGGCGCCTATCAGACACAGACGTTCCAGGCCGCGCCCAACGTCGACCTGAGCGACGTGAAGGTCGGCGATACCTTGCATGCGGTGTTCGTTTCGGCCGCCGCCGTGCAGGTGACGCCAGTGGGCCAGTGAGCGGCCGGGATCGCGGCCAATTCCAGCGGCCGGGAATGTTTCGCAAACTATGTCGAAATATGTCGCGCCGTCCGACGAACGCCCGCAAAGCCTTGCCTGGCGGGCCTGAGTCGCGGTGAAACAGCGCGACATATCTTCCCTGATGATTTCCACGGTGTGTCCTTCTATAGTCCGTTCGTCGCCACGCTGCAATCACGCAAGTGGCCCGAATCCAGCAAGGACATATCGTGAAGAATCGTTCATTCGCAGGTTCCGAGAAGCTCTGCGGCAGCATGGCGCGACGCGCGCTGCGCAAGGCGGTGTTCGGCGCCGCCGCCACTGTGTTCGCGCTTGGCAGCGCATCGGCGTTCGCGTGGTCGGGTCATGGCACCGCATACACGTCGCGCGGCGTCTATAACGGCGCGCACTACGGCTCGTGCGGCGGCGGTAGCTGTTCGCATGCGGGTAGCGTGGCTGGCCCCTATGGCGGCTTTGCGAGCAACACCGGCACGGTCACGCGCACGGCGCCCGGCCAGTTCTCCAACTCGGGTACCGCAACGGGCCGCTACGGCAACACGGTGCAGCACTCGGGCGACACCAACTGCGCAGGCGGTACCTGCTCGCACACCGGCACGATGACTGGCCCCGACGGCAAAACGGCGACGACGTCCGGCGACGTGACGCGCACCGCGCCGGGCCAGTATTCGTCGTCGGGCTCGATCACCGGGTCGAACGGCAATACGGTCAATCATTCGGCGTCGGCCAATTGCGCGGGTTCGACTTGCGCGCGCTCGGGCACGGTGACGGGGCCGGACAACAACAGCGTCTACCACTCCGGCACCGCGACGCGGGTCGCGCCCGGCGTCGTGACGACATCGACGAGCGTGACCGGCACGCAGGGTCACACGGTGACGTCGAGCGGTACAGTGGTCACAGGCGGCGTGGTGGTCGCGGGCGGTGCCACGACGACGACCGGCACGACCGTGGTCGTCGCGCCGAAGCCGGTGGTGGTCGCGCCGCCGCCCCCGCCGCCGGTCGTCGTGCCCGCGCCGGTCGTGTACGTGCCGCCGAAGCCAGTCGTGGTGACGCCACTGCCGGCCTATGTGCCGCCGCCGCCGGTGGTGTACGTGCCGCCGCCGGCCGTCTATGTCGCGCCGCGTCCCGTGTACGTCGCGCCGCGGGCGGCGGTGTGGGTGCCGGGCCATTGGGTCGGGCGCGTGTGGGTGCCGGCGCATTGGGCTTGACGATGGACGCGCTCCGCAAAACGGCTGCCATTGCGACGACCGTCGTGGCGGCCTTGTTGGCAATCCACGCAGTCATCGACACCAGCGACGCCAACGACGACCGTCGCGCGAATCCCGCCGCCAGCGTGACGAGAGACTGTTCCGCGCGCTACGCCGCGTTGCTCGATCTGGCCGAACTCGCGCGGCGTGACGGCAAATCGTCCGAGGTGGTCGTGCGTGGATTGAGACAGCAGAACGGCGCGATGAGCGAGTGCCTACCTGCAGGCTGGGTCAGGCCTGCACCGCGATTACATTGAACGCGGCCGCGTCAGATCGCATTCCAGAAAAATCGCGCCGGGGATCGGATTGAACACGTAAGCGTCGATCGGCTCGAAGCCCAGCGATGCATAGAGCCCGAGTGCCGCTTGCATAGTGGGCAGCGTGTCGAGACGCATGCGGCGATAGCCCGCTTCTTTCGCGGCCGCCAGGATACACGTGGCGAGTTGCCGCCCCACATGCAGACCGCGTCCCGCCGGACGCACATACAGGCGCTTCATTTCGCAGATCGTGTCGTCGATTGGACGCATCGCGACACAGCCGACGATTTCGCCAGGATCGTCGCCCGTGCCGTTGCTCGCGAGCAGCACGCGGCCGCGTGGCGCTGCGAATTTGCCCGGCAGGCTGGCGAGTTCGTCGTCGAATTGCTGGAAGCAGAGATCGAAGCCGAGACTCTCCGCGTACTCGCGGAAGACGGCCCGTACAGCCTCGATCTGCTCGGGGAAGCGGGCAGTATGCAGATGGATCATGCGATGGGTCGGGTCATTGAACATGGAGCGGAAATCGGATCTCGAACGTGGTCCCCACGCCCTCGCGCGACGCAAACTCGATCTGTCCATCGAGCACGCGGCATAGCTCCTTGACGATCGCGAGCCCGAGACCCGCGCCCGGGACTTCCTCGCTGGCCGCGCGCTCGAACTCGTCGAATACGCGCTCCGCATCGGCGGGCGCAATGCCGACGCCGGTGTCGGACACGCGAATCGTCCAGTGTTCGGGGCCATGCATCGCGAAGCGGAATTCGACTTGCCCCGACTTCGTGTACTTGATCGCGTTGGACAACAGATTGACCGCGATCTGCTTGAGCTTCAGCCGATTCGACGTGACGACCGTCAGCGCCGCGTCGAACTCGCCGCGCAGCGCGAGTCCTTTCGCGTCGACCGACGGCTGCGTGGAAGCGATGAGTTCGTCGAAAAGTTCACGTAAATCGACGTCTTCGAACACGAGCGTCGCCGTGTCGCCGAGTACGACCGAGTACTCGACCATCTGGTCGACCAGTTGCTTCATGTCGGCGGCCTGACGGTTCGCGAGTGTCAGCGCGGCATCGGCTTGCGACGGCGCGCGCTCGATCAGTTGCAGCGCGACCGAAAACGCGTTGAGGAAATTGCGCAGATCGTGCGCAACGCTGCGCGTGATCTGCATGCGTGAGTCATACAGATCGCCGACCAGCCGTTGCTTGAGCGTCAATTCGTCATTCGCGCGTTCGAGCCGGCTTGTGTATTCGTCGATCTTGCGATCGCGCTCGCCGACCACTTCCTTGATCGACGCATACCTGACCACGCTGAACGCTTCGGCGAGCAGACGCCGCGCGCGGCTCTCGTGACGGCGCGTGCACGTCCGGTCGCGTTCGACGAATTCTTCGAGCGCTTCGACGAGCACCTGCTGAAAGAGGTCCAATTCGCGCACCAGCTCTTCGATCCGGTAGCCTTGCTGCCAACGGACATAGCCGTGCTTCTTCGCGTCGCGCTCGATCGATGTTTCGGCGCATTCGAGATCTTGCGCATCGAGCGCCATGCACAGCTGGTCGAGGATTTCCGGCAAATGGTCGGCCAGCTGTTGATAGGTGAGCTTGTCCGCTTCGACGAGATCGGCGTCGATGGCGACGGCATCCATCCATTGCCGCGTCAGACGGCCCCGTTCCGCACGGATGAAGTTGGCGAAGTTGCGCAGCGGGCTCACGCGTCTGTCGGTCATGATGGATAGCGGAATGGAGTTTCTACAACATACAAACACGCGAACAGTTCCGAACGCCTCGATTTGGCGCGGGCACCCCATGCCTGTTTGCGCAGGCAATCGGCCAGGCATCCGATGCGCGCCGGCGACCCGGGTCATTATCCGCGCAATTGCCGCGCGTGGAACACCTCTTGCGAGACTCTGAGCAGACAAAAGAAGCAAGTTTCGTCAGCAAACCATGATGTATTCGATATTGCTGGTGGACGACGAACCGGAAATTCTGGCCGCATGGCGGCTGATTCTGGAAAGCGAAGGGTATGAGGTGAGTTGCGCGAGCAACGGCGCCGAAGCGCTCGCTTGTGTCGTCGCTCACGTTCCCGACCTGATCGTTACGGACTGGATGATGCCGGTCATGGACGGCGCGGAGTTGTGCCGCCGTTTGAAATCGATGCCGCTATCCGTCAACGTACCGATTCTGGTCCATACCGCGGTGCCGCCGTCGGACAGCGAAGCGCAGTACTGCAGCGCATGTTTGCTGAAGCCGATCGGCGCGGATCTCTTTCTGACCACGATCGCGCAACTCTGCGCGCCACGGTGTTGATACGGCACGATTCGGCGCGATTGCCGTAATGTGAGCAAGTCAAGCGCGTGCCACGTGGTCGTTCAGCATATCTGCTGAGTCGGCCTTCAGGAAATCGACGAACGCGCGCAGCGGCGCGGGCACATGACGATGGCCCGGATAGTACAGGAAGGGCCCTGAAAACCGCTGCCACCACGGTTCGAGAATCGCTTCGAGCGCGCCGCTGTCCAGATGCGGGCGCAGCATGTCTTCGAACAGGTGAATGATGCCGAGACCCGCGACCGCGCCGCTGACCGCGAGGTCGATCGCGGCGCCAGGCCGCACCAGCAGCGGTCCGGTCGGATTCAATTGCAGCAGTTCGCCATTGCGCTCGAAGTACCAGGTCGGCATCGCGCCGCTCGCGAACTGGCCGCGCAGACAGGCATGCGCGAGCAGTTCGCTGGGATGCTCCGGACGGCCGTGCGCGTCGAGATACGCAGGCGACGCGGCGGTCGCGAAGCGCTGCACGCGTGCGCCGATCGGCACCGCGATCATGTCCTGTTCGAGGCGCTCGTCGTAGCGAATGCCCGCATCGCAACCGATCGACAGCACATCGACGAAACCATCCTCCACGACGACCTCGACGCGAATGTCCGGGTACTGCTTCAAAAAGCGCGCGAGCACGTCGGGCAGCACGATGCGCGCGACGCTCGACGGCACGTTGAGCTTCAGCGTGCCGGTCGGCTTGTCGCGAAAGCCGTTCAGCACATCGAGCGCCGCTTCCATTTCGCCGAACAGCGGCGTCAGCTTCTCGATCAGACGCAGCCCGGCTTCGGTCGGCGCTACGCTGCGCGTGGTGCGGTTCAACAGGCGCAGCCCGAGTTTCGTTTCCAGACGCCGCACCGCGACGCTCAGACTCGACGCCGACACGCCGCTCACGCGCGCCGCGTCGCGAAAGCCGCCCGCGCGGCAAACCGCCACGAAGGCGGCCAGATCATTCAGTTCCATGACGATTGATTGTGCAGAATTTTGAACAACCCGTACAAGTTAGACCCGTTTATTCAACAACGCAATTCCGGCGATACTGCCGCTCATCACTTCACAAGGAGATCGTGATGCCGAACTTCAGCTCCATCGACACCTTCGTGCTAGCCGGCCGCGCGGTGCGGCGCATGGGCTATGGCGCGATGCAGCTGGCCGGCCCCGGCGTGTTCGGGCCGCCGAAAGACCGCGCCGCGGCGCTCGCGGTGCTGCGCGAGGCGGTCGCGTCGGGCGTCGACCACATCGATACCAGCGATTTTTACGGGCCGCACGTGGCCAACCAGGTGATCCGCGAGGCGCTGCACCCGTACCCGCGCGATCTGACGATCGTCACGAAGGTCGGCGCGGTGCGCGACAGCGCCGGTGCCTGGCTGCCGGCGCAGGAGCCCGCCGATCTCGAGCGCGGGGTGCACGACAATCTTCTCAACCTCGGTCTCGATGCGCTCGACGTGGTCAACATGCGCGTGATGGGCAACGTGCACGAGCCGAGCGAGGGCTCGATCGAAAAGCAGGTCACGGCGCTCGCCGAACTGCAGCAGCGCGGGCTCGTGCGTCATATCGGCCTGAGCAACGTGACGGCCGCGCAGATTGCCGAAGCGCAGCGCATCACGAAGGTCGTGTGCGTGCAGAACCATTACAACCTCGTGCATCGCGACGACGATGCATTGATCGATGCGCTCGCGCAGCAGGGCATTGCCTACGTGCCGTTTTTTCCGCTGGGTGGCTTTACGCCGATTCAATCGTCGGAGCTGTCGGAGCTTGCGCGCAAGCTCGAGGCGACACCGATGCAGGTCGCGCTTGCCTGGCTACTGCATCGGGCGCCTAACATTCTGCTGATTCCGGGCACGTCTTCGGTGGCACATCTGCGCGAAAACCTGCAGTCGGCGCAATTGAAGCTCAGCGACGAGGTGCTCGATCAACTGGATGCGATCGGCGCTGAAAAGGGCTGAAGGTCGGCTTTGCACGATGTGCTGTTTGCAACGGGCGACGGCGGTCGGGATCTGCCGTCGCCCGCCCGAATTGCGTTGACGGTACGGCGGCGCCCTACGGCCGATACCGCAGCGCGTCGATCAACACCACGAGCGCTCTCGACGATTGCCGGCGGCTCGGGTAATACAGGTGATAGCCCTGAAACGTCGGGCACCAATCCTTGAGGACCTGCTTTAGTTGCCCAGCGGCGACATACGGCCGCGCCAGATCTTCCGGCACATAAGCGAGGCCGCCTCCGGCGAGCGCTGCGCTCAGCATCTGTCCGGTGCCATTGAACACGAGCTGACCTTCGACGCGCACCTTCAGTTCGTGTCCATCCTTCTCGAACTCCCACGCGAACAGACCGCCGTAAGTCGGCAGGCGCAGATTGATGCAGTTGTGTTCGGTCAGGTCCTGTGGTTTTCGCGGGCGCTTGTGCTTCGCGAAGTAGCCGGGCGCGCCGACCACCGCCATGCGCAGGTCCGGCGCGATGCGCACCGCGATCATGTCTTTCGCGACCTGATCGCCGAGACGGATGCCGACGTCGTAGCGTTGCGCGACGATATCGGTCAGCCCGAAATCGATGACGACTTCCACCTTGATGTCTGGGTACTCCGGCAGCAGTTGCGCGAGCTTCGGCTGCAGGATCGTGTTCGCCGCATGCTCGTCGGTCGTGATGCGGATCGTGCCCGCGGGTTTGTCGCGCGGCTCGCCCAGCGCGGCGAGTTCTTCCTCGATCTCAATGAAGCGCGGAGCGACGCTGTTCAACAGTCGCTCGCCGTCAAAGGGCGGCGCGTATCGTGAAGCGCGCGCCGGACGCACGGAGCGATTGCACGCCGTTCAAACCGACGCCGCAATAAACTCCCGCAACCATTGATGCGCGGGATCGCGATGCACACGCTCATGCCAGAGCATCGCCATCTCGTAGCCCGGCACCTCGACCGGCGGCTCGACCATCCGCAACGTGTCCGAGCCGCGCACGAGACGCGCGGGCAGCATCCCCACGAGATCGGTGCTCGCGAGCACCGACTGCATGAACAGAAAGTGCGGCACCGACAGCACGACCTTGCGCGCGAGCCCCAGCTTTGCGAGCGTCTCGTCGGTGACGCCGAAAAAGCCGCCGCCATCGGGCGACACGATCACGTGTTCGAGCTTGCAGAACTGCGCCAGAGTGGGCCGGCGCTTCAGCTTCGGATGACCCGCGCGGCCAACCAGCACGTAGCGCTCGGCAAACAGCACGCGACGGCGCAAGCCTTCGGGCGCGCCTTCGCTGGTATGAAAGCCGATATCGATGTCGCCCTGTTCGGCCTGGCGAGCGAGCCGCGGCGGCACCGCCTCGACGATCGCGAGACGCGTGCCGGGTGCCGCCGCGCGCAAGCCCGCCAGCATCGGCAGGATGATCGTCGACTCCGCGTAGTCCGTTGCGGCGATGCGCCAGGTTTGCGTCGCCGCGGCCGGATCGAACGGGCTGGTTGGCGCGACCGCGCGCTGCAGTGTTTCGAGCGCTTCGCGTAGCGGCTCGCGCAGTGCCTGCGCTTTCGCGGTGGGCCGCATGCCGCGCGGTCCGGGCAATAGCAGCGGATCGCCGAATACGTCGCGCAGTTTCGCCAGATGCACGCTGACCGAAGGCTGCGAGAAGTTCAGCCGTTCGGCGGCGCGAGTCACGTTGTGCTCTTCGAGCAGCATATCGAGCGTGACCAACAGGTTCAGGTCGAGTCTTCTGAGATTAACCACGGCAATACCTGGCATATTCCGAATTCATTTCCAATATACCTCGGCAATGGCTATCGTGACTGTTTTCAGCCACGAAGGTTTCGTCATGAACGTTCTTATCATCTATGCGCATCCCGAACCGAAATCGTTGAACGGTTCGCTGAAGGACTTCGCAGTCCGTCATCTCGAGCGGGCCGGCCATACGGTGCAGGTGTCCGATCTGTACGCGATGAACTGGAAAGCATCGCTCGATGCACACGACACCATCGAGCGTCATAGCGCCGAGCGCTTCTTCGCGTCGCTCGAATCGAAGCATGCGTTCGAGAACGGCTTGCAGCGCGAGGACATCGCGCGCGAGCAGGACAAACTGAAGTGGGCCGATGCGGTGATCCTGCAGTTTCCGCTGTGGTGGTTCTCGATGCCGGCGATCATGAAGGGCTGGGTGGAGCGCGTCTATGCGTACGGTCTCGCGTACGGCGTCGGCGAACATTCCGATGCGCGCTGGGGCGAGCGTTACGGCGAGGGCCGTTTCGCGGGCAAGCGCGCGATGCTGGTCGTCACGACGGGCGGGTGGGAGTCGCACTACAGCGCGCGCGGCATCAACGGTCCGATCGACGACGTGCTGTTCCCGATCCAGCACGGCGTGCTGTATTACCCGGGCTTCGACGTATTGCCGCCGTTCGTCGTCTATCGCACGAGCCGTGTCGACGACGCGAAGTATGCCGAGGTCAGCGCGGCGCTCGGGCGACGGCTCGACACGCTGTGGACGAGCGCGCCGATCGCGTTCCGGCCGCAGAACGGCGGTGCGTATGAGATTCCGGCGCTCACATTGCGGGACGATCTGGCGCCGGGGCAGGTCGGGTTTGCCGTGCACGTCGAAGATGTCGGCGCGGCGAGCGCAACGCAAGCGAACGAAGCGGCGGAAGCCTGAC
Organism: Paraburkholderia sp. BR14374; assembly: GCF_040948685.1. Taxonomy (NCBI): domain Bacteria; kingdom Pseudomonadati; phylum Pseudomonadota; class Betaproteobacteria; order Burkholderiales; family Burkholderiaceae; genus Paraburkholderia; species Paraburkholderia sp. BR14374. The sequence continues at coordinate 107,274 of NZ_JBFPKF010000006.1, read as the reverse complement.
TGGATCGTATGTTTCGCTGAAATTTGGTTGTAAGTCGCCATTGCTAGAGTCGTCGGCGTACACAGGCCGAAGCATGCCAGGACGGCTTTATTCTGGATGCCTGACGAAGGTAAGCAGCCGGAGCGTAGCTGAAACGAGCGAAGGGCGACCCACCATGAATCCAGTTCGTAGGTTCTGGCTCATTTTGATGCTGATCGCATCGCCGGCGTGGGCGTTCCAGTCGCGCGTCGTCACGATCCCGAGCGCGGCGATGCATCGTACGTTCGACGCCACCGTCGTGCTGCCCGATCAGTACGCGCGCGGCAACCAGGCCGCGCGCTTTCCGGTCGTCTATGTTCTGCACGGCTCAGGCGGCGATTACACGGACTGGACCGCGAATTCGCATATCGGCAAGCTCGCCGATCGCTATCACGTGATCCTCGTGATGCCCGACGGCGGCCGCGATAGCTGGTACATCGATAGTCCCGTCGATCCGCGCAGTCGCTATGAAACCTACGTGGGCACCGAAGTGGTGGGCTATATCGACAGCCATTTCCGCACGATCGCCACGAGGCAGGCGCGCGCGATCACAGGCTTGAGCATGGGTGGATTCGGCGCGCTACGCATCGCGCTCGACATGCCCGATGCGTTCGGCGCGGCGGGCAGCATCAGCGGTGCGGTGGACCCGCGCAGCAGCGAGGACGAGCCCGGCATCGCACGGGTGTTCGGCGACCCGTCCGAACATGCGGACTTCTGGGATAGCGAAGCGATCGTCGCCAATGCGGAGGAATTCGGCCGCGACCATATCGCACTGACGATCGATTGCGGCGCGAACGACTCGCTCGTGCAGTCGAACCGTCTGCTGCACGAGCGGCTCGTCGAACTCGGCGTGCCGCACGATTACGCCGAGCGGCCCGGCGGCCATACATGGAAGTACTGGTCGAACGCGGTCAAATACCAGGTGCTGTTCTTTGCCGGCACGTTCAGGCAGGCGGCCCGCGAAATGCGTGACGCGCGCGCCGCGGCCGCGGCTTGAGCGGCCCACGCGGCTGTCCGCGTCAGTCGATTCCGTGAAATACCGCGTCGTCCGGTCCCAGGTAGACGGGCGGGCGCCACGTGGCATCGCGCATCGAATGCTGGACCTGTTTGTCGACGCCGAGCAGTACCGCGAAAATCGCCATCCGCACTGGAATGCCGTTGTCGGTCTGCCGGAAAATCGCGAGCCGTGAATCGTGATTGAGGTCGGTGCTCAGATCGTTCGCGCCGGGCCGGCTGTCGCGCGGCAGCGGGTGCATGATCAGCGTGTCGGCGCCGCACACGCTATCGACGAGCGCCTGGTTGATCTGGAAGTCGGGCGTGTAGCCTTCGAACGATTCGTCGGCGAAGCGCTCCTTCTGGATGCGCGTCGCATACACGACGTCGGCGCCGCGCAGACCGGTGCGCAGGTCATGCGTCTGTTCGATCACGTGACCATTGCGCGAAATCTGCTCGACGATATAGCCTGGCATTTCGAGCGTCGGCGGCGAAATCAGCGTGAACTTGATGCCGCGATACAGCGCCAGCAGCTTCACGAGCGAATGCACGGTACGTCCGTACTTGAGGTCGCCGACCAGCGCGATGTGCGCGCCGTCGACGATCTTGCCCAGGCGCGAGAACTCACGCTGGATCGTGTACAGATCGAGCAGCGCCTGGCTCGGATGCTCGCCGGGACCGTCGCCGCCGTTGATCACCGGCACGTTGGTCGCGCGCGCGAATTCGGCGACCGAGCCTTGCTCCGGGTGGCGGATCACCAGCGCGTCGACATAGCCGCTCATCACGCGGCTCGTGTCGTAGATCGATTCGCCCTTCGCCATCGACGAAAACGTGAAGCCGGTCGTGTCGCACACCGAGCCGCCGAGCCGGCAGAACGCCGCGCCGAAGCTCACGCGGGTACGGGTGCTCGCCTCGAAGAACAGATTGCCGAGCACCGCGCCTTCGAGCACGCGCGAGATTTTGCGGCGCCGCGCGATCGGCTGCATGATGTCGGCGACGCGAAAGAGCGCCTCGACCGAGTCGCGCGAAAACTGATCGACCGACAGCAACTGCGGCTTCCCCTCGAACAGCATCTGGCTTGCAAGCGATTGCGAGTCTACGCTTTGCGTATATCCTTCGCCAGGCTCCGTATTGGCGACGATCTCCGACACGAAGCGCTCGACGATTTCCGGCATCGCCCGCGATTCCTGCGAGTCGTCCGGCAGCAGCCACGTATCCAGCGCCCGGCGCGACACGCCGATGCGGTTAGCGAACGTATCGCGCGTCATGTTCAGGCGACGCATCGCATCGCGTAGGAAGGCTTGTTGCGGAACGCTCATGAGGGCACCTGTCGCAAGTGTGGGGTCGGCGGGAGTCAGACAGCAAAACGCGTTGATGTACGCGGTGCGTATATTAGTTTCCGGCGCGTAGATGTCAAGCGTTTTCCTGCGGGAGCTCCTTCGTGAGGCGCCGAAGGCCCCGCCGCGCGGGTTTCGCGGTTACACTGCGGCTCATGCACTCCGGCCCTATGTTCCCGCTCCGTTCGTCGACCTTCGCCCGCGCCGCCCTGGCGAGCGCGGCGGTTGCACGCGCGAACGGTGTCTCGCGTAACGTCGGCGCCAAAGCCAAAAAACAGCCGCTCATCTGACCGGAGCGCGCAGTTCCGTCGTCAGATGTGCGACGGAACGACCGGTCGACCACCCGCCTGCGGCTTTCTCCTGTTCTCCCTCGCACCGCTGACCCGGATTCGATACGGTCGTCTTCGAGGTAGAAAACATGTCTGATTTCTCGGGTATCTGGATTCCGCTGATTACGCCGTTCGCCGACGGCGCCGTCGATCACGCCGCGTTGCGCGCGCTGGTGCGCCGCTATGCGGACGCCGGCGTGGCTGGGCTCGTCGCGCTCGGCACGACCGGCGAGCCCGCCACGCTCGACGCCGCCGAACAGGACGCCGTGCTCGCGACGATTCTCGACGCCGCGCAGGCCGCCGCCAATGCCGCCGACGCCACCGACGCGCAGCGGCGTCCGTTGCCGGTGCTGGTCGGCGTCTCCGGCAATCACACGACGAGCATGCTCGCACGGATCGAGCAGTTGAATCCGTTGCCGATTGCCGGCGTGCTGATCGCCGCGCCGTATTACACGCGGCCCGCGCAGGCCGGCATCGTCGCGCATTTCAGCGCGCTAGCCGACGCGAGCGCGCATCCGGTCGTGCTCTACGACATTCCGCAGCGCACCGGCGTGCGGCTGGAACTCGACACGCTATTGACGCTCGCTGCGCATCCGCGAATTCAGGCGATCAAGGATTGCGCCGGTTCGCTCGACACGACGCTCGCGCTGATTCGCGACGGCCGTCTGCAGGTGCTCGCGGGCAACGACCTCGAGGTCTTCTCGACGGTGTGCGCGGGTGGCAGTGGAGCGATCGCGGCGTCCGCGCATTGGCGGCCCGAGCGTTTCGTCGCGCTGTACCGCGCGTTGACCGAGGGCAGGCTCGACGAAGGACGGCGCATTTTTCACGCGCTCGTGCCGCAGATCCAGCTCGCGTTCGCGGAACCGAATCCCGCGCCGATGAAGGCGCTGCTCGCGGCGACGGGGTGGGTGCGCAATGAATTGCGCTTGCCGATGACGCGCGCGAGCGCGGCGTTGATCGAACGGCTCGCGGCGTTGGGAGAGACGCTGCCTAGATAGCCACTCCGCTCGCGCCCATCGTTCTGCTGCGTAGCATGGCGCCGAAGTCGTCGGCGCTGACTGGCTTGCCGAGCAGGTAGCCTTGCATTTCGTCGCACATCATCGAGCGCAGCTTGTCGAGCTGCGATTGAGTCTCGACGCCCTCGGCGACCACGTCCATTTCGAGTGAGTGCGCGAGCGCGATGATCGCCGACACGATCGCGCTGCCCGCCGCGCCGTTCGCGTCGAGACCGTGGGTGAAGAAGCGGTCGATCTTCAGCTGCTTCACCTGAAAGCGCTGCAGATAGGCGAGGCTCGAATAACCGGTGCCGAAGTCGTCGATCGAGATGTCGAAGCCGCTCGCCTGAAACGCGCGGATCACTTCGACGGTGCGCGCGGCGTCCTGCATCGCGACGGTCTCGGTGATCTCGAACATGATCTGCTCGCAGGCGACACCCTCGTTCCTGACGATCTCCTGGATCGTCTCGACGAGGTCCGGCTGCAGCAACTGACGCGGCGACAGATTGATCGCCACCTTCATCGCCGGCAGGCCCTGTTCGATCCAGCCGCGAATGCGCCGGCAGGTCTCGCGCACGACCCAGTAGCCGATCTGCACGATCTGCCCGGAGCGCTCGGCGACCGGGATGAATTCGGCCGGCGTAAGCGCCCCCAGTTCCGGATCATGCAGGCGGATCAGCGCCTCGGCGCCCGCGAGCGCGTCGCCGCCGCGCTGAAACTTCGGCTGGAACAGCAGCGAAAAACGCTCGTTCGCGAAGGCGTCGTGCAGCACTTGCTGGATCTGCAGCGTGCGCGTGGCGGCCTCGTTCATGCTGCGCTCGAAGAAGCGGTAGGTGCCGCGGCCGGCGCGCTTCGCTTCGTACATCGCGGCGTCCGCGTGCTGGAGCAGCGTCTCGACGCTCTCGCCATCGCGCGGATAGAGCGCAATGCCGATGCTCGGCATCACCTGCAGCGGTTGTTCGTCGCTCCACGTGCCCTGGCGCATCCGCTCGAGCACGCCGTCGGCGAGCGCGGCCGCGTCCTCGCCGCAGGTAAGATGTTCCGCGAGCACGACGAACTCGTCGCCGCCGAGCCGCGCGACGGTGTCGCTCGAACGCACGCATTGCTGCAGACGTTGCGCGAAGGCGGACAGCACCGCGTCGCCGGCCGAGTGACCGAGCGAATCGTTGATCGTCTTGAAGCCGTCGAGATCCATGAACAGCACCGCGAACGACGAGCGCTGGCGGCGCGCGACGCTAATCGCGCGCTCGATCCGCTCGGTCAGCGTCGCGCGGTTCGGCAGGCCCGTCAGCACGTCCAGCGTCGCGAGCCGCACGATCTGGCCGTTCAGCTTCGACACCGCGCCGAGCAGGAAGGTGGTGCGCACGTCGAAGCGCGACAGCATCAGCGTGACGATCAGCACCGCGAACGTGAGCAGGATCACCGCGGTGGCGAGCCATTGCGCGTCCATATCGTTGGCCGCGCCGCAGATCGCACCGGGCGCGAAATCCGCGGCGCCCATCGCCGTATAGTGCATGCCGCTGATCGCGACGCCCATCACCAGCGCCGCGGCCAGACGTTTGCGCGCGATATGACGCTCGTGTTCATTGCTGAGCGCGCGCGCCATCCACAGCGCGGCGCTCGATGCGCCGATCGCGATCGCGATCGAGGCCGCGAACCATACAGGCTGATAGTGGATCGCGGGCGCCATGCGCAGCGCCGCCATTCCGGTGTAGTGCATGCCGGCGATACCGATTCCCATCACCACGCCGCCCGCCAGCAGCCGGGCCGGCGTCAGGCGTTGCTGGGTCGTCAGGAAGAGCGCCAGATACGAAGCGCCGATCGCGAGAGCCAGCGAACAGGCGGTCATCGCGATGTCGTAGCCGAGCGGGATCGGCAGCGAGAACGCGAGCATCGCGACGAAGTGCATCGACCAGATGCCGACGCCGAGCGCGAACGCGCCGCCGAGCCGCCAGGCATGCCGCCGGCGCGCCGAGGCGAGCAGGAAGATGCGGCCCGTCAGATCGAGCGCGGTGTACGACGCGAGCGTCGCGACCGCGAACGAAATCGCCACGAGCCATAAATTGTAAGAACTCTGCATGTTGGGTCCGCCGCGCGAGGAATGCGGCTTGACATCTTATCGGCACTCTTAGCATTTTGTTTAACTTATTTGCGCCTTTCCAACAGGGGCCAAAACGGGCTCGCGGACGAAGGCGGAGCCGCACTGGAAGGCTTGTCCGAGGGCGGGCCGCGCTATGCGGCGGAGCGCGGGTCGGACGACGGACCGGCGTCCTGACGGCTCAGCGCGAAACCCTCGTCGAGCCAGCCGGTGACCCCGCCCGCCATCAGCTTGACGGGCCGGCCAAGCCGGGCGAGCCGCAGTGCGCCGCGCGCCGCGCCGTTGCAGTGCGGGCCCGCGCAGTAGGTGACGAACAGCGTGTCCGGCGAATAGGCTGCGAGCTTCGACGCGATGATCTTGCGGTGCGGCAGATTCAGCGCGCCTGGCACGTGGCCCTGCGCGAACAGCGCGGGACTGCGCACGTCGAGCAGCACGAAGCCGGGCGCGCCGCTCGCGAGCGCGGCGTGGACGTCGGCGCAATCGGTTTCGAAGCGCAGCGACGCGTCGAAGTGCGCGATCGCGGCGGCGCTGTCGGCGGCGGGAATCGCGGTGACGGCGTTCGGGGCGCTGGTGAGATTGTCGTGAGTCATGGCAAGGAACGAGGAGTTGATCGGGTGGTCTGGTGGCCGAGTCGATTGTGACGAGCGGCGGGTCAGCCGGTAAGTGGCGTGATCGTCAATCTTCGGTAACATCTCGCCATGCACAATCATCTCGTCGTCGCGCTGGCCTACGACCGGCTTTGCACCTTCGAATTCGGCTGCGTGACAGAACTGTTCGCGCTCGAGCGTCCCGAGCTCGGCGTGCCGTGGTATCGCTTCGCGGTCTGCGCGGGCGAGCCCGGTCCGATCCGCGCGGCGGGCGGCATCACGCTGGCCGCGCCGTACACGCTGAAGCTACTCTCGAACGCCGACACGATCGTGATTCCGGGCTGGCGCGATGCCGACGAAGTGCCGCCGGCCGCGCTGCTGCGCAGGCTGCGCGCGGCCTACGAGCGCGGCGCGCGGCTCTGCTCGATCTGCTCGGGCGTGTTCGTGCTCGCGGCGGCCGGCGTGCTCGACGGCAAGACCGTGACCACCCACTGGCGCTACGCGGACAAGTTGCAGCAGCGCTATCCGCAACTGCGCGTGCGGGCCGACGCTCTGTATGTCGATGAAGGGCAGGTGATCACGTCGGCGGGATCGGCGGCCGGGCTCGACATGCTGCTGCATCTGGTGCGGCGCGATCATGGCAGCGCGGTCGCGAACCGGGTCGCGCAGCGGCTCGTGGTGCCGCCGCACCGCGAGGGTGGCCAGGCGCAGTTCGTGCCGCGTCCGATGCAGCACGACGAAAGCGGACGGATCGCGAAGCTGATGGACTGGCTGCGCGGCCATGCGGCCGAGCCGCATACGCTGAGCTCGCTGGCCACGCGGGCGGCAATGAGCCCGCGCACGCTGCAACGGCAGTTCCGCGACGCGACCGGCATGGCGCCTTATGAATGGCTCGTCAGGGAGCGCGTCGCGCTTGCGCGGGAGTTGCTCGAAGCGGCGACGCCGCTGCCGATGGCGCGCGTCGCCGAGCTGGCGGGGTTCGGCTCGGAGGAGTCGTTACGGCGGCATTTTCGGCGGATCGCGTTGACGAGTCCCGGGGCGTATCGGCGCAGGTTTGGTGGAGAGGGGTGAGCGCGCGCGGAGTTCGTCGTGACCGCGATCAACGATGCTCAACGCGCCGGGTTCGCTGCATGCGCACCGAACCCGGCATTGAATTTGCGGCACGCGCCGATGTCACAGCAGCACGCACGCAGCTCACACCGAGCTTGCTCAATTCAACGGAACCCGCTATGTCCGACATCGCAAAGATCATCGCCAGCTTCAACGCCGGGCGCGACCCCGAACGGCTCGCGATGAAATACAAAGCCATGCGCGGCTCGCCGTTCGTGTTTCTGCGCGGCACCTGTCATCTGTTCTATCAGCGACTGCCGCGCGCGAGCGTGCTCGACGACGCGCCGCACGTGTGGATCTGCGGCGACATGCACCTCGAAAATTTCGGCAGCTATAAGGGCGACAATCGCCTCGTTTACTTCGATAACAACGACTTCGATGAAGCCTGTCTCGCACCGGCTCCGTACGAACTGGTGCGTCTGTTGACGAGCGTGCTGGTCGGCGCGGCCGACCTGAAGCTGAGCCGCGCGGAAGCGCTCGCGCTGTGCCACACCGCGCTCGATGCCTACAGCGCCGCGTTCGCATACGGCAAGTCGCGCTGGATCGAAGCGGAGACCGCGGTCGGCATGGTGCGCGATCTGTTCGTCGCGCTCGCGAGCCGCACGCGCGCCGCGCATCTGGACCGGCGCACGGTGCTCAAGGGCAAGACGCGCATGCTTAAGGTCGACGGCAAGAAAGCGCTGCCGGTCAGCGATGAGCGGCGCGCGGCGGTCGTGCAGTTCATGCAGCGGTTCGCGGCGACGGAGCCGAATCCCGACTTCTACCGCACGCTCGATGTCGCGCGACGCATCGCGGGCACGGGCAGCCTCGGTGTCGATCGCTACGTGATTCTGGTCGAGGGCAAGGGCTCGCCCGATGGCAACTACCTGATCGATCTGAAAGAGGCGCTGTCATCGTCGGTCAGTGCTCACGTGAAGGCAACGCAGCCGAAGTGGCAGACCGAGGCGCAGCGTGTCGTCGAGGTGCAGCGGCGCAATCAGGCGGTCTCGCAGGCCTTTTTGCACGCGGTCGAATTCAATCAGCGCTCCTATGTGCTGCGCGGTTTGCAGCCATCGGAAGATCGCGTCGCCCTTGCCGACTGGGACGGCAAGCTGCCGCGGCTCGAAGCGGTGATCAACAGCATGGCCGAGTTGAGCGCGTGGGCGCATCTGCGCAGCGGAGGACGGCAGAAGTCGGCGATCGCCGATGATCTGATCGCGTATGGCAGTCGGCGCGATTGGCAACTGCCGTTGATCGATCTCGCCACGCAGTGCGAGGCGCAGGTCGCGGCGGATTGGAAGGCTTATTGCGAGGCTTATGACCGGGGGAGTTTCGAGGCGAGCGGCGCGGGCCAGTAGATGATCTTCGTCTCGCCAGCCTGCGAGAGCGTTAGCGCCGCTGACGGCGTCGCGGTGATCGGCGCCGCTCGATGACGAGCTGGGAAGTTGCGCGAATCACGCCCGTCCGCGATTGACGAAGCGGGAAGCGCAGCAGGATCACGTGCGCGCGGGCCGTACGGTCCGCGCGTCGAAAGTCGCGTTGTCTCATACGTGCCCCAGCACCTTCCACCAAAGCGGCCCAACCACCAGCCAGGCCACCATGTAAAACAGGCTCATCAAAAAGCCCGCCTTCCACCATTCACCCTGGGTCACGTAGCCCGCGCCGAACATGACCGGACCGGAGCCGATGCCATATTGCGTCAGGCAACCGTTCACGTTGCTGAGAATGCCGAGCGAGACCGCGGCGACGAAGGGCGGGACGCCGGCGGCGACCATCAGCGCCATCGAAAGTGGAAACAGCGCGCTGATATGCGCGGTGGCGCTGGCGAAAAAGTAGTGAATGTAAACATAGATCACCGCCACCAGCATATAGACGGCCAGCATCGGAAAGCCCGCGAGGTGCTGGCCGAATTCCTTGCCGAACCAGGCCACCATCCCATATTCGTTGAGCTTGGAGGCCAGCATGATGAGCAGGCCGATCCAGATCATCGTGTCCCAGGCGGACTTCTCGTTCAGCGCGTCCTGCCAGGTCAGCACGCCGCTGATGAACAGCAACGACACGCCGATCGCCGCCGCGAGCGTCGCGCCGATGCCGAGATCGTCGCCAAACACCCACAGCACCAGCAAGCCGACGAAGATGCACGCCATGATGATTTCTTTGACCGAGATGGAGCCCATCGTCGCGAGCTCCCGTTGCGCGAGGTCGGTCGCATCGGGGGTGCGTCTGACATGCGGCGGGGCGATCCAGAGCATCGCGATCGGAATCACGGCGAGGCACAGCAGACCAGGGATCGACGCCGCCAGCGCCCAGTCGAGCCAGCTGATCGACACGCCCTGGTCGGCGGCCAGCTTGACCGCGAGCGGGTTGCCCGCCATCGCCGTGATGAACATACCCGCCGTGATGATGTTCGCGTGAAAGGCGCAGAGGATCAGATAGCGTCCCACCTTCGCGCGTGACTCCGGATCGTCGGCGTGGCTGCCCAGCACTTCGGAAATCGCTCGCGTGATAGGCAACATCACGCCGCCCGCGCGCGCGGTGATGCTCGGCATCGCGGGGGAGATCACGAGTTCGGTCAGCACGAGCCCGTAGCCGAGCCCCGTCGTGCGCTTTCCCAGCAATCGCATGAACAGGAGCGCGATCCGGCGGCCAAGGCCGGTCTTGATCACGCCGCGTGAAATGAAAAACGCGAGCATCACGAGCCAGACGAGGTCGGTGCCGGTGGATCGGGTGACGTCGGCGAACGTCAGAACGCCGACCAGCACACCGATGGTCGAGCCGATGATGGCCACCACCGACATCGGCAGCGGGGCGGTCATGATGCCCGCAATGGTCGCGACGAACACGGCGAACATATGCCAGGCCTTCGGCTGCAGGCCGGCGGGCGCGGGCAGAAACCACAGCACGAGGCCGACCGCGACCGGCACCAGATATTTCCAGATGCCCGCCGGCAGTCCGACCGAGGGCTTCGGCGTGGCGGGCGGGGAGCTGGTGGGCTGTGAAACCTTGGCAGGTGTGGGAGCCATGATGGACCTCGTGCCGGCGTTGCTGGGCCTTTTCGGAGTGCGCGAGAAAGCGTCACCGCTCGTGAAGCACGCTTTGCGTCGCCTCCTTGACGATGCGCGCGCTTCCCAGCAAGGCCTCGCGCTCGATAGGGTCAAGTTCAGGATAGGCGATCAGGCGCGCGCCCGCGCCATTGACGACCATCGGCAGCGACACGCACACGTCCGGTACGCCTTCCACTTCGGGCTGGACGATGCCGACCGTCAGGATCAGATCCATGTCGTGCACGATGGCCTCGCAGATCCTGCCTATCGCGCTGGCGATGCCGTAATGGGTGGCGCCTTTGCCTTCCTTGATGAGCTTGGCCGCCTCGTGGACGGAGCGCAGGATCAGATCCCTGCTGGCGGGGCCCAGCTCCTTGCCGTTCCTCGTCAGGAAGGTTTCGAGGGGCATGCCGCAGACGGTCGCGGCCGACCACTGGATCACCGCCGATTCGCCATGCTCGCCGAGCACATAGGCGTGGATCGCGGAGGCCACCACGCCGAGCCGTTCGGACAACAGGGAGCGCAGCCGCCCAGTGTCGAGCGAGGTGCCGGTGCTGATGACGCGCTCGCGCTCGCCACGCAGCTGGTCGTACACGGCGCCGGTCAGCACGTCGCACGGGTTGGTTGCGATCAGGTAGATGGCCTCGGGTGCGAGCGGCGCAATGCGCCCGACGATTTCGGTCGCGATCTCCGCATTGGTTCTGGCAAGGTGCAGGCGCGTCTCGCCGGGTTTGACGCCGGCGCCGGCCGTGATCACGACGATGTCGGCGTCGCGCGCGTCTTCGTAGTCCCCTGCGCGGAACCGGCTGTGCCCCCAGAATGCCGCGGCATGGGCGAGATCCAGAGCCTGCCCTTCAGCGCGCACCCGCGCGACGTCGATGATGACGACTTTCGCGCTCGGAATGGCCAACGCCACGAACAGGGCTGCCGATCCCCCAACCAGCCCCGCGCCGACTATAACGATCTTGGCCTGCCGCATCGCGAACCTCGTCAAGTTCGGGTTTCACCCCGAAGCATAGTCGCACGCGCGCGTTTGTCATCAATCAGACCTTAGTCCTACGCGGCGGCGCGCGTTTTTTCGTCTCTGAAGAGAAGGCGAACGCTCGGTCAGTTGCGGCGACATCGGTTGCCCGGCACGCCGCGCGTCTGCGAACTGGTGCCTGAATTCAACCGGTGTCATGGCCTTGGCGGCTTTGAATTGCCGGTTGAAATTCGCCACGTTTGCAAACCCGGAGCGCGTCGCAATGACGGAAATCGGCGCTTGCGTGTCCGTCAACATCCGGCACGCATGGCCGATTCGCACACGCGTCACGTAGCGCCCGACGCTCTCGCCAAGATGCTGCGTGAAATGCCGCGTCAAAGAGCGCTCGGACAGCCCCGACGCCTTGGCAAGCGCGGAAAGCCGCAGCGGACGCGCGAACTGTGTCTCGATCAATGCGAGCGCGCGATTGAGCTGATCGGATTCGTGGCCAGTGGCGGCGCCGGTCCGCGCAGCGAATGCGCTTGGGGATGCGAGCGGCGTGGCGGGAAGCGTCGACAGCAGATCCAGCACGTCGAGCGCCGCCTGCAAGCGTTCGCGCGGTTTGTCGGACAGCAGGCGGTCCAGGTGCTCGCGCATGCGCGCGCCGGCACCCTCTTCGAACGCGAGGCCGCAGGCCGCTCTGCGCAACAGGTCGCAGAGGCTGTTGTATTCGGGGCAGACATCGGCGAGTCGCCGCAGCCACGCGCCGTCGAACCAGACGACGATCGCGACCTGCGGGTGCGCCGCGTCGATCGAGCGGTTCGAGGCCCAGGTGTGCGGCAGATTCGGCGGCACCAGCACCAGATCGTCTGCGCCGTAGGTCGCGACCGAGTCGCCGATGTACCGCTTGCCCTGACTGTTCATCGTCAGCGTCAGCTCGTACTCGGGATGGTGGTGCCATTCGAAAGGGATGCGGGGCAGCCGGCGGTGATAAACCCTGACCGAACAGTCCCGGCCAAAATCCACATGTTCGAAAGCGGCTTTCATGTCCGAAATCGTCAAATCATTGACCGGATAGTATCACGCGCGCACTGCTCGTTCGCGTACGCTTCAAGCATCAGAAACCCCATGGAGACGATGCAATGGCCTTGCAAATCGACGACGTGCCGGCAGCCATCCGTCAAGCGAAGCGCGAACTGCGCGCAATGCTGCCGAACTACCGTGAAGTGTTCGCCGACGTCGCAGCGGCGATGACGAAGGAGGCCGAGCGAATCGCAACGCTGCGTGAGCGCGGCGAGCCGGTGATTCCGGAAATCCAGTTCGCCGACATCGTGGCGAACCGCGTCACCGACGAGCAGATCGCGCTCGTCAAAGCTCGCGGCGCCTGCGTGATCCGCAGGGTGTTCGACCGGTCGCTCGTCGCGCAATGGGATCAGGACATCGCGGAATACGTCGAGCGCAACGACCTCGACGCCAAGCTGCTGAATCGCGCGGAAGACAAGTACTTCGGTCAGCTCGCTTCGCGCAAGCCGCAAATCTACGGTGTGTACTGGTCGAAGCCGCAGGTGCTCGCACGTCAATCGATCGAACTCACGCAGGCCCGCGTGTTCCTGAACCGGCTGTGGCGCACCGAGAGCGAAGGGCGCGTGCATTTCGATCCGAACCATGTGCCGGTGTATGCGGACCGCCTGCGTCGCCGGCCGCCCGGATCGGAATCGCTCGGATTGTCGGCCCATTGCGACGGCGGTTCGGTCGAGCGCTGGATCGAGCCGAATTTCCGCAACGTCTATCGCCATGTGTTCTCTGGTCACTGGCGCGACTACGATCCGTTCGATGCCGCGTGGCGCACCGAAGTCGAGGAGATCGCTTCGCCGGCCGTCTGTTCGATGTTCCGCACGTTCCAGGGCTGGACCGCGCTGACGCCGCAAGGTCCCGGCGACGGCACGCTGCAATTGGTGCCGATGGCGAACTCGATGGTCTACATCCTGTTGCGCGCGCTTCAGGATGATGTCGCCGAAGACGATCTGTGCGGAGCGATGCCGGGTCGCGCGCTGTCGATCAAGTCCGAGTATCACGCGCCGCTGTTTCATGCGCTGTCGTCGATTCCGTTGATGCAGGCGGGCGACACCGTGTTCTGGCATAGCGACGTCATTCACGCGGTCGAGGACGCGCATCGCGGCCACGGTTATAGCAACGTGATGTATATCGCTTCGCTGCCGGCCTGCGCGAAAAACGATGCGTACCTGAAGCGGCAACTGCCGAGCTTTCTCGAAGGCAGGAGCCCGCCGGATTTTCCGGCCGATAACTTCGAAGTCGATTTCGTCGGCCGCGCGACGGCGCACGATCTCACTGAGCTTGGCCGTGCGCAGATGGGCTTCGATTCGTGAGCGGAAAGGACACGGCTGCCTCTGGACCGGGAGCGGAACTTGCTGCCATTTCAGCATGGCAACGACCCAAGGAGGACCTGCCATGGCCACCACACCGAACAAGGAGGAAAACCCGATCCGGCCGGATCAGTCCGACGTCGTGCAGACGGATCTGCCCGACATCGGTCCATCGCAGGACCCGGACGCGCCGCCGCTCGATCCCGACATCGACCCCGATCGCGAAGAGGACAAGCCGTAGACGAGCGCATTCGCTCGATAAATAAAATAGATCTGCCGCTGGGCGGTTCAGTGCAGCGTCAATCGTGGCGACGGGCTGATGCCACAGCGCAGCGCGTGAGCGCGGCGTGTCCCTGCGCCGCTACAACTGACTCTCGATCGCAGCTTTGTCGATGACCGACCAGACTTGCTGGATCTTGCCGTCACCGAACTCGTAGAAGACGTTCTCGCAGAACTCGACGCGTTTGCCTTGCACGGGAAGCCCGAGAAACATGCCGATGGGCGTGCAGTCGAAATGCAATCGGCTTGCGATATGCGGCGGCTCGCAAACCAGCATCTGAATCTCGAAGTGCAGGTCCGCAATTTCGCGGAAATCTCTTTCCAGCATCTCGCGATAGCCCGGCAGACCGATTCGTTGTCCGTTGTACTTCACGTCTTCGCCAACGAAGTCCCGCAGCTTTGACCAGTCCTGCGTGTTCAGACAGGCGATATAGCCGCGATAGAGTTTCGACAGATTGAATTCGCTCATCGCAATCGTCTTCCATGCCTAAGTAGATAAGCAGATTGTCGGCGATCTGGGATTTAGCGTTGAATGGCGGCATCCCTCGATGCACCCCGCATACCCTCGCACGGATGCGAGAAACCCTCTCCAGACAAACCCGGATTGCTGCTCCGATTTCGCCACTGTTATCGTTCACTCGACAGTGTGGAAGCGCTTCCACTTAAGTGTTCACCGTAAGTTCGAACGAGAGCGCATCGAGTTCCGCCACACCCGGTTCAACGACCTCATCGCAGGAGAGAATCCGTGGTAAACAACGCATCCGCAGTCGTCGACGCCGAACATCCAAGCGCTCACGGCGACCCGCATTCCGATCCATTCACACCGCCCGCCGATTCGTCGCTATGGCGCCAGGACTTCCTGCTCGGCGCGGCCACCGCGTCGTATCAGATCGAAGGCGCGGTCAATGAAGACGGCCGCCTGCCGTCGATCTGGGACACGTTCTCGGCCACACCGGGCAAGGTGCTCGCGGGCGATACCGGCGCCGTCGCATGCGATCACTATCATCGCTGGGAACAGGACGTCGATCTGCTCGCGGGCCTCGGCCTCGAAGCGTACCGGCTGTCGACCGCATGGCCGCGTGTGATGGACGAAAACGGCGCGCCGAACCACAAGGGGCTCGACTTCTACAAGCGCCTGCTCGGACGGCTCAAAGAGAAGAACATCACGACTTTCGTCACGCTGTATCACTGGGATCTGCCTCAGCATCTCGAAGATCGCGGCGGCTGGCTCAATCGCGAAACCGCGTACCGTTTCGTCGATTACGCGGATCTGATGAGCCGCGAACTGCACGGCTTCGTCGATGCGTGGGCGACGCTCAACGAACCGTGGTGTTCGGCGTATCTCGGCTACGGCAACGGTCATCACGCACCGGGACTCTCGAACCTGCGTTTCGCCGCGCAGGCCATGCATCATCTGCTGCTCGCGCACGGTCTCGCGATTCCGGTGCTGCGCGCGAACGATCCGCGTTCGCACAAGGGCATCGTCGCGAACGTCGGGCGCGGCACGCCGAATAGCGACAGCGCCGCCGACCGTCGCGCGGCCGAACTGTTCGAAGTTCAGCACAACGCGTGGATTCTCGATCCGCTGTTCAAGGGCGAGTATCCGCAAGACCTGTTCGAGCTGTGGCCGGGCAGCGAGCCGCTGGTGCTCGAAGGTGATATGCACACGATCAATACGCCGCTCGATTTCCTCGGCATCAACTATTATTTCCGCACCAACGTGGCGAGCGACGGCGGTCATGGATTCAAGGACGTGCCGCTTGCAGATGTCGAGCGTACGCAGATGGGATGGGAGGTTTACCCTGACGGTCTTCGCGATCTGCTGACCGGCTTCAAGGACACCTATGCCAATCTGCCGCCGATCTACATCACCGAGAACGGCATGGCATCGGACGACAAGGTCATCGACGGCCGCGTCGAGGACACGCAGCGCATCTCGTTCCTGAAGCGCCATCTCGCCGCGGTCGATCAGGCGATCAAGGCGGGCGTCGACGTGCGCGGCTATTTCCTGTGGTCGCTGATGGACAACTTCGAGTGGGCTTTCGGCTATGAGCGGCGCTTCGGCATCGTGCACGTCGACTACCAGACGCAGAAGCGCACGATTAAACGCAGCGCGGAGCTGGTGTCGAAATTCCTCGAAGATCGCAAGGCGCAGGCGCAATAAACACAATCAAAACGACGCAGCAACGATGTAAAACCGGGTGGAGCTGGTTGGTATTTCGACTTGACACACGGGCGCGGAGCCTGGAGGAGACGGAATGAACAGCAACAGAATGGTCTTGCGAGGCGTAGTTGCGGCACTGGCGCTGTATGGCGTCGTCGCGCACGCGGAGCCGCTCAAGGCTAACGTGATTCACTGGTGGACCTCGGGCGGCGAGTCGGCCGCAATTCGTCAGTTTGCCGTCGCGTACGACAAGGCCGGCGGCCAATGGGTCGACAACGCGGTCGCCGGCGGGGACCAGGCGCGCGCCACCGCGATCAACCGCATCGTCGGCGGCGATCCACCCACCGCCGCACAGTTCAATACGTCGAAGCAGTTCCACGATCTGATCGATCAGGGACTCCTGAATAACGTCGACGACGTCGCCGCGAAAGAAAACTGGAACGGCATTTTTCCGCAATCGATTCTCGATAGCATCCGCGTGAAGGGCCATTTCTACGCGGCGCCGGTCGATATCCATATGCCGGCGTGGTTCTTCTACTCGAAGCCGGTGTTCCAGAAAGCGGGCATTACGAGCGAGCCCAAAAGCTACGACGAATTCATCGCCGATCTCGGCAAGCTGAAGAGCGCGGGCGTGATTCCGCTCGCGTTCGGCGGTCAGCCGTGGCAGGAGAAGATCACGTTCGACGCGGTGCTCGCCGATGTGGGCGGCCCGGACCTGTATATGAAGGTCTATCGCGATCACGATCAGAACGCGGTGAACTCCGAGGCGTTCAAGAAGGTGCTCGTGTCGTTCAAGAAGCTGCACGATTACGTCGACCCGGGCTCGCCTGGCCGCAATTGGAACGACGCGACCGCGCTCGTGACTTCGGGCAAGGCCGGCGTTCAGATCATGGGCGACTGGGCGAAGGGCGAGTTCCTCGCGGCGAATCAGACTGCGGGCAAGGACTTCGGCTGCTTCCCGGGCTTCGGTCCGCGTTCGCCGTACCTGGTTGCGGGCGACGTGTTCGTGTTCCCGAAGACCGACAGCGCGTCGGCTATCAAAGCGCAGAATCTGCTCGCCACGGTAATGACCTCGCCGTCCGCGCAGGTTGCGTTCAGTGCGAAGAAGGGCTCGATTCCGATTCGGGGTGACGTGGATGAAAGCAGCCTCGACATCTGCGCGAAGGAGGGCATCGCGATCATGAAGGACAAGTCGCGCCAGTTGCCGAACCCGGAAATGCTGCTGTCGCCCGATACGCAAGGTGCGCTGACTGACGTCGTGACGAACTTCTGGAACAAGAACGAGTCCGTCGACGACGCGCAGAAGGCGTTCGCCAGCGCACTGAAGGGCTAGGCCTCGCCATGCACGCGCTCAAGCTGCCAGCCGAGGGTTCGAACCCACTGGGCAAGTCGCAACCCAGGCCGCGAAACAAGCAGCTGAACCGGCGGTTTTCGATCGCGGTCTGGCTGGCCTTGCTGCCGATGCTCCTGACCGTCGTGTTCACGTATCTGGGCACGATGGTCTGGACCGCGCGCGTGTCGCTCAGCAATTCGCACACGTTTCCGTCGAACGACTTCGCGGGCCTCACGCAGTACGTACGGCTGTTCCACAACGACCGCTGGCTGATGTCGCTGCAGAACATCGTGATCTATGGCGCGTGCTTCATCGTCGCGTGCATGGTGATCGGTTTGCTGCTGGCGATCTTCATCGATCAACGGGTGGTCGCGGAAGGCGCGTTGCGCACGGTGTTTCTGTATCCGTACGCGATGTCGTTCGTCGCGACCGGGCTCGTGTGGCAGTGGATTCTGAATCCCTCGCTCGGTGCGCAGCAGGTGCTGCGCAACCTCGGCTTCCCGCATGCGCGCTTCGACTGGATCGTCGATCAGGACTGGGTCATCTACACGATCGTGATCGCGACCGTCTGGCAGGCTTCGGGCCTCGTGATGGCGCTGCTGCTCGCGGGCCTGCGCGGCATCGACGAAGAGCTGTGGAAAGCCGCGCGCATCGACGGCATTCCACGCTGGCGCGTGTATGCGAGCATCGTGGTGCCGATGCTCGGACCGTCGATCTCGACCGCGTTCGTGCTGCTGTTCGTGATGGTCGTGAAGCTGTACGACGCTGTCGTCGCGATGACCCAGGGCGGCCCCGGCACCGCGAGCGAAGTGCCGGCCAAATTCATCATGGACTATCTGTTCGGACGCGCGAATATCGGTCTTGCGTCGGCAGCATCGATCGTGCTGCTCGCGACGGTGCTCGCGGTTCTCGCGCCGTTCTTTTATGCACGCAGCCGTGCGGCGCTGCGCGGGGAGAGAGAATGAACACGCTCGATTCCACGCTCAAAGGCGGCCTGCCGCAGCGCGCGCGCACGCGGCCTCGCCGTTCGGTGTTCTCGCCGGCGCGCCTAGGCATCTACGCGTTCCTGCTCACCGCGGCGGTGTTCTTTCTGTTGCCGCTCTACGTGATGCTGGTCACGTCGGTCAAACCGATGAGCGAGATCCGCCTCGGCAATCTGCTTGGGTTTCCGATGCATTTCACGCTCGACGCGTGGGTTGCCGCATGGCAGTCGGCCTGTACCGGGCTCGATTGCAACGGCATTCGCGTCGGCTTCTGGAACTCGGTGCGCATCGTCGCGCCGAGTACGGTGCTGTCGATCATGGTCGGCGCGGTGAACGGCTACGCGCTGTCGTTCTGGCGGCCGCGCGGCGCGGGCCTGCTGTTCGGCGTGCTGCTGGTCGGCGCGTTCATTCCGGTGCAGGTGATGATCTATCCGCTCGTGCGGGTGCTCGCGAGCGTGCATCTGTTCAGCTCGCTGCCCGGCATCGTGCTGATTCACACGATGTTCGGCATGCCGGTGATGACGCTGCTGTTCCGCAACTACTACGCGTCGATTCCGCAGGAGCTGTTCAAGGCCGCGCGCATCGACGGCGGCAGTTTCTGGCGCATCTTCTTTCAGCTGATGCTGCCGATGTCGACGCCGATCATCGTCGTCGCGCTGATCATGCAGGTCACGAACATCTGGAACGACTACATTCTGGGCCTCGTGTTCGCCGGCACAAAGAATCTGCCGATGACGGTGCAACTGAACAACATCATCAACACGACGACCGGTGAGCGGCTCTACAACGTCAATATGGCGGCGACCATTCTGACGTCGATGGTGCCGCTCGCGGTTTATTTCATCTCGGGCCGCTGGTTCGTGCGCGGCATTGCGTCGGGCGCCG
Organism: Paraburkholderia sp. BR14374; assembly: GCF_040948685.1. NCBI lineage: Bacteria > Pseudomonadati > Pseudomonadota > Betaproteobacteria > Burkholderiales > Burkholderiaceae > Paraburkholderia > Paraburkholderia sp. BR14374. Next base: position 87,795 of record NZ_JBFPKF010000006.1, on the reverse strand, counting down.
TCAAGGGGTAAGGCATGACAGACATGGCTAATACGATCGACGCGGCCGCCGTGCCGGGTGCAAGCGCGGGCGCCGCGTCCGACGCCGCGGCGCTCACGCATCCCGCCAATGTGGCGGTCCGCAATCTGACGATTCGGCTCGGCGCGAACACCGTGATCGAGAACCTCGATCTCGACGTGCTCGCCGGCGAGTTCGTCGTGCTGCTGGGGCCGTCGGGCTGCGGCAAGTCCACGCTGCTGCACAGCATCGCCGGATTGATCGACGCGAGCGACGGCAGCATCGAGATCGCCGGCGAGGACATGACGTGGGCCGATCCGAAAGATCGCCGCATCGCGCTGGTGTTCCAGTCGTACGCGCTCTATCCGACCATGAGCGTCGAGCGCAACCTGTCGTTCGCGCTGCGCATCAACGGCACGCCGAAGGCGGAAATCGCAAGGCGCGTCGCACGCGCGTCGGAGATGCTGCAACTGGGGCCGCTGCTCAAGCGCAAGCCGTCGCAGCTGTCGGGCGGACAGCGGCAGCGCGTCGCGATCGGCCGCGCGATCGTGCGCGAAGCCGATGTGTTCCTGTTCGACGAACCGCTGTCGAACCTCGACGCGAAGCTGCGCACCGAGCTGCGCCGTGAGCTGAAGCAACTGCACCACAGCCTCGGCGCGACGATGATCTACGTGACGCACGACCAGGTCGAGGCGATGACGCTCGCGACACGGATGGCCGTGATGCGCGGCGGCGTGATCCAGCAGTTCGGCACGCCGGCCGAGGTCTATGCGCGGCCGAACAACCTGTTCGTCGCGACCTTCCTCGGCTCGCCGGCGATGAATCTGCTGAAGGGCACGCTCGAAACGCGCGACGGCGTGCTCCACTTCTGCTCCGGAAATGCGCGGATCGACGTGTCGGCATACGAGTTCGCGCAGGCACCCGCGCACGGTGTGCCGTGCGTACTCGGTGTGCGCGCCGAAGACGTGCATATCACGGCAGGCGGCAGCGAGCGCGGAAAAGTTTCGCTGATGGAGCCGATGGGCAACCACCGCGTGATCTGGCTCGACTATCATGGCGAACAGATCGCGTCGATCGATCAGACAAAAGCGCCGATTGCGGAGGATGACACCGTGGCGTTCTCGTTCGACGCCGCGCATGTCTCGCTATTCGACGAAGCGAGCGGCGCGCGCTTATAACGCCGCGCCGCGTCACGCGCGAAGCGGCTCGTCGAGACAGGTTTGATGGAGAACCGCGTGGCAACACTCAAGGACGTCGCGCAACTGGCCGGCGTGGGCATGTCGACCGCTTCACGAGCGATTTCCGGCAAGGGACCGATTTCCGCCGATGCCGCGGCGCGCGTGAAGGCGGCGATCGAGGCGCTGAACTTCCGCCCGTCGTCGATCGGCCGGGCAATGGCGACGCAGCAGCTAGGCATCATCGGCATCTTCGTGCCGACCTTCTTTGGTCCGTACTACGGCACGATCCTGAAGCAGACCGACACCGAGTTGCGCGCGGTCGGCCGGCATGTCGTGGTCGCGACCGGTTGCGGCGAGGTGTCGCCGCGCGAGCAGGCAATCGAGGCAGTGCGCTTTCTAATCGGCCGCGATTGCGATGGCGTGGTCGTGATCAGCCACGATCTGCACGACGAAGACCTGATCATGCTGCATGGCATGCATCCGAAGATGGTGTTCCTGAATCGCGCGTTCGAGCAGTTGCCGGAAGCGTCGTTCAGCGCGGATCATCGGCGCGGCGGCGAACTCGCGGCGCGCACGCTGCTCGATCACGGGCATCGCGACATCGCGGTGATTTCTGGGCCCGCTACGGCGTCGGACAACGTGATGCGGATCGACGGCTTTTTCGCCGAACTCGCGCGAGCAGGCATTGCGCGCGACGACGTCCTGCTGATCGAATCCGACTTCTCGCCCGAAGGCGGCTACGCGGCCGCGCAGAAGCTGCTCGAGACGCAGCGGAGCGTGACCGGCCTGTTCTGCGCGAACGACACGATGGCTGTCGCCGTGCTCGCGCGTTTTCACCAGGCGGGCATTTCGGTGCCGAACGACATTTCCGTGATCAGCTACGACGACGACTACTCGGCCGCGTACGCGGCGCCCGGGCTCACGTCGGTGCATATTCCGACCGGAGAGCTGACGCAAAATGCGGTGCGCTGGCTGATCAACCAGTGTTACGGCACCACGTGGGAGATCTTCCGCGAGTTTCCGGTCAGCGTGACGATGCGCGAATCGGTCGGGCCAGCGCCGATACAGAAGAAACATACGCGTGGCGCAACCCGGTAGAAGGATTTGCCTAATCGTGGCGGTGTGATGTGTGGCGCGCGGACGCGCGCCGTCCCGGCTGTGTTATGCCGGCGCCGTTTCGAACTTGCGAACTAAACCGGGACGCGGCTACCAGCTATACGCGGCGAGGCTTTTCTCAGGTCCGACGGATTTTCTTCGAGTTTTTTGACGCGAGCCGTCGCGCGCTTATTCGCGTTTTCACTTACGGATGTGACGGTTTTTTAAAGGTCCTCGTAATTCTTCGCAAGACTGCTTTGCGTTTTCCCTCATTAAACTTGCGTCAAATTTCTTTAAACTCGGCTGTAACAAGTTGTTACGGGGTGAGTGTGATGCTGGCCATCTTTCTGATCGCCTGTCCGATCGGCATCGCTGCGCTGTTTAGCTTTGCGCGCCATGTGGATCCGCAGACCGGACGTTTCAAACGGTAGATTTTCTTCACGCGTTCTTTCCGCGGCCGTGCCGTGCAGATTTTCGCATTGCGATTAGCATTCGTTGGTTCGTCGTCAATTTGAAAGGGGGCAACCGTTTGCGCCCTTTCGCTTTGCTTTCCCGTTTTCGTTTTCGTCAATAGCCCGTTTTACCTTTCAGCAAGTCTTGCCTTGGCGTGCGGGTTCGCGGCACGATGCGCGATTACCTTCGTTTTGGGTCGGCATCGCATATGCGAGATTCTCTGCAGAAAATGGCGGCACGTGTGAGCGTGCTGAAGGGCGTTTTTCCTTTGAGCCGGATCGCGGCGGCGCGTGATGCGCTGGCCGGTGTGCAGCTTGCGTCGATGGATATACCGCAGGTGCTCGGCTATGCGCGCATTGCCGGCATGCCGGCCGTCACCGGGCTTTATACGGTATTCCTGCCGCTCGTCGCGTTCGCGTTTTTCGGCGCGTCGCGGCATCTGGTCGTCGCTGCCGATTCGGCCACGGCGACGATCTTCGCGAGCCGTCTGGAGACGATGGCAGCCGCGTCGAGCGCCGAATACGCGGCGCTCGCGGCGATGGTCGCGCTGCTGACGGCCGGATTGCTGCTCGTCGCGCGCATCTTCAAGCTCGGTTTTCTCGCCGACTTCCTGTCGCGCACCGTGCTGCTGGGCTTTCTCGCCGGCGTCGGCGTGCAGGTCGGCATCGCGATGCTCGGAGACATGCTCGGCGTGCCCGGACATGCGACGCGCAGTGTGGACCAACTGCTGCTCGTCGTGAGCAAGGCCACGCAGATCAATCGGCCGACGCTGGCGATCTCGCTCTTCGTGGTGGCTGCGATTCTCGTCTGCAAGCGTTTCTGGCCGCGCCTGCCGGTGCCGTTGATCGCGGTCGTCGGAGGCATTGCCGCGAGCGACCTGTTCGGATTCGCCGCGCACGGCATTTCGATTCTCGGTCCGGTGGAGGGCGGCTTGCCGCCGCTGCGGGTTCCGTCGGTGACGTGGCAGCAGACGCTCGATCTCGTGCCGGTCGCGGCGTCGTGCTTCGTGATGATCGTCGCGCAAAGCGCCGCCGCGAGCCGGGTGTTCGCCGAGCGCTATCACGAGGTGGTCGATACCAACGCGGACCTGCTCGGCATCGCGGCCGCCAACGCGGCGGCGGCGTTTTCCGGCGCGTTCGTCGTCAACGGCAGCCCGACGCAGACCGCGATGGCCGATCGAGCCGGCACACGCAGCCAATTCGCGCAGCTCGTGTTCGCTGCGGTCGTGGTGATCGTGCTGCTGTTTTTCAGCCGCTATCTGCAGTATTTGCCCCACTGCATTCTCGCGAGCATCGTGTTTACGATCGCGGTCGGCCTGATCAACGTGCAGTCGCTCTTTTCGATTCGCCGCGAAAGTCCCGGCGAATTCGCGCTAGCGTTGTTCACGGCGGCGGCGGTCGTGCTGATCGGCGTCGAGCACGGCATTCTGGTCGCTGTCGCGTTGTCGTTGCTGCGTCACGTGCGACACAGCTACCGCCCGCACACGATGATGCTCGCGCCCAACGGCGACGGCTTGTGGGTGCCGGTGCCGGCGGTGCCCGGCATCGAGACCGCGCCGGGGCTGATCGTCTATCGCTTCGGCGCCGACCTGTTCTACGCGAACGATCATTTTTTCGTCGACGACGCGCGCCGCCTGATCGAGCACGCACCGAACGCCGTGCGCTGGTTCGTCGTCGATGCGAGCGCGATTACGGATGTCGATTATTCGGCAGCGCGCTCGGTGGGCGAGTTGTGCTCGGCGCTCAAGCGCGATCGGATCGAAGTGGTCTTTGCGCGCGTGAATCGTTATTTGCGCTCGGACATGGATCGGCATGGCATCACGCCGATCGTCGAGGAGCGCTGCATTTTCAGCACGCTGCATGAGGCGCTGAGCATGGCGGGGGTGGAGAAGCCGCATGAGCAGGTGAAGGGGGCGCCATAACGGGGCGGGCGCGTGCGGTATCGGAACGAGCAAAAAGTTGGTGGCAGACGTTGTCTGCGCCTCATTTCTTGTCGCCTGGCTGGATTAGGCTGATGTTTCGCTGCGGTTAGCAGATATTATTAAAAAAAAACATGAACAGCTTCGACTCGAGCATCGAAACATATCTGTCCAGCATACGCTTCGGTCATTTCACGACTCAATCGATACAAGCCATCGCCGACCTGTACTCCTTTAAAGGCTTGGTATTGATTCCCGTGCTTTGGTGGATCTGGTTTCAACGAGACGAACGCGCCGAATGACGGCGCGAAATCGTGCTCGCGACGCTTCTCAGCGGTGTCGTGGCGCTCTTCGTCGGAAGGCTGCTGGCGCACTGGTTGCCATTTAGAGTGCGTCCCATCTATAACCCCGAACTTCATCTGCAGTTCGCAAGCGGCTCGACCAAGGCTGCGCAGTTGTCGGATTGGAGTTCGTTCCCGAGCGATCACGCGATGCTATGGATGGCTATCGCCACCGGCATCTTCCTCGTGTGGCGGGGCATCGGCGTGCTGGCGCTTCTCTATACCGCGCTGTTCATTTGCCTTCCGCGCGCCTATCTCGGCTTTCACTATCCGACCGATTTGCTGGTGGGCGCCGCGCTGGGAATCGGGATCACGTTGATCCTGACGCGCGATGCGATTCGCAAGCGCTACGCGACCCCGGTGCTGCGATGGATCGAACGCTATCGGGGACCTTCGGCAATACTCGCCTTCCTTCTGTGCCTTCAACTCGTCACGCAGTTCGAAGAGTTGCGTGCTCTGGCGTGCGGCGTGTTCAAGCATCTATGACCCGCCCGGCGCCTCACTTTCAGTGATCTGAGATTAGCGAGCACCCTCTATTGCCATCTCATGCAATATTCTGTCTAATGAAATCAGAATAAAACGTCCGATTCATTCGAATCGCTGACACAGTCGACGGGGGTTCACTTCATGTACTCTCTGCTGCCGCTCAAGGCCCAGGTGTGTCGTCACGCGCGAACGCTCGCCGGGTATTTTCCAGCTCCATTTACACGCGACGAATCAAGCGGTGTCGACATCCTCGGTGTGATGACGCCGAGGCTGCTGAACGGGACGACGCTGCTGAACCTCAACTATGGCGAAGTTGACCGCTTCACCGACAAAACCCGCGCGACGGGCACCTTGTTCGTCGCGATAGGCGACGACTTCGTGCGCGTCGCCACTTCGGTCAAAAGGCAAACCGGCGAGCGGGCCGTGGGCACGGTACTCGACCGCTCGCACCCCGGCTATCGGATGCTGCGCAGCGGGCAGCCCTACACCGGTTACGCGACTCTATTCGGCAAGCAATACATGACACGGTACGAGCCGATCCGGGACAGTTCCGGTGACGTAATCGGCGCGCTATACGTCGGCCTCGATGTCAGCGAGGTGTGGAACCTGTCGATCGGAGCCAGGCTCGCGCTGCTGACCCTCGCCGCGAATACCGTACTCCTGCTGGGCTATGGTCGGCTGCTGCAGGCAGTGATCATCCCGGACCAGGCGAGCCCCGTGGGGGCGTCGCCGCCTTTCCTGCCAACCGCGGTGATCGGCTTCGGGCTGCTCGGCGCGCTGCTGGTCAGCGCGCTGGTCTTCGTGACGACCCGGCGCGGCCTCGGCATGCAACTGCTCGAAGCGAAGGCCGCCGCGGAAAAATTGGCGGCCGGCGACCTGACCGCGCAAGTGCATGTCAGCCGGCGCGACGAACTGGGCCAGTTGATGCAGGCGATGAACGGCATCAGTGTCGGCCTCGCCTCGGTAGTCGGCAACGTGCGACGCGCGTCCGATATGATCGCGCTGGGCGCGCGCGAGATTGCCGCCGGCAACGCGGAGCTGTCGTCCCGCACCGAGGCGCAGGCCGGCTCGCTCGAGCAAACCGCTTCGACGATGGAGCAATTGACTGCGATGGTCCGCGCCAATGCCGAACGCGCTTCGCATGCCAACCAGCACATCGCGTCGGCCTCCGATCTCGCGGTCAAAGGCGGCACCGTGGTGGGCCATGTGGTCACCACCATGTCGCTGATCCGCGGCAGTTCACACAAGATCGTCGACATCATCAGCATGATCGATTCGATCGCCTTTCAAACCAATATCCTGGCTTTGAACGCGGCCGTCGAGGCGGCGCGCGCAGGCGACCAGGGGCGCGGCTTTGCGGTCGTCGCCGCCGAAGTGCGCAGCCTGGCCCAACGCAGCGCGACGGCCGCCAAGGAAATCAAGGCGCTGATCACCGACTCGGTCGGCAACGTCAACGCAGGCGGAGAACTGGTCGACCAGGCTGGCCGGGACATGACCGAAATCGTTACGGCGGTCGATAGTGTGGTCACCTTGATGGGTGAGATCACCCACGCGAGCAACGAGCAAAGTACCGGCATCGGCGAAATCAATCGCGCGATCGGACACATGGACGAGATGACCCAGCAAAACGTTGCTCTGGTGGAGCAGGTGGCAGCCGCGGCGGCCAGCATGCAGGAACAGGCGTCCACGTTGGAGGATGCCGTGCAGGTTTTTCGGCTGGTAGGTGACGGGCCAAACTGATCATCGCGGTCAGTGCCGCAATCAGCGCCCGCACTTTCCTGCACTAGAATGGGTTATTGCCGACGTCGTAAACGCATCTGGTCGGCACGACGTGCAGGATTCTCGTTGGAGGAATGCCATGCCGACTTACCGGTACAGGTGCGAGAAGTGCGGTGAGATGTTCGAACATGCCGAGCATCTTGCTGAACATGAAAACGCTCATCCCGCTTGCCCGAAGTGCGGAAGCGAGAAGGTCCAGCACATACCCACGCCATTTGTGCCGAAAACGTCCCGAAAAAGCTGAAATCTGTCTTCGCGGTTCTCAGGGACGTTCGAACGTCGGTTCTCGCCTAACGACGGATCTTCGCTCGCCGATTCTCGCCGTCGCCTCGTGGAGATTGGGGGACCTGGCTGGGAGCGTACAAATCTGGCAACAGGCTGCGATGTAAGCGTGCGCAAGTATCGTGCCGCCGATCGCATGGAAGCCCGTAGCGGCCGCCCGGCAGAACTTGCTATGAATTGATCCCAGGCTTTGCAGCCACCAGTATCTGCTTACCGCCCAAGCCGCACGACCGTGGTGGCTGACCCAGAGCCGGAAAGCGGGAGCAGTGCTTCAAATCCGACGAACCGTTGAAATAACCCTCGAATTGCCGAGGGCAGAAAAGAGTTCTGCACGAAAGCCCAACGGACGAAAAGAAATTACTTTCCCACCCCGGCCTTCTGCAGGGGGCTGGGCCGACGTATGCTGGAAATCCAGGTGACTCGACTCTAATACTCGCCATGGATACGCGAGATGCGTTCGATATATCGCTAAGCGAAGTCGATTCGGCGTTCGAGGCCTTGGAACTAGTCCGTGCCACCTCGGGCGAGGATTCACTCGCTTACACCGAGGCGTGCGAGCGGTATCGCATTACGATTCTCAGGTGGAAGTCAATTTACGCGTTGCTGGCTGCCAATGGAGCGCGAACCATGATGCCAAACGTTGGTAAGGGACGGCGCCTGCTCGTCCTCCGCAGAGGACATGAGCCGATTGCCGAATCCATCTTCGTGATCGCCCGGGTGCGAGGCTTCGTTTCCACGCTTGAGACGTGCGCTGATGCGGTACGGGGGCAAATCGTGAGCGACGCGCAACTGACGGTGCTTGACGGCGACTGCCATCTTGCATCGAAGTTAAAAGCGATCGAGTTGATCAACAGGCACTGCCCGCAATGCCGCGTCGCGGTTCTGTCCAGTACGCTGTCTCCTTTCGCAGAGTGGCCGGGTGTCGATGCGGTCATCGACCGTGGCGCATCGCCAATGCAGATGCTCGAGTGTTTCTGCCAACTGATTGATTCTTCCCGGCTCGACGACAGCGCTGTTCTTGCGCCCCCCCCCCCGATATTGGCCTATGGTCGGCATGATTCATAGCGCGCTTGGCAAGCACGGATTCAGTCAGGCGTTTCGTGTGGTCCGCTGCGATCAGCGGGTCCAGTATTAGGCATCGGCTTCGCGATTTCGGCAGCGACGAAGTGACCACTTCGACTGGACCATGGCAATCGAAAAGCGCTCGCGATAATCTGCAGCGTGCGCGCCGGACAGACCGGGAAATTCCGCCGAACAAGTTCGGGAAGTCATGTTTGTTGCTGTCACGAGGGAGTTCATTTCACGATGCCTGACCAAACCGGTAGCGAAGCTCTCACGATTTCAAATCAAACCGCTAGTGAATCCGCATTGCGTCAAGTTGCAACGTCGAGGCTGTTTCGCGGCTCGACGCTCGCCATGTTTCTGTCGGGACTCGGCACGTCAGCGGCCGCGCCACAGATCGTTCTTTTCCTGGTGAAGGAACTCGGCGCCTCGCTGCCGTTGGCCGGACTCTATTACTTGACGAGCCTTGCAGCTCCGGTGGCGGGGTATTTCGTCGGCCGGTACTCGGATCGCACCGGTAATCGCCTCGGTCTTTTCCGCCTGTGTGCTGCCACGGGATTTGCAGGCTGGGCGGGGCTTGCCCTCGCTACTTCGGTCTGGATGCCGTTCTTCATTGCCGTTGCTTTGCTGGCCGTGTCCGGTGCGACCGCGTCGCAGATTTTCGCGGCTGTTCACGATGAACTGAGCCGCAATCCCGACGACGCAAACGAGCGTGTCGTTGCCATCATTCGCATGGCGCTTACCGGCGGCTGGATCGTCGGTCCTGTGTTGGGAGCGTGGGCGGCGGCGGCCTATGGCTTGCGCCCCATGCTGTGGATGACCGCCATCTGCATGCTTCTTCAGATCGCACCTCTCGGAACGCTGAACCCCGTCGCAAAGCTGAAGACTGAGTCGGCGAGCGAGCCCGTGCATCACCATGCCAGCCTGCGAGCCATGCTTCCTCTGCTGGCGTTCACTGGACTCTTCGTGCTGGTCTACGCTGGGGAGCCGGTGAAGTACGGATTCCTGCTGATCTATATGGAAGAGCACCTGAAGCTGAGTCCGGCCGTACGGGGAGCGGTCATCGGTGTGCAGCCCTTCGTCGAGCTACTCATCATGCCCTTCAGCATCGGACTGGGCCGCCGGGTCGGCAACGTGTGGTTGATGTGCATCGCGGCCACCTTGGGAGTGTTTGCCAACCTTTGCTTTGCGCTGTGGCCGTCCGCAACGGGCATGTTCGCCGGACAGGTTCTGATGGGGGGTGTATGGGGCATCTTTATGGTGCTGGGCATCCTCGTTGCTCAACGCCTGCTTCCCAGCGCGGTGGCGACCGCATCGGCGATTTTCATGAGCTCGACGGCTCTCGCGTCGGCGCTAGGCGGGGTCGCCGGCGGTCTCGGGGTAAAAATGCTGGGCCTGCCGAATGTGTTCCTGCTGCCAGCGCTGTTCGCTGGTATTGCCGTGATCGGACTCGCATTGACGGCACGCACCGAACCCGACGGCAGGCGTAACAATGCATCACGCTCAGCAGGTTGAGCGTATTCTATGAAGCCTCGTGACGAATTCGTCGGCAGGCCGTGAGGGTCCCATGGATACGACAGAGCGAATCATCAAGTGGCGCGATCTGCGGCATGTAGACGGCGCCGTCAGCGAACCGCGCAACCCGCTGCCCGCGGTGTGCGACGTATCGGTGACGAACGTTTGCAACGCCGCATGCGACTTCTGCGGGTTCTCTCGCGAGAAGAATCTGGCGGGGCCACGTCGCTATCTCGATCCCGAGGAATTCGCGCGCGCACTGCCGATCCTGCGCCGGCGCCGGATTCGTTACATGACGCTGCAAGGCGGCGAGCCGCTGGTTCATCCCCAGATCGCATCGCTGGTGGCTTCGGCCACCAGGGCCGGCATTCAGTGCGGTGTGATTACCAACGGCTGGTTTCTGCCGCGCCACATCAAGCAACTAGCGGAGGCCGGCCTCAAGCGTCTGCTGATTTCCATCGATAGCGCGGACATGCGCGAGCATGAGCGCAATCGCGGCCTGCGCGGTCTCGAGGCCCGCATCCGAGAGGGCATCACTCAGGCCCATCGCTTCGGCATCGAGGTGTGCGCATCGATTACGGTGAGCCGTCTGGTCAATTACGAATTGCTTCCCGAGACGCTCGAGCGGCTTGGCTTCGATGCGGTGGTTTTTTCCTATCCGCGGCGCGAGGCGTTTGGATCGACATCGCTCGTGTACGACGAAGACTCGAAACTCGTCGACCTGAATACCGACGAACTACTCGAAGCGTTGAGCGCGATCGCCCGCCTGAAGAAGCACTTCCGGGTGATGGACCCGAGCGCCGCGCTGGACGAGGTCGCGCGCTTCGTGCGCGGTGAGCCGCAACTGGTTCCATGTATTGGTGGCAGCAAGTACTTTTATATCGACTGGAACCTCGATGTCTGGCGTTGCGAGGCGTGGCCCGAGCCGATGGGCTCCGTGTTCGACCTCGACCGTCTGCCCGATCAACGGGAGCCCTGCAATGCCTGCATGATGGGATGCTACCGGCATGCCAGCATTCTGATGCACGGCGCGATCGCCGTGACCGATTCGGTGTACGCGCTGGGCCGGGGGCAGCTTCGCGCTGCTGTCAGCTTGTTGTTCCGGCGCAGTGTCGCGTATTCGCTGTGGGCGCTTTCGGTCGAGGAATTACCTCGAGCGTCGCTTATGTCGTTCGCAAGACGGACTGGCGGACGCCGTTTCACGCCGCAAAGTGGATAGGGCTCGCCCATTCGAACGCTGGTCCGCGTTACTCGAGCGGCCGCTGCTGTTTATCTATGGCGGCCGCGACGCTCTCGTCGACACGCCCGCGACGCTGACCCGCGCGAGCGCGCTGAATCCACGCATCCAGAGCAAGGTGTTCGCCGACGCGGGTCACGCGTCGTTCATCGAGGAACCCGATCGTTTCAATCGCGATCTGACCGAGTTCGTCAGTTCCGTGTCCGGGAAATGACGCGCGCTTTCATGAGGACGAGTCATGGCACCCGAAATCGAAAGAGTTGCTGCGGAGGACTTCTTTGCTGGCTTTGCGAGGCTCGACATCGAAACTGACGACGTCGCGTTTCGAGGCGTCATCGGCGGAACCGGATCGCCGGTGCTGCTGCTGCACGGCTATCCGCAGACCCACGTTGCATGGCGATTGATTGCTCCGACGCTCGCGAAATCTCACACCCTCGTCGTGCCCGACCTGCCGGGATACGGTGCCAGCCGGAGCCGCAACGATCAGCGGCGCTGGACCAAACGCCGTATGGCCAGTGCGCTCGTCTCGTTGATGGCGCGGCTCGGGCACGAACGATTCGCCGTAGTCGGGCACGATCGAGGCGCTCGCGCCGGATACCGGCTTGCGCTCGACCACCCTCGGCGCGTCACTGCTTATGCATCGCTGTGCGTCGTGCCCACGCTCGATGCTTTCGCGACTGTCGATCAGACCTTTGCGCTCGACGCCTGGCACTGGTTTTTTCTGGCGCAGCCCGCGGACCTTCCAGAGCGAATGCTGGCGGCCGATCCTGACGCTTTCATCGACGCCGCGCTTGCGAAGATGGCCGGAGGACTCGAGCGAATCGATCCTCGGGCGCTCGATGCCTATCGAGCCGCATTCCGGAATCCCGGCGTGCGGCACGCGATTTGCGAAGACTATCGTGCCGCTGCTTCAGAGGATCTGGAACACGACGCGAGCGACGCAGCGGCGGGCCGAAAGCTTGCCTGTCCGGTGCTGGTGCTGTGGAGCGAGAAAGAGCAGAGGGCGAGCAAGGCTTCACCCACAGACACCTGGTCCAGGTGGGCAGAAAACGTGACCGGCAGGGGCCTGCCCGGTGGCCATCTGCTGCCCGAGGATGCGCCGAACGAGGTGTTGAACTCCCTGCAAGATTTCCTGATCGATCGGCTTTAGCTGGCTGCTGGCACCGCGCTTTTGCGGCCGGACCCACCGGCTGTGCTCGTCATCGGAAGCGAGAAAACCGTCAAAGGACCGATTCGATTGCCTAAGATCAAGTTACGCGCTCCGCGAGGAATGCACCGCGGCTCGCGAGCGTCTCAATCGTCGCGCAGCCGTTTCCCGCGCGCGACTTTTCCACAAGGAGGTCACGATGAAATCAGACGACAAGGGCGACGTGCGCGCTTTCGTGCAAACGGCGGAGCAGGGTGGCGAGCATGTCTGGGTAATCACGCTGGTCGACTTCGCGGCCCGTGAGGTCAGACGCTCGCTCGTTTCGGACGAGACATATGCGACCGCCGCCGCTGCCAGAGATGCGGGGCAGGCCCATTTGAAGGGCTTGGAGCAAGACCGCTAGGCCCACTCACCGCCGCCTTGTTTTCGCCCACGGAAGTACTAACGTTGGACTATAAGTAAACCGGCGGTAACGGGGGCGCAAGAGGGCAAAGCTCATGGCCAGTACGCAAGGAAGCACCGGATCGCCGTTTGCGGCGTCCGTCGAAGCGGGCAGCTATCGCGTCACGCGACCGCAGAACGCAAGCGATGTGATCGACCTGCTGCAAAAGCGCGATATTCAGATCGTCGACCTGAAATTCACCGATCTGCCCGGCCTCTGGCAGCATTTCTCGATCACGCTCCCCGAAGTTCACGACGACCTGTTCAGCGCCGGCATCGGTTTCGACGGTTCATCGATCCGCGGCTTTCAGGAGATCCACGAATCGGACATGCTGCTGCGGCCCGACCCGGCAACCGCCTTCGTGGACCCGGCTTGCGGCACGCCGACGCTGTCGATCATTTGCGACGTGGTCGATCCAGTGCTGCGACAGCCCTATTCGCGCGATCCGCGCTACGTGGCGAAAAAGGCGGAGAACTATCTGCGCCAGACGGGCATCGCGACGACGTGTTATTTCGGGCCGGAGCTCGAATTCTTCATCTTCGACTCGATCCGCTTCGGCCAGGATCAGCACTGCGGCTATTACTACGTCGAGTCGGCCGAGGGCGACTGGACCACCGGCCGCGACGAGGGCGCCTACGGCGGCGGCAACCTCGGCTACAAGCAGCACTATAAGGAGGGCTATTTCCCGGTGCCTCCTCATGACACGCTGCAGGAGATCCGCTCGGAAATCGCGCTGACGCTGCAGCAGGCCGGCGTGCAGATCGAAGTGCATCACCATGAAGTCGCGACCGCCGGACAGAACGAGATCGACATGCGCTTTGCAACGCTGGCCCGCATGGCCGACAACGTGATGATCTACAAGTACATCTGCAAGAACGTCGCGCGTCGGCACGGCAAGGTTGCAACCTTCATGCCGAAGCCGCTGTTCGCCGACAACGCGAGCGGCATGCATTGTCACCAGAGCCTGTGGAAAGACGAGCAGAACCTCTTCTACGACGCGGGCGGCTGGGCGCTGACTTCCGACATGTGCCGCTGGTACATCGGCGGATTGCTCCAGCACGCGCCCGCGCTGATGGCCTTTTGCGCGCCGACGACCAATTCGTACAAGCGCCTCGTGCCGGGATACGAGGCGCCCGTCAATCTGGCGATGTCGCAGCGTAACCGCTCGGCCGCGGCGCGCATTCCGATGTATTCGGATTCGCCGAACGCGCGGCGCGTCGAGTTCCGCTGTCCGGACCCGTCGGCCAATGCGTACCTGGCTTTCGCGGCGATGCTGATGGCCGGCCTCGACGGCATCGAAAACAAGACCGATCCTGGCGAGCCGCTCGATCGCAACATCTATGATCTGCCGCCCGAAGAAGCGCGCAACATACGGCAGGTGCCGGGTTCCCTCGAAGCGGCGCTGGCGGCGCTCGAAACCGACAACACGTTCCTGCGCAAAGGCGATGTCTTTACCGACGACGTGATTCAGACATGGATCGACTACAAGCGCAGCCGCGAGATCGACACGATCAAATTGCGCCCGCATCCATGGGAGTTTTATTTGTACTTCGATATCTAGAAGACAGGCCTCAAACCTCAAAGCAGGATCGGCGCGCAAATCAGTAGAAATACCGCAGCCTTGCAGACAGTTTTCGTGCCATGCCCCATTCTCATAACCGTCCTTGTGCTAAGGTTTATATGACCTTTTTTGCGCGTTCGCCAGTGAAGTGCTCACGGCATGCAAGGAGAGGACGAGGCCATGGTTCGCGTGAGTATCGAAGGGCGCGAGATTCAGGCGCCTGGCAATTGCTCGATTCTGCAGGCCATGGGGCATGCGGGGCAGACTCTCGTCGAGGGTGTCGGCTGCATGTCCCAGGGCGTGTGCGGCTCGTGCCGTGTGATGGTGCGGCGTAGCGGCGAGCAGGAAGTCACAACCGCGCTCGCCTGCGAGACCCTCGTCGAAGAGGGCATGCAGGTCGCCTTCCTCGATTACTTCACCGAGTCGGAACGTCACCTATATCGAATCGAAGAGATCAGCGACAGCTGGCAGGCGCTCAGCAAGATCGCCGAGATCTTCCCCGAAGCGGCGCATTGCCGTCATTGCAGCGGCTGCGATCGCGCCTGTCCGAAGGGGCTGGATGTGCAGCGCGGCGTGAACCTGGCGGTCGAGGGCAATCTGCCCGCATCGAGCCAGGTGTTCGACGAATGCGTGATGTGCAACCTGTGCACGCTCGCATGCCCCGAGCATATCCGGCCCAACCATCTGGGTGTGTTCGTGCGCCGGTTGATCGCGTCGCTTTCGCTGCGTCCGGCCAATCTGATGCGACGGCTGCGGCAGATCGAGAGCGGCGAGCTGAAGATCGACTTCGATGCGCCTGGCGCTCAACCGCCGCGCTGAGCGGAGCGAATCGTCATGTCCGCCGGCATACCCTACGAAACCGCGCGGCAGCGCTACCGCCCCGGGATGGCGGCCCCGCTCCGCGGCGACGACGTTCCGGTCGATGAACTGCTGAAGGCTTATCACCCCGATCATGGGCCGCATGCGCGGGTCGCGCTGAGTGTCGGGGTTAATCGCGGCGAGCCGTGTCAGCCCGATCTCGCGCGGCATCTGCAGGCCAACGCGCTGATCGACGATGTCGATATCGCCGGCGCGCAGTTGATGACGACCGACGTGCTGGTAATCGGCGGCGGTGGTGGCGGCTGCGCGGCGGCGCTCACGGCGGCGAAGCAGGGCGCGCGCGTGATGCTCGCCACCAAGCTGCGTCTTGGCGACAGCAACACCGTGATGGCCGAAGGCGGAATTCAGGCGGCCATCGGCGAGGACGACAGTCCCCAACTGCACTTCGAGGACACGCTTCGCGCCGGACACTTCTGCGGCGAGCCCGAACTCGTGGCCCAGATGGTGATGGACGGTCCCGACGTGATTCGCTGGCTGATCCAGCTCGGCATGACGTTCGATCTGGAAGAGGACCAGCCGATCGGCGGCAATCTGCTGCGCAAGAAAGCCGGGGGCGCGTCGGCGGCGCGCATTCTGTCGTATCGCGACTATACGGGCCTCGAAATGATGCGCGTGCTGCGCGAGGCGGTGGACCTCGACCCGGGCATCGAGTTGTGGAACCGCTGCCCTCTGGTAGAGCTGCTGTCCGACGAGCACGGCGGCTGTGCCGGCGCGGTGATCTACAACCTTGAATGGCGTAGCTTCGTGCTGGTGCGTGCGCGCGCGGTGATCCTCGCCACCGGCGGCGCGGGGCGACTGCACCTGAATTCGTTTCCGACCTCGAACCACTACGGCGCCACCGCCGACGGCCTCGTGCTCGCCTATCGGATCGGCGCGCGCCTGCGCGAGCTCGACTCGTTCCAGTACCATCCGACCGGCATCGCCTACCCGCACCATCTGGCGGGCGGCCTGATTTCCGAGGCGGCGCGCTCCGCGGGAGCGAGACTTCTGAACGGCGCGGGCGAACGTTTCGTCGACGAACTCGAGCCGCGCGACGTGGTCGCGTCGGCGATCCTGCGCGAGTGCGCACAGAGTCGCGGGATCGAGCGCGACGGCCAGCTCGGGGTGTTCCTCGATACGCCGACACTCGAAATCGAGCACCCGGGCATTCTGGCCAAACGCCTCATCACGCTTCGCCATCTTGCAGACAAGTGCGGCATCGATGCGGCGCAGGAGCCCTTCCTCGTTTATCCCACGCTCCACTACCAGAACGGCGGCGTCGCGATCGACAAAAATGGCGCCACCAACGTCCCCGGCCTTTTCTGCGTCGGCGAGATGACGGGCGGCATCCACGGCCGCAACCGTCTGATGGGCAACGCGCTGCTCGACATTCTGAGCATCGGCCGCCGTGCCGGCGCGAAGGCCGCGCAATCGAGGGAGTGGGTGATGACGAACCGCGCCGGAATCGGTCATGTGCACGCGTGGCAGAGAGAGCTGACGCTGGCGGGACTGCCGCTTCACGTGAAGGCGCCGCAGCTCTTTCCCGCCTATGCCCATTTCGATCTGCGAGTCGATGCGGGATTGCGCGCGAGCGCGCGGGGTCGCGTGATCGGCGGCATCCGGTGACGGGAACCACGGAGCACGCGATGCAAACGCTGAATCAGTGCTTGATGAGGGACGATTTCCGTGTCGGCGCCGACCTCGATGCATGGTTCGCGCGCGGCGGCGGCGAGGGACTCGCCCAAGCGCTCGACGACCCGGAGGCGATCATCGCCGAGCTCGCCCGGGCCGACTTGCGTGGCATGGGCGGCGCTGGCTTCCCCACGCATCGAAAATGGGCGCCGGTTGCGGCCGCCCCTGACGGCGACAAGTACGTCGTTTGCAATGGCAACGAAGACGAACCGGGCACCTTCAAGGATCGCTTTCTGCTCGAACACACGCCGCATCAGGTGATCGAGGGCGCGCTGATCGCCGCGGTGGCGACGCGGGCCAACCATGTCGTCTTGTACGTGAATCCCCATCAGACGGGCTCGCTCGCCGCGACTCGCGAGGCGGTCAAGCAGTGGTCGGGGCACGCGCAATTGGCCGCTGTCGAGCGTTGGATCGGCGCACCCGTGTCGCTTGGCGTCGTGCCTAGTTCGGGGTTGTACATCGGCGGAGAGGAAACGGCGGTGGTCGCGCGCGTCGAAGGCGGCTTTCCGTTTCCTCGGCGCAAACCGCCTTTCCCGGCCGAGCAGGGCGTGCACGGCGCGCCGACCATCGTCAACAACGTCGAGACGCTGGCCCACGTGCCCGGGATTCTGCGTCACGGCGCGCAGTGGTATCGCGACCTCGGAGCGGGGAGCGCGGCCGGAACCAAGCTCTATTCTCTTTCCGGCGACGTGCTGCGTCCCGGCCTGTACGAACTGCCGATGGGCACGAGCCTTGAGACGCTGGTGTTCCAGCACGGCGGCGGCATGCTGCAGGGCAAGGAGTTCAAGGCGGTCTTCACGGGCGGCCCATCGAACACGCTGCTGGCGAAGCGCGATCTCGACGTGGCACTGGACTTCGACTCGGTGCGTCAACGCCGTTCGCGTCTGGGGACGGGCGCGATGATCGTAGTGTCGGAAGGCACCAGCATCGTGCGCAAGGTCGCGGACTACGTGAGCTTCTTCGCCCAGGGTTCGTGCGGGCAGTGCCCGCCTTGCAAGGGCGGAACGTTTCAGATGATGCGGCTTCTGAACCGGCTCGACACGGGCCGCGGCGTGCGTGCCGATCTGGATGCACTGGAGAATCTGTGCCGCGTTCTTCCCGGCAGCGGGCGTTGCGGTTTGATCGATGGCGCGGTGACGGTGGTGGAGAGTTCCATCGATCAGTTCCGCGCGGAATATGAAGCGCTGTTGATGGCGTAGCGGCAGGGCGGCGGATATTACGCTCATCAATAGCCGGTTTTGAATCGGAGATAGAGCCGCTTTTGCAGCGGCGAGCGCGGGGCCACGCTAGATCTTCGACGTCAGCAACTTGATCCCGGCAATCCCGAACATCACCGCGAGCGAGCCATCGAGCCAGCGCCGGATCGCCGTATAAACGCGCCGCGCGGATGCCGTCGAAAACAGCATCGCGTAGCTGCTGAACACCGTCGCGCCGATCACCATGCAGCCCAGCACGACCGGCATCACGTGCGCGGCGCCGTGTACCGGCGACATCGCGAGCGACACGATCGACAGCCACACGAGCACCGCTTTCGGGTTCGTCAGATGCAGCAAAAGGCCACGCAGATAGAGCCGCCCGAGCGGTTCGTCGACGCGCGCCGCGCTCGCGTCCGGCTTGCCGGCGCTCAACGCCGAGCGCGCGGACCTGAAGCCGAGCCACAGCAGATACAGCCCGCCCGCGATCCGGATCGCCACGAGGCATTCCGAGTAGGTGGCGAGCAGCGCCGACAGCCCGAGCGACGCGAGCAGCGCCCATGAGAACGAGCCCGATACCACCCCGAGCGCGAACACCAGCGCCGCGCGCCGGCCCGCGCTCATCGCGAGCGACATGATCGCGAGATTGCTCGGACCAGGACTCGCGGTACCGACGAAATAGGCGCTGTAGGCGATCAGGACATCGGCGGTGAGCACAGGGCTGGCGATCATGGCGGGCAAATGTAAGGGCGGGGTGCGTGTTCGGCAATGCGATGCAACGCACCACACGGCCGCTTGAATGAAGCAACGATTCTGCGCGCCGTCGCGCGCCGCTCACAGATACAGTTGCGCGTACATATGGCAGCACACTCGATTCGAAGCCGAATCGAACCTGCGTCGAACTCGGCGCGCCAAGCGCTCAACCGTGCGCCGCGCTCGCAATACACTCCGCCAACGCATCGGCGACAACCGGCCGGCTATGCCGCGGCCGCAGCAGGAGTCCGATCTCACGCTCGAAAGTCGCATCGCCGAGTTCGAGTGCGACGACGCTCGCCGGCCATTTGCCGAGACCGGCCGTGTTCGGAATCAGCGCGACACCCATGCCGCGCGCGACCAGTTGCACGATCGCCTGCAATTCGTCGAGTTCGACCGCATCGCGCACGCCAACGCGCGCGCGCCGCAGAAAACGATCGACGAGCCGGCCGCCGAACGACGCGCGGTCGTAGCGGATGAACGGCTCGCTGCGCAGCAGTTCGCGCCACGAGCGGCCGCCGCGCGCGAGCTTTTTCGGCGCGAGCAGCACGAACGGTTCGGCGACCAGCGTGCGCCATTCGAGCTCCGACGGCAGCGCGAACGGCGGTTTGATGATGACGGCCAGATCGAGTTCGCCCGCGTCGACTTGGCCGAGCAGCCCCAGCGACACGCCCGGCACCACGCGAATCCGCCAGCCGGGACGGTCGACGCGAAAGCGCGCGAGCGCGTCGGCCAGAAGCGCCACCTGCGCGGACGCGATCGCGCCGACCCGCAGCATGCCGCTTTCGGCGGCGGCGCCGCTGCGCTCGGAGAGCCGCGCGTAGAGCGTCATCATTTCCTCGGCGAGCGCGAGCGTTTCGCGGCCCGCCTCGTTGAGCGTCGCCGAGCGGCCGGTGCGGTCGAACAGCGGGAAGCCGAGTTCCTGCTCGAGCCGCTGCATCTGCGCGCTGACCGCCGATTGCGTGAGCCCGATGCGCGCGCCCGCACCGGAAAACGTGCCGTACTGGCTGACGGCGATGAAGGTTTTCAACTCGCTGAGCATGGTCGATCAATCGATTTTGATGATGGTCAGGTCAAATATATATCGTTTCTCAACATTTTTATTCATGGTTAGACTTTGCTTCACCTGAGCCGATTGCCGGTCGTGCCGATCGTGACAGCCGTAACTCATCCTCACACCCACCCAGCGAGTCTTACCATCATGAGCGTTGCCGAAACCGCTTTGCCGCCGTTCCATCTGGCGTTTCCTGTTCATAGCCTTGCCGCCGCGCGTGAGTTTTACGGCGAATTGCTCGGCTGCCCGGAAGGGCGCAGTTCGGACGCATGGGTCGATTTCAATTTCTACGGCCATCAGATCGTCGCGCATCTGGCGCCGGATGAAGTCGGTCACCGTCATACCAGTGCGGTGGATGGCGACGCGGTGCCGGTGCGCCACTTCGGCGCGGTGCTGTCGATGGAGCAATGGCAGGCCGCCGCGGATAAACTGCAGAAGGCCGGCGTCGAATTCATCATCGAACCGCATGTGCGCTTCAAGGGCGAGGTCGGCGAGCAGGCGACGATGTTCTTCCTCGATCCGTCGGGCAATGCGCTCGAGTTCAAGGCGTTCGCCGATATGTCGTCACTGTTCGCCAAATAAGCGTCGCTGGCGTTGACGCCGGCACACGGATAGCTGCAAATGAGAAGGCCGGTCGACCATTCAGGTTGACCGGCCTTTTTCGTTTTTCGTTGAAGGGGAATGACCGCGCGAAGCAAAAGCGACTCGTGTTGCGAATAAAACTGAAAGCATGTTTCACAATATTTCCAACGAAAGCCGTGCTGTGAATCAGCAAACGTTCCATTAACTGCGCGTAAATTTATTCAACAAACGTTTGCCTGGCGCCTAATTCGCTGCAAATCCGGCGATTGTTTTTCGCCTTCAAAAATGGCGCATTTGCTTTCAACTTGCTTCCTGACAATTTCGCCATTCTCGCGCCATGCAGGCGTTGGTGCTACCGATCTAGCATAAGCGGAGATTCAATCCCTCCCTCCACCAGCATTTTCTCTGGCCCGTTTCAATGTGGATCGTCAACGTAGCGCTTAAGCGGCCATACACGTTCATCGTGATGGCGATTCTGATCGTGCTGGCGACGCCCTTCGTGCTGTTCACCACGCCCGTCGACGTGCTGCCGGAAATCAACATTCCGGTCGTCAGCATCATCTGGACGTACACCGGGCTGTCGGCCGAGGACATGGCCACCCGCATCACGTCGGTCAACGAGCGGAGTCTGACCACGACGGTCAACGACATCGAACATATCGAATCGCAGTCGCTGCCCGGCATCGCGATCCTGAAGGTGTTTCTGCAGCCGAACGCGAACATCCAGACGGCCATCGCGCAGACGGTCGCCGTCGAGCAGGCGCAGTTGAAGCAGATGCCGCCGGGCGCCACCGCGCCGCTCGTCATCAGCTACTCGGCTTCCAGTATTCCGGTGATCCAACTCGGTCTGTCGAGTCCGAAGCTCTCGGAGCAGGACCTGAACGACACCGCGCTGAACTTCCTGCGTCCGCAACTCGTGACGATTCCGGGCGCGGCCGTGCCGTACCCGTATGGCGGCAAATCGCGGCTGATCTCGGTCGACCTCGATACGCGCGCGATGCTGGCCAAGGGCCTGACGCCGGCCGATGTGGTCAACGCGTTCAACGCGCAAAACCTGATTCTGCCCACCGGCACGGCCAAGATCGGGCCGAAGGAATACACGATCGACATGAACGGTTCGCCGCCGACGCTGGAAGGCCTCAACGATATTCCGGTGCGTACCGTCAACGGCGCGACGACCTATCTGCGTGAAGTCGCGCATGTGCGCGACGGCTACTCGCCCCAGACCAACATCGTGCGGCAGAACGGCCATCGCGGCGTGCTAATGTCGGTGCTGAAGAACGGCAACGCGTCGACGCTGTCGATCGTCGATACGTTGAAAGGCCTGTTACCGGCCGCGCGCGCCGCGCTGCCGCCGGATCTGCAGATCACCGCGCTGTTCGACCAGTCGGTGTTCGTGAAGGCGGCGGTGCAGGGCGTGGTGCGCGAGGCGCTGGTCGCGGCCGCGCTGACCGCCGCGATGATCCTGCTGTTCCTCGGCAATTGGCGCAGCACCTGCATCATCGCGATCTCGATTCCGCTGTCCATCCTGTCGTCGCTGATCGTGCTGCACGCGCTCGGGCAGACCATCAACATCATGACGCTCGGCGGCCTCGCGCTCGCGGTCGGCATCCTGGTGGACGACGCGACCGTGACGATCGAGAACATCGAGCGGCACCTGCACATGGGCACCAATCTGCACGACGCGATTCTCGACGGCGCCGGCGAAATCGCGGTGCCGGCGCTGGTGTCGACGCTGTGTATCTGTATCGTGTTCGTGCCGATGTTCTTCCTGACCGGCGTCGCGCGCTATCTGTTCGTGCCGCTCGCGGAAGCGGTGGTGTTCGCGATGCTCGCGTCGTACATCCTGTCGCGTACGCTGGTGCCGACGCTCGCGATGCTGCTGATGGGCCACGCGCACAAGCCGAAGGCGGGCGCGACGCCGGGTCTGTTCATGCGTCTGTATCACCGCTTCGACGCCGGCTTCGAGCGCATGCGCGCGGCCTACATCATGATCCTGAGCAGCCTGCTCGTACGCCGCAGGATGTTCGGCACGCTGTTCCTCGGTTTCTGCGTGCTGTCGATGGGCCTGTTCTTTGCGCTCGGCGAAGACTTCTTCCCGAGCGTCGATGCGGGCGACATCCGTCTGCACATGCGCGCGCCGACCGGCACGCGGATCGAGGAAACCGCGCGGCTCGCCGACGAGGTCGAGAAGGTGATCCGCGAAGTCGTGCCGCAGAAGGAGTTGGGCACGATTCTCGACAACCTCGGCGTGCCGTATAGCGGCATCAACCTGTCGTATAGCAATGCGGGCACGATGGGCACGCTCGACGGCGAGATCCAGATCGCGCTGAACGAAGGCCACGAGCCGTCGCAGATTTACATGGACAAGCTGCGCACGATCCTGCCGCAGCGTTTCCCGGGCGTCGAGTTCTTCTTTCAGCCCGCCGATATCGTCACGCAGATCCTGAACTTCGGCCTGCCCGCCGCGGTGGACGTGCAGATTGCCGGCGCGAATCAGCAGGGCAACCTCGATGTCGCGCGCAAGCTGCTAAAGCAGGTGCGCCTGATTCCCGGCACCGTCGACACGCATATCCAGCAAAAGCTCGACGAACCGGTACTCGGTCTGAACATGGACCGTACCCGCCTGCAACAACTGAACCTGACCGCGAACGACGTCGCGCAGAACGTGCTCGTTTCGCTATCGGGCAGCTCGCAGACGTCGCCGGGCTTCTGGGTCAACAACAGGAACGGCGTCGAATACAGGGTCCAGGTGCAAACGCCGCAGTACCAGGTGTCGTCGATCGACGAGCTGCTGCGCACCCCGGTGTCGGCCACGATGAACGGGCCGACGCAACTGCTCGGCAACCTCGTGCAGGTGTCGCCGAAGAGCCAGTTCGCGGAAGTCACGCATTACAACATCCGGCCGGTGATCGATCTCTTTGTGAGCGTTGAAAAGCGCGATCTGGGCAGCGTGGCGAATCAGGTCGACAGGATCGTCAACGAGGTGCGCGGTACGCTGCCGCGCGGCAGCACGATCACCGTGCGCGGCCAGGTAAAAACCATGCGCAGTTCGTTCTTTGGGCTCGGCATCGGCGTCGCGATGGCGATCGTGCTCGTTTATCTGCTGATCGTCGTGAACTTCCAGTCGTGGGTCGATCCGCTGATCATCGTCAGCGCGTTGCCGGCGGCGCTCGCGGGCATCATGTGGATGCTGTTCCTGACCGGCACCCACTTGAGCGTGCCGGCGCTGACCGGCGCGATCATGACGATGGGCGTCGCGACCGCGAACAGTATTCTGATGGTCGCGTTCGCGCGCCAGCGGCTCTCGGCCGGCGCGCCGCCGCTCACGGCCGCGCTCGAAGCCGGCGCGAGCCGGATCCGTCCGGTGTTGATGACCGCGTTCGCGATGATCATCGGCATGATTCCGATGGCGCTCGGTCTCGGCGAGGGCGCCGAGCAGAATGCGCCGCTCGGCCGCGCGGTGATCGGCGGCTTGCTGTTCGCGACCGTATCGACGCTGTTTTTCGTGCCGCTCGTGTTCGCGGGCATTCACTCGTGGCTCACGCGCCGTCATCGCAACGGCGGCGGCGACAACGGAGGCGATGGCGGCGGCAACGGCAGCAATGGCGGTGGAACAGGCGGTGATGGCGGTCGAAGCAGCGGCCGTAGCGACAGCCCCGCGCCGGAACCCAGCAGTGCGGCGACGCCCGCGTAAAAGTTAAACGATGGTTGACTGAGATGACCGAAAAAACTCATGCATCGCTAGCGATCCCCACGCGGGAAACCGAACAGGGGGAACACCTGCTGCCGCCGCGCCAACGCGAATGGAAGCGCGCGAAGATCGCGATCCTGATCGTGTTCGTGCTGCTCGCAATCGGCACGCTGCGCACGGTGATCGCGAACGTGATGCAAAACCGCGAAGTCACGGCGACCGCGCAGCAGAACGCCACGCAGTACGTGAACGTCGTCACGCCACAGCAGACCGACGGCGGCGGCAACACGCTGCTGCCGGGCACGTTGCGCGGCTATGTCGAATCGCCGATCTATGCGCGCGCGACCGGCTATCTGCTGCACCGGTACGTCGATATCGGCGCCCGCGTGAAGCAGGGGCAATTGCTCGCCGAGCTCGATACGCCGGAAATCGACCAGGAACTCGCGCAGGCGCTGGCGCAGCGTCAGCAGATCAATTCGAGCCTCGCGCTCGCGAAGAGCTCGCTGGAGCGCTGGCAGCAGCTTCGTCAGCGCGATGCGGTGTCGCAACAGGAACTCGACGAACGGCAAAGCACCTACACGCAGGACCTCGCGAATCTGGCCGCTGCCGATGCGAACGTCAAGCGTCTGCAGCAGCTCGAATCGTTCAAGCGGATCGTCGCGCCGTTTGCCGGCGTGGTCACGCAGCGCAACGTCGACGTCGGCGATCTGATCGACGCAGGCAGCGGCACGAGCCGGGCCCTGTTTGCGCTTGCGCAGTCGGACCCGTTGCGCGTCTATGTGCAGTTGCCGCAGGCCTACGCGCAGAACGTCGCGGTCGGGCAGAAGGTCGTGGTCACGCAGGCCGAGCTGCCGGGCCAGCAGTTCAACGGCACGATCACGCATATGTCCGGCGCGATCGACGTGCCCACGCGTTCGTTGCAGATCGAAGTGACGCTGCCGAATCCCGACGCCAGGCTGCGCCCCGGCGCCTACGTGCAGGTCGAGGTGCCGGCCGCCGCGCACGAGCGCCTGACGGTGCCGGGCAACGCATTGCTGTTTCGCGCGGAGGGTCCGCGCCTCGCGGTCGTCGATGCGAAGGGCAACGTGAGCCTGCACAAGGTCGTGATCGCGGTGGACCTCGGACAGCAGCTCGAAATCGAAAGCGGTATCTCGCCGACCGATCGCATCATCATCAATCCGAGCGACTCGATTGCCGACGGCGATCACGTTCAGGTGCAGCCGCTGCCGAAGAACGGCAAGGAGGCGTCTTGATGTTCGCGGCTTCCCGCCGGGCGCGCCCACGCTGCACCGCGTTCACCGCGCTGGGCGCTTGCGCCGGCGCGGCCTTGCTCGCCGCCTGCACGGTGGGTCCCGACTATCGGCGTCCGCAAGCCGAGGTGCCCCCCGAATGGCACACCGATTCGTTCTGGCGCGTCGCCGCGCCGTCGCATGCGCCGATTGCGCCGGACTGGTGGACGGGCTTCGCCGACCCGACGCTCGCGACGCTCGAAACCCAGGCGCTCGCGCAGAACCAGACGCTCGCCGCGGCGAGCGCGCACTATGAGCAGGCCAAGGCGACACTCGCGAACACCAGCGCGCAGCGCGTGCCGGAAGTCAATTTCTCGGCCCAGGCCTCGCGCTTTCGCATTTCGCACGACCGGCCGCTGACCAACTACGCGACGCCGACTCAATCGACGGTACAGAACAACATCCAGCTCGGACCGACGCTCAGCTACGACACCGATCTGTTCGGCCGCATCCGTCGTGAGGTGGAGGGCGCGCAGGCATCGGCTGAACAGTCGGCGGACGACCTCGCGAACGCGCGCCTCGTGCTGAGCACCGACCTCGCCACCGACTACTTCTCGCTGCGCGAGCTCGACAACGAGATCGACGTGCTGAACCAGTCGGTGAAGCTGCAGCAGAAGGCGCTCGATTACGTGAACACCGAGCACGATCTCGGTTCAGTATCGGGCCTCGACGTGCTGCAGCAGAAATCGCAACTCGATGCGACGCGCGTGCAGGCGCAACTGCTGCTCAATCAGCGCGCGCAATTCGAGCATGCGATCGCCGCGCTGGTCGGGGTGCCGGCGCCGCAGTTCGCGATCGAGCCGAAGGTGCTCGACATCAAGCCGCCGACGGTGCCGCTCGGCGTGCCGAGCGACGTGCTGCAGCGGCGGCCCGACGTCGCATCGGCGGAACGCGCGATGGCGGCCGCCAACGCGCAGATCGGCGTGGCCAAGGCCGCGTTCTTCCCGAGCCTGACGCTGACGCCGGGCATCGGCTGGGAGAGCACCGAGTTCGCCAACCTGCTGAGCGCGCCCACGCTGATGTGGACGCTCGGCGCGGCGGTCGGCCAGGTGATCTTCGACGGCGGGCGGCGCGCGGCCAACGTCAAGTTCGCCAGCGAGGGCTACAGGGCGACCGAGGCGAATTATCGGCAGACGGTGCTAAGCGCGTTCCAGCAGGTGCAGGACGGCATCACCGGACTGTCGGTGCTCGATGGCGCGGCGAAGCAGTCGCGCGAGGCGGTCGAGGATGCGCAGCGGCTGCTGTCGCTCGCGAACGATCGTTATTCGGGCGGGCTCGTCGCGTATCTGAACGTGATCGACGCGCAGGAGTCGCTGCTGACGAGCGAGCGCACGGATGTGCAGATTCATGGGCAGCAGTTGACGCTGTCGGTGGCGCTGGTGAAGGCGCTCGGCGGCGGTTGGGATGGCGGCGCGCAAGGCAGTGCGTTGGCCGCGAATGACGCACATACGAGCAACGCTGCGGCGATGCCGCAGCAAGCGCCTGCCGGCGGCGCGCAGCAGAAAGACACGCCGGCTCCTGCGCGCTGAATCGAGGGCGTTCGTATAATGCAAGGTTGACAGCCACGACATGGCCGACCGCCACAAGTGGCATGGGGCAGGAGTAAGCGCTAAAGCGCTAACTCCTGCCGACCGCCGCAAGCGGCATGGGACCGGAGTAAGCGCTAAAGCGCTAACTCCGGCCGACAGGGGACACGGATGAAATTGCTGATTGTTGAAGACGAGCACAAGGTGGTGGACTACCTGCGCTCCGGTTTGACAGAGCAGGGCTGGGTCGTCGACGTCGCGCTCGACGGCGAAGAGGGCACGCACCTGGCCACCGAATTCGATTACGACGTGATCGTCCTCGACGTTATGCTGCCCAAGCGCGACGGCTTCAGCGTGCTGAAGGCGCTGCGCATGCGCAAGTCGACGCCGGTCATCATGCTGACCGCACGCGATCACGTGAACGACCGCGTGCGCGGCCTGCGCGAAGGCGCCGACGACTACCTGACCAAACCGTTCTCGTTCCTCGAACTCGTCGAGCGTCTGCATGCGCTCGCGCGCCGCACGCGTTCGCAGGAGTCCACGCTGATTTCGGTCGGCGATCTGTTCGTCGATCTGATCGGCCGCCGCGCGACCCGCGACGGCGTGCGCCTCGACCTGACCGCGAAAGAGTTCCAACTGCTCAGCGTGCTCGCGCGCCGCCAGGGCGACATTCTGTCGAAGACCGCGATCACCGAGCTCGTATGGGACGTCAATTTCGACAGCCACACGAACGTCGTCGAAACCGCGATCAAGCGGCTGCGCGCGAAACTCGACGGCCCATTCCCGTCGAAGCTGCTGCACACGGTGCGTGGCATGGGCTACGTGCTCGAAGTGCGCGAAGAGGCCGAGTCATCATGAACCGCTCGATTGCCCGCCGCCTTGCGTCGATGTTCGCGCTGGTGGCGCTGTTCGTGTTTACGCTCGTCGGCAGCGGGCTTTTTCTGGTGCTGCGCTCGCAGCTCGAACATCATCTGCGCGAGTCGCTCGACGATCGCACGCAAATCGCGCGCATCATCGTCTCTCACGCGGTGACGCCAGAAAAATGGCGGATGGCCCGCGAAAAACTCACCGACATGACGCCGCACGACCGCAGCACCATGTACTCGGTGACGAGCGCGGAGCCGAACTTCCACTTCGGCACGCCGGTGCAGGGAACCGTCACGAAGAGCTGGCCCGGCGGCTACGCGCGCATCGCGCCGGAGGGCGGCGGCCCCGACATGCTGACCTCGACGGTGATCTTGCCGGCCAATGGCGCGCGGCCTGCGGTGCAGTTGCAGGTCGCGGCGAGCTATTCGCCGAACCTGCGCACGATGCGCGTGTTCGGCTCGGCACTCGCGGCGCTGTCCGCGCTCGGCAGTCTCGCGGTGCTGCTGCTCAGCTACTCGGTCACGCGCATCGGCCTCGCACCGCTCACGCGTCTGACGCGCGACGCATCCGCGGTCAGCCCGAACAACCGCTCGCAGCGGCTCAATACCGCGTCCTTGCCGCTCGAACTGAACGATCTCGCCAACTCGTTCAATGGTGCGCTCGAACGGCTCGACGGCGCCTACGGCCGCCTCGAATCGTTCAACGCGGACGTCGCGCATGAACTCCGCACGCCGGTCACGATCCTGATCGGCCAGACGGAGGTCGCGCTGACGCGCAACCGCTCGGTCGACGATCTGCGTCACACGCTGCAATCGAACCTCGAAGAATTCGAGCGGATGCGCGCGATCATCAACGACATGCTGTTCCTCGCGCGTGCCGACCAGGGCGAACGCGCGACGGGGTTGATCGAGGTGTCGCTCGCGGCCGAAGTCGCGCATACGCTGGAATTTCTGGAGATTCCGCTCGAAGAGGCGCGCGTGCATGCGAAGTTGCAGGGCGATGCGTTCGCGCGGGTGAACCGCTCGCTGTTCGGCCGCGCGTGCACGAACCTGCTGATGAACGCGATCCAGCACTGCGAGCCGGGCGCGACGATCAGCGTGACGATCGCGCGCGGGGAAGGTGCGATGCGCGACCAGGTGCGCGTCGCGGTGGCGAATCCGGGCGAGCCGATCGCGCCGGACGTCCTCGAACATCTGTTCGACCGTTTCTATCGCGCGGAGGTCTCGCGTACCAATAGCCGCGAAAACCACGGGCTCGGACTCGCGATCGTGAAGGCGATCGCCGAGATGCATCGCGGCACCGTATCCGCGCACAGCGCGAACGGCATCAACACGTTTTCGTTTTCGATGGCGGCGTCGGTGATGTCCACTTCGGGCGATATACCGGCCGCGCGTGCGAGCGCGAATGCCAATGCGAATGCGGCCGGCGTCGCCGCCGATACATCCTATTCGTCGCTCGCGAAAGGCAAGTCGGCCTGAACCGGCAGGCGCGGCTTCAGCGCCTGTCCGCTGGCCGAGCTCAGCGTGCTGATGCGCACGCCCAATAGCCGCAGCTTGCGGTTCAACTGCACGCGTCGCAAACATTCGGTCGCCGCGCGGCGGATTTTGGTCGCGTCGGCGGTCGGTTCGTCGAGCGTCAGGTCGCGCGTGACGGTACGGAAATCGTCGTAACGCAGCTTGATGCCGATCGTGCGGCCCACGTAGCCCTTGCGCACGAGATCGTCGGCGACCCGCACGCACAGCCCCGTAAACGCGCTAGATAACGCCGGCCGATCGTGACGCGGATGCAGATCGCGTTCGAAGGTGGTCTCGCGGCTGATCGACTTCGGCTCCGATTCGACCACCACCGGCCGCTCGTCGTGACCCTGCGCAACTTCCATCAGCCACGCGGAATAGCTGCGCCCGAAATTGTCCTGCAACAGCCCGGCGTCGGCGGCGGCCAGATCGCCGACCGTCGCGAGGCCGAGCGCGCTCAGCTTCTCCGCCGCCTTCGGGCCGATGCCGTTGACCTTGCGCACCGGCAGCGGCCATACGCGCAGCGGTATGTCGGCTGGCGTGAGGATCGTCAGGCCGTCGGGCTTGTCGAGTTCGGAGCCGATCTTCGCGAGCAGCTTGTTCGGCGCGACGCAGATCGAACACGTGAGACCGGTGGCCTGATGAACGGCATCCTTGATGCGCCGCCCGATATCGGCCGGTTCGCCCGGCAGCTCGGTCAGGTCGATATAGATCTCGTCGATGCCGCGATCCTCGATGCGGTCCGTGAACGTCCTGACGGCCGCCTTGAAGAGGCGCGAGTAATGGCGATACGAATCGAAGTCGGTCGGCAGCAGGATCGCGTCGGGCGCGAGCGCGGCGGCCTTCATCATGCCCATCGCCGAAAACACGCCGAGCGCGCGCGCCTCGTACGTTGAGGTGGTGACCACGCCGCGGCCCGCGTAATCGCGCAGCTTCGCGAAGCGCCTGCTGCCGTCTTCGAGCAGTTGCGGCGCGCTGTTGCGGCCGCCGCCGATCACCACCGCGCGGCCGCGCAGTTCCGGATAGCGCAGCAGTTCGACGGACGCGTAAAACGCGTCCATATCGAGGTGCGCGATGCGGCGGGATGGCGAATTCATGGAAATTGAAGCGGGCGATGGGAATGAACGAAAGCGGTGACGGCGCGCGTCGCGACGCCGGTAGGCCGTAATGGTACCTTGCCGGGCGCGCCACCGGTCAGGGTTGCCGCGGCTGGCCGCATGCGTGGCATTCAACGCAATGTTGAAAAAGCGGCTCCAGTAACTATTCTTCACACTGAAATCCGCAGGTTGCGTGGCGGGTCCAGGCGGGGGCCGCAACCGCTGCAGCCGAATTCGCCGCGACCGTCCACCACCGGGCTCGACAGATGATCAAGCGCATGTCGCTGATTTCGGCGTATATCGCACTCGGCTGCGCCGCAACGGTGCTGCCGGTCCTGATCAGCATCTATATCGCGAACGAAGACGTCGCCCGCCGCGAGCAGCGAGATCTGAGCCTTTACGCGGAGAAGGCCATGATGCGCACGGAACTGGTCACATATCAGGGCTTTGCCGCGATCGCGGACCTGCAGGCCGAGCACGCCGAGCCGTGCTCGCCGGAATACCTGAAACGGGCTGCCCACGTGATCTTCAACTACCGCTACGTGCGGGACGCGGGCGCGTACGGCGACGGGCGCTATCTTTGCTCGCCTCTTCTGGGCGACGTTCGGACCCACGATGTCGAACTGCCGCCGCCGCGCTGGCGCAGCAACGACGGCTACCTGGTCTGGTTTCAGCAAAAGAATCCGCTCAGCGACTTGCGCGAGGATATCCAGATCGGGCGCAACGGCGAATACGTGTCGATCGATCCCCAGTCATATGTCGATGTGATGGATCCAGCGGGAAGGGCGATCGCTACGATCAACACGGAGATAAATTCGATCGTTGCACTGTCGACCGGCGCGGACCCCGACGAGATGCTGCATGCATGGAAGCAGGCGGGGCGCGTCGATAGCGATGAATGGAACTACGCGGTGGCACGCTCGGAGACGCGCGCCCTCGGTGTCGTCGTCAAAGGCCGGCGCACCAGCCTGCTCAGGGACTGGCCCGGGCTGCTGGCGACGTGGCTATCGTTCGGCGTCGCGATGGGCGCCGCGTTCGGCTGGTTCGCGTTCAAACGGATCTCGCGGCAGGTGTCGTTCCAGGCCTCGCTCGAATGGGCGATCTCCCACAAAACCATCGACGTCGTCTATCAACCGATCGTGAATCTCGCGACCAGCGAATGCGTCGGCGTCGAAGCGCTGGCCAGATGGAATCTGAACGGACGCGATATCTCGCCGAATATCTTCATCGCATTGGCCGAGCAGCATGGCCTGATCCAGTCGTTGACCGACTTTGTGTTCGATCAAGCGCTGCAAGATCTGGCAGAGCTATTGCGTTCGCGGCCGTCGTTCTACGTGTCGGTCAACGTCAGCGGCGAGGATCTGCGCACGCCGCGCTTTCTGAACCTGATCAACGCGAGGCTCGCCGGAACCGGTCTGCGTCCCGCGCAGATCAGGATCGAAGCGACGGAGCGCAGTTTTCTGAACGCCGATGTGACCCGGCAGACGATCGCGGCCTTCAGAAGCGCCGGCCACCCGGTCTATATCGACGATTTCGGCACCGGCTATTCGAGCCTCGCCTATTTGCAAACCTTCATGATCGACGTGCTGAAGATCGACAAATCGTTCGTGGACACGATCGCCCAGGACGCGGCGTCGAGCATCGTCGCGCCGCATATCATCGAGATGGCGCACGAATTGGGGGTGGAAATCGTCGCGGAGGGGATCGAGCGCAGCGAGCAGGTCGAGTATCTGGTGCGCCGGGGTGTTCAGTACGGGCAGGGGTGGCTGTTCGCGAAGGCGATGCGGCGCGAGGAACTGCTCGCGTGGCTCGAGGCGCGCCGCGCGTCGCATGCGCCGGCGCAGCCCGCGATCCAGTAGTTCAGCGCCCGGCCGGCCGGGCGCGATGCGCTTACTGCTTGATGCCTTCGGCCTGGATATGCAGCGTGGTCTTCATGTTGAAGCCGTACGCCTTGCCGAAGTCGATGCCGAAATCGTCGCGATTGAACGTCGCGACCGATTCCGTGCCGCACACTTCGCGCTTGAGCATCGGGTGCTGGATGCACTTGAACGATTCGATCTTCAGGTTGACCGGCTTGGTCACGCCGTGCAGCGTCAGCGTGCCGATCACTTCGACCGGCTTGTCGCCGTCGAAGCGGATCTGCGTGCCCTTGTAGGTCGCGGTCGGGAACTTCGCGGTGTCGAAGAACTTGTCGCCGACCAGTTCCTCGTTGAGCTTGTCGTTGCCGATGCCGACCGAGCTCAGATCGATCGTCGCCTCGACCGTGCCGGTCTTCGCCGCGCGATCGAGCACGACGGTGCCGTTGGCTTTCTGGAACTTGCCGCGCCAGATCGACAGGCCGCCGAAGTGGTCGGTCTCGAAGCTCGGCGATGTGTGCGTCGGATCGAGCAGATAGGTCTCGGCGGCAGCCATCGCGTTGAACGAGCATGCGGCGGCGAGCGCGCCGGCGGCGAGCAGGAAGGATTTCTTCAAGTTGGACTCCAGGGGTCTAAAGGTAATGCAGTGCTGCTGTGTTGAACGTTATTTGTTTGCCGCGACCAGATGAAATTTGATGACGACTTCGTCGGCGACCACCGACGTGTCTTTCCATTCGCCGGTGCCGACGTCGAACTGCGTGCGCTTGATCGGCAGCGAGCCGTCGAAGGTTTGCGTGGCGCCCTGGCTCGCGATCACGACCGGCACGACGACCGTTTGCGATTTGCCCTTGATCGTCAGCTTGCCGGTCACCTTGTACTGGTTGCCGCCGGCCGGCGCGATCGAGCTCGACACGAAGGTCGCGCTCGGGAAGGCGCCGCTGTCGAACCATTCCTTGCCTTGCGCCTGCTTGTTGTAGTCGTCCGCGCCGAGGTCGTAGCTCGCGGTGTCGATCGACACGTTCGCGCTGCCCGCGGCCGGCTTCGCCGGATCGAAGTTCAGCTGCGCGGAGAACTTCCTGAACTTGCCGTCGACGGGCACGTTCATCTGTTTGGTCGTCGCGATGACGCTGCTTTTCGCGAGGTCGACGTCGGCGTGCGCGAGGTTCGCGCCGATGAGCGCAAGCGCCGCGAAAGAAGCGAGCGCCGCGCGATGAGCGGAGAGATAAAAGGGTGTCTTCATGATGGTACGCATCCTATCCGAGCTTCGCGGCGTGATTGCACACCGCGAGGAATTTGATTGCCAACCAGTCGTAACCAATCGACAGGCGTTGTGCCTTCTTCAAGCTGTCATGTCGTTATGCATGGGTCTTCAGAAACGGCACCATGCGCGCGAGCAGGCCGTCACGATCGACGAACTGATGCTTGAGCGCCGCGAGCACGTGCATCAGCACCAGTGCGAGCAGCGTGTAATTGAGCAGCACGTGCACGGTGCGCAGCGTGGCCTTCAGCGCCTGATCGGGACCGATGATGGTCGGCAGCGGCACGACGCCCAGATACACGACCTGAATGCCGGCCGCCGAGCTGTAGAAGTAGCCGGACAGCGGAATCGCGAGCATCAGCAGATACAGCAGGCCGTGCACCAGATGCGCGGCGGCCTTCTGCCATGCGGGCGTTGCGGCATCGAGCGCGGGCGCGCGGTGCGTCGCGCGCCACAGCACGCGCAGCAGCGCGAGCGCGAACACGGTCACGCCGATCCATTTGTGCCACGAGAAGTACTTGAGCTTCGTCGGCGTGAAGCCTGGGATATCCGTCATGATCCAGCCGATGTAGAAGCCGCAGATCATCAGCGCGGCGATCAGCCAGTGCAGCGCGATTGCGGCGCCGTGGTAGCGCGTGGGAGCGGAAGCCTGTGTTTGCATCGTTTTCTATCCGTTGCTCGCGATAAGCCGCGTGGGAATGCGGATAGTAGGGAGGCCAATGGAAACTGAATAGGGGGTGCGCGGGAACAGATTGTTTCTTCGTTGACGTTAATTGTGTTGAAAGGCATGCGCGTGACGAGGCACGCCGACTGCCGTGGACCGGTCGCTGCGGCAACCGCTGTGGTAACTTGTTGCCCCGAACAACAAGGTTGCGCGCGCTTTGCGCAGCCACCGACATAACCCATTATCCGGGCTTCAAGCTGTGAGTTCCGTTTTTCTTTCCTGGGGCATTGCCGCGGCCGCCACCGCCGGTGTGATCACACGGCCGTTCAAATGGCCCGAAGCCGTGTGGGCCGTCGCGGGCGCGGTGCTGCTCGTCGTGCTCGGCCTGTTGCCCTTGCACCTGGCGATCGAAGCGATCGGCAAGGGCACCGACGTCTATCTGTTCCTGATCGGCATGATGCTGCTATCCGAAGTCGGCCGCCGCGAAGGGCTGTTCGACTGGGTCGCGGTGCTCGCGGTCAATCATGCGCGCAGTTCGCCGCGCAAGCTGTTCGTGCTCGTGTATCTGTTCGGCGTGGTGATCACCGCGTTTCTTTCCAACGACGCCACCGCCGTCGTGCTGACGCCCGCCGTGTTTGCGGCGGCGAAGAAAGCGAAGACGCCGCCGCTGCCGCTGCTGTTCGTCTGCGCGTTCGTCGCCAATGCGGCGAGCTTCGTGCTGCCGATTTCGAATCCGGCCAACATCGTGCTGTACGGCAATCACACGCCGCCGCTGGGACCGTGGATGCTGCGCTTCGCGCTGCCGTCGGTGCTGTCGATCGGCGCGACCTTCGTGATGCTGCGCTGGACGCAACGCGACGCGCTGGCGGGCGTCTGCGAGGCGAATCTCGACGCGGTCGAGCTGTCGGCAAGCGGCAAGGTCGCACTCGCGGGCATCGCGGTGACGGCCGGCGCGCTGCTCACAGTCTCCGCGTACGACATCCAGCTCGGCATGCCTACCGCGATCCTCGGCACGCTGACCGCGCTCGTCGTGCTGATCAAGGAACGCAAATCACCGCTGCCGATGATCCGCGAAATTTCGTGGAATGTGTTGCCGCTCGTCGCCGGGCTGTTCGTGCTGGTCGAGATGCTCGATCACACCGGCGTGATCAGCACGTTCGCGGGTGCCTTGCGGCGCGCGACCGAGCACAACGAAATGGAAGCGGCCGCGTGGGCCGGCACGAGCATCGCGGCGCTCAGCAATCTGATCAACAACCTGCCGTCCGGACTGATCGCGAGTTCGACCGTGATGCAGGCGCAGAGCCCCGAGCGCGTGATCGACGCGTTCCTGATCGGCGTCGACCTGGGGCCGAACCTGTCGATCAGCGGCTCGCTCGCGACCATCCTGTGGCTCAACGCGATTCGCCGCGAAGGCGAAGACGTCGGCTTCATGAAATTCCTGAAGGTCGGTGTGCTGGTGATGGTGCCCGCGCTCATGCTGGCGCTTGGGGCACGGATTCTAACGGGCTGAACGGACGGCTGACCGGTCCTTCCTCGGGCTTGCGCGGGACCCGCGGCGTGCGGCGCCGGCGAGCTGGTCCAGTTGCGCGCCGACCGAGCGCAGCCTCGCTTCGAGGTGAGCGACGCGCTGACGTTGCGCGGGCACCATCGAAGATCGGTTCAACGCATGCAGCCGGCGATGCCAGTACGACAGCGGAAAACGGTCGCGCGCTGAAAGTGCATTGAAAACGACTTCGAGGTGGGCAATTTCCCTGTCGATATCTTGGTAACTCATCACAAAGGTCCAGGAAAGATGTGGGGATAGGGGCGCGCAAACCTGAAAGGGACAGCAAGCTCCGTTCCATCCCGCCTTTATGTAGTCAAATTCAGCCGTGACGGCGCAAAGCGCCACATGGGAGCGCGGCTGGCGCGCTGCGCGATGGTAAGAAGCGGCAAAGTCCATGCAAGCTTTACTGGCGGCGATCCACCTTTCAACCAGACAACGGGAATTCACCAGGCGTGCGCGCCAGGCGCGTGTCCTATGCTGAGTCAACGGCGCGGCCCCGCCGTGTGCGATCGAAAACCGGCCGCGCGAGGGTCCGGAACGCGCTTTCAATGCGGCACGGTCACCAGCGGTTGCCCATAGCTGACGGTCGGCGCGGGCACCACCGCATAGTTGGGCGCGGGCGGCAAGACCGCGGCGGCGGTGGCGGAAGAGTTCGCCGGCTGTACGGGCGGCGCCGCGACGATGGTCGCGGCCGCCACCGGAACGGCGACAGGCGGCGCCGACACGTACACGGGATTGATCAGCACCGGGTAGTAGACCGGCCGTGGCGGCGGCGCGTAGACCACGGCGGCGGGCAGATACACGACGACTCTCGCGTAGGCAGCGGAAGAACAGGCGAGACCGATGGCGGTGAAAGTCGAAGCACAGGCGAGACGGATACTCATTTGGGACTCCTGATGCGTGAAAGCCGACGGACGGCAGACGGAACGATACGCAGCAGGTCCGCGAAGCGAAACCGCAAACTCATTTCATTCGATGTCACGCGGCACCGGCACTGGGCGCCGTGACATGATTCGACATGATTCTTGAATTGCGGTCGCGCGGCGTCTGACCAAGAATTCGGCCTGTCATCGAAACGGATCGCGGCACCCAGCCAGGCGACGGTCGATGTTCCAACCGAAGGAGTCAGTCATGAAGAAGTTGCTCGCCACCGTGCTGCTGTGCTGCGCGTCCACCGTCACGTTCGCTCAGGCCGCCGCGCCGCAAGGTATCAGCCAGCAGCGCATGGAGCGGATGGAGCAGCAGTTGCAGACGCGCTTTTCAACCGCGAACACCACGCACGACGGCAAGCTGACCCGTGACCAGGCGGCGGCCGGCATGCCGATGCTCGCGCGTCATTTCGATGAGATCGACACGCAGAAGGCCGGCTACATCACGCTGCCGCAGATCGAGGCGTTCATGCAGGAACGCGGCGCCGCACACTGAGCGGCTCGGACATCGAGGAGCTTTCGGATGGAACGCCCCGCCAGGATCATCGTGCTCGACGACGAAGCCGAGTTGCGCAACATGCTGCTGCGCTTCCTGCGCGGCCACGGTTTCGACGTGCGCGCGGCCGAGGACGGCAAGCGTTTGAACCGCTACCTGGAGCGCGAGCCGTTCGATCTGCTGATACTCGATCTGATGATCGGCGAAGAGGACGGCCTCGAGATTTGCGCGAAGCTGCGCGCGCAGGGGCAGACGTTGCCGATCCTGATGCTGACCGCGAAGGGCGATCCGCTCGATCGCGTGACCGGCCTCGAAACCGGCGCCGACGACTACCTCGCGAAGCCGTTCCTGCCGCGCGAGCTGGTGGCGCGAATCAATGCGCTGCTGCGCCGCCAGAAGATGGCCGCCGGCGACGTCACGGTGACCTCGCAGCGCGTGCGTTTCGGCAACTTCACGCTCGACGTCGGCAAGCAGGAGCTATCGCGCGGGGGCGAGCCGCTCGAGATTCATTCCGCGCAGATGCTGCTGCTGGTCGCGCTCGCGTCGTCGCCGAATCGCGCGGTGAGCCGCGACAACCTGCTCGCGCGTGCGCGAGGGCGCGACCACGATGCGCTCGATCGCAGCATCGACGTGCAGGTGCTGCGGCTGCGGCAGATCGTCGAGGACGATCCGTCGAAGCCGCGTTTCATTCGTACCGTCTGGGGCGTCGGCTATATGCTCGTCGCCGATGTCGAATCATGATGCGCTCGCTGTCGCGCAGGCTGCTGCCGCGCACGCTGCTCGCGCGCAACATTGCGCTATTGATCGCGCTCGTGATGCTGAGCCAGATCTGCTCGATCGTCGTGCTGCTGCATTACGTGCAGCGGCCACGGGTCGAGCGCGCGGCGGCCGTGTTCGCGACCTACGTGACGACGCTCGACAACCTGCTCGCGGCCACTCCGCCCGCCTCGCGCGCGGCGCTGAGCGCACGACTCGACGCGCGCGAGCAATTGCCCCCTGAAGCGACCGACACGCCGCCGCACGATCTGTTGCACGCGTATCGCACCTATCAGCGCGGCGTGTTCATCGACAGCCTGCAAAAGCATTTGCCCGCCGATATGCCCGCGCGCTGGCAGAGCGAGGGCGCACAGCGGCTGTGGATTCGCATGCATGGGTCGCTTGCCGGCGCCGGCAACGCGGCGGGCTTGGCGAGCGCGCCATACTGGATTGCGCTGCCGGTTCCCGAGGACGCGCAGGGCAGCGGCCTCGAAGTGGCGATCTTCCTGTCGTTGGGTCTCGGCGTGCTTGCCGCGCTCGCCGGCTACGCGATCCAGCTGCATCTGAACGAACCCTTGCACGAGCTCACGCAAGCGGCGCGCCGCGTAAGCGCCGGCGATCTGCCCGCACCGCTGCCGACCGACGGCCCCGCCGAAATCGCCGCCGTGGGCAGCGCATTCAATCAGATGACGCGCGCGTTACAGGACGCCGAAGCGACGCGTGCGTTGATGCTCGCGGGCATCTCGCACGACATCCGCACGCCGTTGACGAAGCTGCGCCTGTCGATGGCGATGGCGATGCCGCAGGGGGCCGACAGCAGCTTCGTGATCACCGCCGAATCGTATCTGGACCAGATCGAGACGATCCTGCAGCAGTTCATGGACTACGCGGGCAGCGGCGAGCGCGAGGAAGCGCAGCCCGGCGATCTGAACGCGCTGATCGAACGGCTCGCGGGCGACTTCGCTGGGCTCGGGCACGAGTTCGAACTTTCGTTGGGCAGTTTGCCGGCCGTTCCATATCGGCCGATCAGCATGATGCGGCTGCTGATGAACCTGATGCAAAACGCGATCGTCTACGGCAGCAGCGGGCTTGCGGTGCGCACGTGGGCGACGCAGGAAGCGGTGACGGTCGCGGTCTGCGATCGCGGCAAAGGTTTGACGGCGCAGGAGCTGGAAAAGCTGAAGGCGCCGTTCCAGCGTGGCCGCAATGCGCGTGCGCACAGCGGCGGCACGGGGCTGGGTCTGTCGATCGTCGAGCGGATCGCACGGCTGCACGGCGGCGGCCTGCAGTTTCATCCGCGCGAAGGGGGCGGCCTTGAAGTGTGGGTCGTATTGCCGGTCAAGGCGGCATAACCGCGAAATGGGAGCAGGGCGCGGTGTTGTTGCCGCTCACTCGCGATCGAGCCACGCGTCGAGCCCGACTCGAAACGCGACGCCCGCGATCACCGGCACGGTCAGCATCAGGATGATGCCGAAGTTCGGGATCTCGTCGCCGTACATGATCGGGTTGTACAGCACGACGCCCGACACGATCGCGAACATCACCACGCCAATGGCGACCATCAGGAGATTGCGCACGGACAGGGACAGCGTCTTGCGCTTCGGCTTGTCGTTCGTGTCGTGAGCGCCGGGTGCTTCGTCGTGTTGGGCAGGCATGATGGTTCTCGTGGCAAAAGACGCGGCATCGGAAGCGGCCGCGGTGGACACCGCGCCCGGCATCATACCCGCGCGCGCACGGCTGATGCGGTTGTCCGCGCCGTTGCGGGTACTCATCCTTACCAACAATATATGCCATTCCAGTCTGCGATTTCAGGCGTCGGCTTGCGACCTCGCGGGAAGCGCCATTGCAGCCACGTGATGTAGCACGTCTGAAGCATCATGAAGACACCTACGCCACGGCGGCAGAGTTCGGTGTTTGGACTAGGACGCCGCTTCAGTGTGATCGAGCCATTGCGCGAACTCTTGCCGCAACAGCGCGATATCGAGCGGCTTGCCGAGGAGCCGCGCACCCGGAATCGCCGCCCCGATCTCCGCGCTGCGACCGTAGCCCGACACCAGCAGCACGCGGATTGCGGGCTGCACTTGCCGCACGGCGCGCGCGAGTTCATCGCCGGACATACCGGGCAGCGTGAGGTCGGTCAACAGCACGTCGTAGTGTTGCGTGTTCGCGAGCGGCAGCGCTGCTTCCGCGCTCGCGACAGCGGTGCACGCGAGACCTAGCGCGCCGAGCAGTTCGCCAAGCGCCTCGCGCGATTCGGTGTCGTCCTCGACGAACAGCACGCGTGCGGCTTCCTGGGCCGCGCGCGGCTGGGCCGCCTTTTGCGGCCTTTTCTTCGGCTCTTTTTTCGACGTTTTCTGCGGCGCCTTCGTCGCGCCATACGTGTCGACGGTTTCGTACGCCGCGGGCGGAACACATGCGGCGATACGCGCTTCTCGCATCTCGGCCGCGCGGTCCGCGCGGGTGGCGCCCGCACGTAGAACGTGACGCACCATACGGGCGAGGTCGTCGCGCCGGTATGGCTTCGACAGCAGCGTGATGCCCGCGTCGAGCTTGCCGTGGTGGACGATTTCGTCGCGCGTATAGCCCGATGTGAACAGCGTGGGCAGCGGCGGCGTGCGCGCGGCCGCGCGTTGCGCGAGCTCGACGCTCTTCAGCTTGCCGGGCATCACGACGTCGGTGAACAACAGATCGATCGGCACGTCGCTGTCGATGAACTCGAGCGCCGCGTCGCCATTCGACGCGGTCAGCACCTTGTAGCCGAGCTGCGCGAGCATTTCGACCGCCGTCAGCCGCACGTCGGCATCGTCCTCGACGACGAGTATCGTTTCGCCGCCGCCGACCGACGCCGCGGTGCCGTCGACGGTCTCCGGCGTCTCCGCCTCGCAGCAGCGCGGAAAGAACAGCGACACGGTCGTGCCGCGTCCCACTTCGCTTTCGATCGACACCTGTCCGCCGCTTTGTCGCGCGAAGCCGAACACCATGGACAGGCCAAGGCCGGTGCCGTGGCCGTCGGGCTTGGTCGTGAAGAACGGTTCGAACACATGTTGTAGCACTTCGGGCGGCATCCCCGAACCGGTGTCGGCAACCGAGAACTCCACGTATTCGCCGGGCGACAGGTCGGGTTTGCCGCGGCAGAACGCGGCGTCGAGCGTGCGGTTGGTCGCGCGCACGGTGAGCACGCCGTCGGTGCGCATCGCGTCGCGTGCATTGATCGCGAGATTGAGCAGCGCGTTTTCGAGCTGATTGCGATCGACCTGCACGTTCCACAGATCGTCGCTGAGCACCGTGTCGATCCGCACCGTTTCGCCGAGCGCGCGGTGCAGCATCTCGCTCATGCCGGTCAGCAGGCGGCGTGGATTCAGCACGGTCGGCGACAGCGGCTGACGCCGCGCGAACGCGAGCAGATGCGCGGCGAGCTTCGCGCCGCGTCTGACGGCATCGGTTGCGGCGGATAGACGCCGCTGGGTGACCGGGTTGTCGTCGGCGTCAGCGGCGAGCATCTGCAGATTGCCGTTGATCACCTGCAGCACGTTGTTGAAGTCGTGCGCGACGCCGCCCGTCAGGCCGCCGATCGCTTCCATCTTCTGCGCCTGGCGCAGCTGCTCCTCGGCGAGCGCGCGCGCCGCGATCGAATCGGCGACGCGCTGTTCGAGTGTTTCGGTCAGCTGAAGAAGCTGCTGTTCGGCGATCTTGCGCTCGTGAATGTCGATCAGCACGCCCGGAAAGCGCGTTGGTTCGCCGTGTTCGTCGAACTGGCAGCGGCCGTTCGCCTGCACCCACATATAGCCGCCGCCGGGACGCCGGATCCGGTACTCGGCGCGAAACGGCTCGCCGCTGCGGATCGCTTCGGCGGTCAGGCGGTCGTTGAGCTCCTGGTCGTCGGGATGGATGATCTGCGTGGCCGCATCGCGCGCGACGCCTTTCGACGCTGTATCGCGCCCAAATGAAAAGGTGCGCGCGAAGCGTTCGTCGCCGGTAACCTCGCCCGTGCGCACGTCGAGCACCCAGGTGCCGAGCACCGCGCCGGTGTTCAGTGCAAGTTGCAGGCGCTCGTTGGTCTCGTGCAGTTCGGTTTCGGCTTGCTGGCGCAGGCGCTCGGTGAGCACGCGCCCGGTGGTTTCGACGACCATCGAGAGCACACCGGCCGGCGCGCCGCTATCGCCCGCGACCGGGCTGTAGTACAGGTCCATCCACACATCTTCCGGCTTGCCGTCACGCAGCAGCACGAGCGCCTTGTCGCGATACGACAGCGTGCCGCCGGCGAGACAGGTGGCCATTACGTGACGATTGAAGTCGGCGACTTCGGGCCAGCCGTCTTCGACCGGACGGCCGAGCAGATAGGGATGCC
Source organism: Paraburkholderia sp. BR14374 (assembly GCF_040948685.1). Taxonomy (NCBI): domain Bacteria; kingdom Pseudomonadati; phylum Pseudomonadota; class Betaproteobacteria; order Burkholderiales; family Burkholderiaceae; genus Paraburkholderia; species Paraburkholderia sp. BR14374. Next base: position 45,330 of record NZ_JBFPKF010000006.1, on the reverse strand, counting down.
GGCCGCCCGCGAAGACCGCATAGGCGTCGTTGTAGATCATGTAGCCGGGCTCGTCCCACAACAGCACGAGCGGCATCGGCGACGCGAGCATCGTCAGGACCGTCGAGGTCAGACTGCGCTGCCAGTTTTCGATCGCGCCGAGGCTGGTCGCGCGCCAGTCGAATTCGCTGATGCGTCGCGCCATCTCGCCGCGCCAGCCGGCGCAGCCGTAGTCTTGTGCCGGAAAAGGCATGCAGCGCTCCACCTGAATTCACGTCGAAAATGATCGGCTCGGGACCGAAGCTTCGCAGGCTTCGCGCAGCCTCGCGAGCTGCAATTATTGTAGGGCACATCGCCGTACCGTTGATGCTTCGCGGACGCTATTCGGGGTTTTGCCGGGTAAGCAGCCATGTCCGAAAACGTACCGATTCGGCACGCCGTTCGATGCACGGGCAACATTTACCGCGAAGTGCGTTTGCTGCACAGCGAAAGCGGAAGAAGCGCCCGCATTTCCGGCGTGGATCGATACGCGCCGTACGCGCTATGCGAGGAGATGCGAATGAAACTGAGGCGTCAGTTGGACAACGACAGATACTGCGAAGTCAACGGCACTGGCGGGAACGGCTGCAAACCGGTCTGCTTGTTGAAGCTATAGCGCACGTACACGGCCGCAAGCCACTCGCGATACTCATAAGCGTTGCCGAACGACGCGGTCGCGCCGACCGCGAGCTGCGGCGCGAGCTGATATTCGCCGACGCCGCTGATCGAATACGACACACCGGTCTTGCTCTGCCCCGGGTAGACGGCGCTCAGACCGTTGCCGAGGGATTGCGCGGCGGCGGCCGCGTCGCCCTGGCGCGACGAGCCGTCGTTCAGCGGGAAGTAGTTCGACGCGTCCTCGCGGTAATGCTGCACGCCGATCGAGCCTTTCACGTCGTACGTAAACAGGCCTGCGCGGCCCGACCATTCGACCGGCAGATTCAGGATCACGTACTGCTGCGGACTGAAGTAGCCGCCCTGGCCGTACGTGAAGAACGACAGATTGCGGTTGTAGCCCATGATCGTCGTATTCACGCCGACCGTCAGCGTCTGGTCGGCGTCTTTCAGCAGACGCGTGTAGACGCCGCCGCCGCCCTTGACCGCGTTGTTGCTCGGCACATTGGCGCCCATGTAGTGCTGATACGACGCGCTCACGTACAGGCCGCTCGTGTCGTCGTCCCACGTGAGGCTGGCGCGCGCGCCGGTCGATGTGACGCCGCCCCATTCGAGGCCGGCGGTCGCATCGCGCGCGCCCGCGTACGACAGCAGGCTGTCCGTCACCGCGCGCCGCGCGACCGCGATCGAGTACGACACCTTGTCGGTGATGCCGCCGTTGTATTGCGCGCCGCCGACGATGTTGGTCTCGCGGAAGCCGATCGGCGTCACGCCGATATCGCCGCTGATGCTGCGGCTGTCGTAGCCGACCGACAGGCCCACACCGCTCGCAGTCTGGCTGCCGTAGTTGTTGGTGCCGTTTTGCGCGGCGTTCTTTGACGAGTCGGTCGAAAGCCCCGCGCCGAAGCGCGCGAGCGTCGAGGTGCTGTTCGATGCGGTGCCGGCGTCGAGCGTGACCGGGGTCGCGCTCGCGACCACGTGGCCGTTGCCCGCCTTGATGCGCCCCTGGATCGGCGCCTCGATGTCGGTGAGCGACGACAGGCCGTCCTCGCCGACGCGATTGCGGAAGATCAGGCCGCCCGACACGGTGCTCGACTGCTCGCGATTGATCTGCGCGAGCTCTTCGGCGACGCCGAGCGTCTGCGCGTTCGCGGCGTTCGGCTGCGGGTTGTTCTGTGTGTTGCCGCCGGGCGGGTAGTATGGCTGCGCGTAGCCGGCCGGCGGTTGCGGAATGTACGGCTGCTGCGCGTAGTAGCCCTGATTCGGGTATGGCGGCTGCGGTTGATAGGGCTGCTGTTGTGGGTACGGCTGGTACGGCTGATATGGCTGATACGGCTGCGCGTAGCCCTGCTGCTGCGGATACGGCGGCGGTTGCTGCGCGTAGACCGGCGCGGGTTGGCTCGTTTTCGCGGTGCTCTTCTTCGTGTTCTTCTTTGCGCTGGTGCGTGTCGATCCGTACGGCAGCGGCGTCGTCGATGCGGCGTTGGCCTGCGCTTCGCGCGCGGCCGGCGACATCGGCCAAGGTGTGGCCGCATAGCCGTCCTGCGCGCCGTAGGGCCGCTGCGGATACGCCGGCTGCTGCGCATAAGGCTGCGGCTGCGGATAACCCGCGTTGTACTGCTGCTGCGGCATCGGCTGCATGGGCGCTGGGCCTTGCCCCGGATAAGGCTGCAATGGCGCGCCCGACTGGCTCGAGCCGTAGGCTTCCTGGCCGTAGCCGCCGACTTCGGCGGCGGAGCGGGGCGCTCCATACGGGGCAGCAACGGGTGCGGGCGGCGCGGCAGGCGCGTTATAAGGCGCCGCGGCGGGCGCCGTATAAGGCGCGACATACGGCGCGGGCGGAGGGGGCGGCGGATAGTTCGGCACGGTCTGCGTCGGCGAGGAAGACTGCGTATTCAGGAACGGAAGCGCGGGACGCGCGGCTTGGTCGGCGTCGCTCGAAGTCGCGATCGCCGTCTTGCCTTCGAAGGGATTGGTGCCCGGCAGCGGCGTCGCGCCGATCTGGCTCATCGCCGCTTCCCAGCCGCGCGGCACGTTGCCGCCTGCGGTACGGGGCGCGTTCGCGACCAGCGGCGTATTGGCCGTGACCAGCGAGCGTTGCAGATAGGTCGACGCGAGCGACAGCTTGCCCTGGGCGCGATACATGCGGCCCACGGTCGCGAGCACGCCCGGATCGTTCGGTGCGAGGGCAAGCGCCTGGTTCGCGAGCGTTTCGGCGTAGCTGAACTGCTTCGAGCCGGCCGCGGCCGAGATCGCCGCCTGCAGCAGGCTCAGGTCGTCGGGGCGGCGTTGCAGCGCGACGCGGAAGCTCGTGAGCGCGTTGCGGTCGTCGCCCGCGCTCGCGTACATGCGGCCGAGCGCGGCCTGCAGGTCGGGGTTGTCGGGCATCGCGGCGAGCCACGGCGCGATCACCTCGTAGGCGCTCGCGAGATCGCCGCGCAGACGGACTGCGTCAGCCTGCCGGATGACGATGCCGAGATTCAGGTTGTCGAAGTCGGTGCGCTGCTGCGGCGTCAGTTGCATGCTCTGCAACTGGCGCATCACGTTGCCGAGCTCGATCTGCTGGTTGGCCGCGGACAGAATGCCCGCGTATTGCAGCAGCAGATCGGTGTTGCCCGGCGCCGCACTCATCGCGGCGCGCACGAGACTCAGCGCACGGCTCGGATCGCCGGCCTGCTGGTACGCGCCGGCGATCACGCCGATCAGCTCGGGGTTGTTGCCGGCCACCGGCTCGGCGGCGCGCAAGGTTGCGATGGCCTGCTGCGTCTGGCCGTTCTTCGCCATGCGCGTCGCGAGATCGGCCTGCTGATGCACCCACAGCCGATGCTGCAGCGTCGTCATCGCGTCGGTGCGCTGCGCGGGCGCAATGCGGTCGAGCTGCGCGAGACCGGTCGACCAGTCCTGAGTTTCCGCCGACAGCAGCGCGCTCGCGTACAGCGCATCGGTCATGTCCGGATGGGTGGCGAGCAGGCCGTCCATCATGCTGCGCGCATTCGCGACCGCGCCCTGGCGCACGTAGATGCGCGCGAGGTCGAGCCGCAGCCACGGATCGTCGGGCTTGTTCAGCAGCGCGTCCTCGAACAGGCTGCGCGCGGTGCCGAGATCGCCGCGCGCTTCGGCCGCGCGCGCCTGCGCCGCCTGCGCGTCGCCGCGCAAACGGTCGATGCCGCCGACCTTCGCCTGTTGCTCCGCGTTCAACGCATTGGCGAACCGCAGCGCCTCGTCGGCGCGACCCTGCGCGGCGAGCGCGCCGACGAGGCCGCGAATCGCGTCCGGGTTGTCGGCCTGGCGGCGCAGCGCCATCCGGTACGCCTGCTCGGCGCCGGCCGGGTCGCCGGTCTGAAGTAGCATTTCGCCGAGCTGCACCTGCGCGGTCACGTCGGACGGATTCAGCGCGATCGCGCGCTCGAACAATGCCTTCGCCTTCGCAAACTCGCCGTTGCTGCGCGCGCCGATCGCTTCGCTCGTGTAGGTCCAGTAAGTAGCGCTGTCGAGCGCGGTTTTCCAGCGCGCCGGATTGGGGCCGCGCGAGGCGCGCTCCAGGTAGTTGCGCGCGTCGGCGAAATGCTCCTGCTTTAACGCGGCGATGCCCATGCCGCCAAGCGCGTCGGTATCGTTAGGACTGTTTGCGAGCACCGACGAGAACCTGGCGCGCGCGGTCACGATATCGTCGCGCTCGAGCGCGGCGAAGCCCTCGGCGATCACGCGGCCGCGCGCGTCGGCGGCGGCGTTTTGCTGCGCGCGGGCGCGCGCCGCGGCGTCCTGCTGCACCATCGATTCGTAGCGCGCCTTCACCGCGGCATCTTCACCGGCGGTCTGGAAAAACGACTCGTACAGCGCGGCGTCGGAGGGACGCGCATCGAGCCACAGCAGCGCCTGGCGCCAGCTCTTTTTCGCCGCCGCGCCGACCGAGGTGTCGCCCGCGAGCTTCTGCAGCCGCGCGATACCGTCGCGCCGCGTGACGTCGCGATAGGTCAGATGCTGCGCGTACGCGAGTGCGAAGCGCGGGTCGTTCGGGTTGTCGTGCGCGAGCTGTTCGAGGCCCCGGCGCGCTTCGTCCCAGCCCTGCGGCGTCGCCGACAGCGCCTGGTAGTACTCGAGTTGCAACTGCGGCGTGGCGGGCTTGCCGGTCAGCGCGCGCTGATACTCCTGCACCGCGCTCGCGCTCTGACCGGCTTGCGCGAGCCGGCGCGCTTCGTTGATCGTCTGATCGCGCGGGCTGGTCAGGCCCAGCCGGCGGCCGAGCTCATCGAGATTCGGATAGTTCGGCGCGGCCGCCTTCAGCCGCGCGAGGTACTGCTGCGCGCCGGCGCCGTCCTTGCGGTCGGCCAGCACCATGCCCATGCCGAACAGCGCGTCGGGCTGCTTCGGATCGATGCTGAGCACCTTCTGCCAGGCCTGCTCGGCGAGATCGCCGCGCTGATGCGACTGCCAGTACTTGCCCTGATCGATCAGCACGGTGAGCGGATCTGGGGTCGCCTGCGCGAGCGCATCGGGCGCGGTCGCGGCCGCGCAGAGCACCGCGCCGACGGACAGCGCGATGCGCAGCGACGCGGCCAGAGCGTTCAATCGCATGCGGCCCTCCACGCGGGCACGAGACTGCCGACTTCATCGAAGCGGAAGCGGCCATCGATGAACCCCGTGCCGAACAGACCCAGCACGCGATCGTAGTAGACCGGTTCGCGGCCCGGCACGCTCGCGTCGAGCGCGGCGAGCCGCGTGCGCGCGAGGCCGAGGCCGTGCTCGTCGCCCAGCGTCTCGAAGTACGGCGCGAGCGCGCCCCAGTAGCTGAGCGGGCCTTCGCCGCTCGACACGCCAGTGGTTGACGACACCTTCTCCGGCGGGAAGCCGTTCTGCGCGACCTTCGCGCGCATGCCGCCGAGCGCGCCGAGCCACGGCTTCGCGAGCGGATCGGCGGGCGACGCGAGGCCGGCCCACAGATAGACGCGGATCGCGTCGTAACTGCCGACGTCGCCATTCTTCGGATCGACGACGAACCGGCCGTTCTGCCACGCCGCCCAGTCGGGCGCGAAGCCTTGCGGCGACACGGTTTTGACGAACTGGTAGGCGTTATCGGCGAGCTTGGCCCACGGGCCGTCCGGCACCTCGTGCGCGAGCGCGCGCAGCACCGGCAGCGGCAGATAGCTCGGGTTCAGACGCGTGACGCTGCCGTTCCTGAAACCCTGCGCGCCCGGCAGCAGCATCGGCCCGAGGCCGGACAGATTCGCGACTTCGTCGTGCGCGATGCGCTCGGCCAGCGCCTGACCGAGCTGCGTGTAGGCGGGGTTGTGCCACAGACGGCCCGCCTGCAACAGATCGTAGGCGATCCAGAGGTCGGAATCCGATGCCGAATTCGGATCGAGCACACCGTATGAGCCGTCCGGCTTTTTGCCCCATTGCCACGCGGGCAGCCGCAGATTCTGCGGGTCGAACTGGTCGCCCGCGAGATTCGCGCGGGTCCAGCCGAGCAGCTTGTCGAAGCTCGCGCGGTCGTTGGCGACCAGCGCGAAAAAGAGCGCGTAGGACTGGCCTTCCGAGGTGGTCTGCTGGGTCGGCGTCGAGTAGTCGATCACGCGGCCGTCGGCCTGCACGAAGCGTTGCACGAAGGTTCGCCAGGCGCTCCAGTCGCCGCAGGCGGCGCCGTTCTGCGCGGCCTGAGCGGGGCCGCTCGAAGCCGCAAGACTCGCCGACGCCGCGATGCCGATCCCGAGCGCGAGCGCAAAAGAGCTTCTTCTGTCGATCCGAAACCGCATACGAGTCATATCCGTTCCATCAGTCCTTCAGTCGACGCGCGGCAAGCGCGCGCAGCGTCCGGTAGCACAGGCCCGCGATGATCAGCGCGGCGAGCACGCCGCCGAACAACAGCAACAGCGGATGCGACGACAGCGCCCAGCGCAGATACTCCTGCGGCGACAAATGGCCGACATAGTATGCGGAGCCGTTCGACGTGATGGTGACGTCGCGGCCATGGATCACGGCCATCGCGCCTTGAATCTTCGGCAGCACGTCGGCGTCGAGCAGCGCGGCGGACAGGTCGGCGTCCGACGGACCAGCCGCGCTGATCAGCGCAACCGCGCTGCGGCCGCTCTGCAGCGGCGACTCGAAGCCGGTCAAGAGCGCCGCGCCGTTCGAGCTGACCATCGTCAGATCGGCGCGCGCCGGTGTGCGCTCGACGCCGCGCTCGCCGTGCCACCAGTCGCGCAGCTTGAACACGAGGTCGGTGAGCTGGAACGTGTGCGCGTCGCCGTTACTGGAGAACGGCATCGACTTCGACCAGCGCTGCAGCAGCGGCTGCTTGCCGGGCGCGCCGAACACCAGCAGGTCCTTGTCGGCGAAGTGGTCGACCTCGGCCGCATGGGTGACGGTCACACCGGCGACCGGAAAGCCGGTCGATTCGCCCATCCGGCCCATCGTCAGCAGATACAGGCTGTAGTCGCTCGCGTCCGGGTCGTCCGGCAGCACGACGGCGGTTTCGGAGAGATCCGCCATCCGCGTGAACGGGAAGCCGCTGTTGGCGAACGCGGCCAGGTCGGGCAGTGCCATGTAGTGCGGGAACGACGACAGATCGATCGTCGAGTTCGGATCGATCGCGCCGACCACGTTCTGCAGCAGGCGGCCCGTGCATTCGCCGGTGTTCGGGATGTCGTAGTAGAAGTGCAGGCGCAGCTGTGTGCGCGGCGTCATCAAGAGCGGCGGGATGCGGATGTTGCGGCGCGCGTCGGCGGTGCCGTCGGGCATGATCAGGTTGAAGTAGCGGCTCAGCTCGAACACCGACGTAGAGCGCGCCGGAATCGGCAGCGCCTGCACGAAGCCGTTGTTCACGCTGATGTTCAGCGACGAGCGGTCGCGCCTGGGTCGCACCGTGTAGCGGTAGCGCAGAGCGATCGGCGCGCCGCGCGTGTGCCACATGAACAGATCGGGCGCCACACGCATGTTGATGCGCACCGCGTCGGCGTCGTAGCCGAACACGGTCAGGTCCTTCGGATCGGCGAGTTCGCCGAAGCGCACCGCGCGGTCGGTCGCCAGCCAGTTCGGCGCGTCGTACGGCACGCGCGGCGTGATCGCGTTCAGCGACGTGATCGTCGCGCTCGCGCCGGACAGCGTGCTATGGCCGATGCCGAGCGACTTCGCGGCGGTCTTCAGCTCGGCCTCGTCGCGGCCGAGCACGAGCAGCAGCTTGCCGCGCGCGTTCGCATCGCGCTCGACCACCGCGATGGTCGGCCCGGTGATCTCGGGAATCGTCACGCCGGCCGGATGCTGGTCGCTGGTCGCGAACACGACCGCGTTGCCTGACAGCGGCGGGTTGTCGAGCTGGGTCGGAAACAGCGCGCCGCGATAGCCGGCGAGCGAGCCGAACCATGACGCGACGATGCCGGCCGCTTCGAGCGCGCCGTTGCCGGGTTTCTGCGCGAACACGAACGGCAGTTCGAGGCGGCGCACGTCGCGGCGGTCGAAGAACGGCTGCGGCAGCGCGGCCAGTTCAGCCTTCGTCGCGAGCGACGAGTAGGTCAGGTCGAGCGAGCTCGCGTTGCTGATCGTCGCCCACAGCGACGAGTTCGCGGGGTCTTCGCAGGCGGTCGTGTAATGGCCGATCAGTTGCAGGTTCAGGTGGTTGAACTCGGTGATGAAGCGCGGATCGATCGTGATGTCGCGCGCGACCAGCATGCCGGCCTGCTCGTGCGGCAGCGGCAGTGTCGCGGCGACCTCGCCGTTGATCAGCACCTTCAGTTGCGACAGGTTCGCCAGCAGCGCGGGGGAGTAGCTGTAGATCAGATGCAGCGTCGCGCCGGTCACGACCTCGTCGCCGCGCACCGAGAACGCGATGCCGTTCTGGCCGTCGACGCCGCGCAGTTGCAGCGGGTCGAGCGCGCCGAAGTCGGCGAACGTCAGCGTCTGACGGCGGCCTCCAGGCACCAGCGTGCCGGGCTCGGCGGTGGTCGGCGTGCGCATGCCGAGCGCCTTTACCGACGATGCCGCGAGCGCGGGCGTCGGCGTGGCGAGCTGGTCCTGGGCGATCGCGCTCGGATCGAACGGTACCGCCGCGCTCGGCGCGGGCACGTTGCCGACACCGGTCGCGACTTGCGGGGTTTGCGCCGCTGCGGCGGCTTCCGGCGCAGCAGCCGGCGCGGCCGCTTCAGCGAGCGGCACGAACGACGCCAGCGCGGTCTGCAGTGCAAGCCAGCAGGCGACGCCGCGCATGCTTCGCCGCGAGTGTCGCGAGCCGTGGAGGGCGAATAGACGCGATTGGGGTTCCGTGCTGTTGCGCCCGTGAGCCGGGTGTTCGGTCTTGTCGTTCGGCATCCGGTAGCCCATAGATCAGTCTTTCGTTTTTAGCTTCTTGACGTCCGTGGGACGGCTTTTGATCGAACTGCGCAAGTCGTCGTACAGATGCTCGAACAGACCTGCGATGCCGCGCACGCCGACCCTCAGCACATGCGACAGGCCGCGCAGCGGCGTGTCCGTCTCGCGTCCCTCGGCCCAGCCGGTCCACGCGTCCGCGCGGGCGAAGGTGGTCTTCACGAACTCGTACTCCTGTTCGGGCGACAACGACGAAAAGCGCAGGCCCACGCGGCCCGGCCCGGTAAAACTGACGGTGGCGGGAAACGCGTACTCTTCGTCGCCGCGGAATAGCGACACGGTCACGGGCTCCTGCATCGGCACTTCGATCATGCTGGGCAGCGCGACACCGACACCGCCTTCCGAGTAGTCGATCGTTTCGCATGCGAGCGTGCGGCCGGTCGAGAACTTCAGCATCACCGGCATCTTCATCGCGACGCGGGGCACCGCGCGGATCTGGCGACGCTCGCTCGCGGCGGCCACGCTCGCGCCGAGGATCAGCATGTTGTAGCTGGTCCACGCGAGATTGAGCAGCGTGGTCTCGACGATGCTGCGCACGTGCCAGTTCAGATAGATGTGCACGAGACCCGCGAGGAAGCCGAGCAGGTTCAGGAGCAGCAGGAACAGATACGGCCGCGAGATCGACCAGTCGAAGTAGCTCTTCTCGATCACGCCGCCCTTGGCCGTCACGTTGAACTTGCCGAGCTTCGGATTGATCAGCGCGAGCAGCGTCGGCGCGGTGATGTACGACGCGAGCACCGACTCGTACACCTCGGCCCAGAACGAATGGCGGAACATCCGCTGCATCCGCGAGTTCGTGATGCTCGCGTGCATCATGTGCGGCAGCGCGTAGATCGCGATCGTGCCGGCCGCCGCTTCGATCACATGCGCGCCGAAGAACAGGTACGACAGCGGCGCGGTCAGGAACACGAGACGCGGCACGCCGTAGAAGAAGTGCATCATCGCGTTCAGATAACAGAGCCGCTGGCCGATCTTCAGCCCCTTGCCGGTGAGCGGATTGTCGATCCGGAAGATCTGCGTCATGCCGCGCGCCCAGCGGATGCGCTGGCCGATGTGACCCGACAGGCTTTCGGTCGCGAGGCCGGCGGCCTGCGGAATCGCCAGATACGCGGTGGTGTAGCCGAGGCGGTGCAGCTTCAATGCGGTGTGCGCGTCTTCGGTCACGGTTTCCACCGCGATGCCGCCGATCTCTTCGACCATGCTCCGGCGCAACAGCGCGCACGAGCCGCAGAAGAACGTCGCGTTCCACAGATCGTTGCCGTCCTGCACGAGGCCGTAGAACAGCTCGCCTTCGTTCGGCACCTTGCGGAAGGTGCCGAGGTTGCGCTCGAACGGGTCGGGGGAGAAGAAGTGGTGCGGCGTTTGCAGCATCGACAGCAGCTTGTCGCGCAGGAACCAGCCGAGGCCGATCTGCAGGAACGAGCGGGTCGGGATGTGATCGCAGTCGAAGATCGCGAGGTACTCGCCGCTCGTGATCTTCATCGCCTCGTTGATGTTGCCGGCCTTCGCGTGACGGTTGTGCGTGCGGATCGTCCAGTTCACGCCGACTTCCTCGCAGAACGCCTTGAACTCGGGGCGGCGGCCGTCGTCGAGCACGTGGATCGACATCTTGTCGGCCGGGTAGTCGAGCGCGAGCGCCGCATAGACGGTCGGCTTCACGACGGCGAGCGGCTCGTTGTAGGTCGGGATGAACACGTCGACGGTCGGCCATTCGTCGCGATTGGCGGGCAGCGGCATCGGCTTGCGCTTGAGCGGCCACGCGGTCTGGAAGTAGCCGAGCATCAGCACGAGCGTCGCGTAAACTTCGGCGGAGACGAGCAGCAAACCCCAGGCGGCGTCGAGCGGCTGCTCCCAGCCGGTCGTTTCGGTCAGACGCCAGTACATGTAGCGGCCCGACGCGACGATCGACAGCATGATCATCACCATCGTCGCGTAGCGGCCGGGCAGACGGCGAAACATCAGCGCGAGCACGAAGCACAGCGTCGCGAAGGTCAGCTGCTGATAGAACTCAAGCGGCACCGTGAACACGAAGTACAGCATGTACAGCGCGAGCAGCGTGACGAGCCCGGTGACGATGCGGCTGTTCCAGAAGTTCGCTTCGATGAAGCGTTCGAACCGCGAAGGCTCGCCGCCCTCGGGTTCGCGGGAGGAGGCTGGGCTGCTCATGCGACGTTCCTTGGCTGGGCGGCGATCGCGTCGAGCGCCGCCATGAGCCACGCGCCGCACGCGCGCAAATCGGCGGCGGCCTGGCTCAGTGGATCGTAGTGGATCAGCGTCGTGTCGCAGGCGAGCGCTTCGCTGACGCCTTCATCGAGATGAATCACGCCGGGGAACACCTTGCCGGCGAGCATCTGGCGCAACACCTTCAGCACGTCCTTGTTCAGCTGGCGCGACTGGTCGATCTGGTTGACCACGTAGCCGACGCCGCCGAAGTCCGCGCGCGGCGCCGCGTAGGTTTCGATCAGCCGCTCCATGTGCGGGATCGCCGCGTACGACGCGGCGTCGGCGAGCACGATGTTCAGCGCGAAGGTGGCCGCGCTCAGCGCGGTTCGCACGTAGACCGACGAGCCGGGCGGCGTGTCGATGATGACGATGTCGGACGCATCGAGCCGCAGGTTCTGCAGCGACTGCGCGAGCCATTGCGGATGCTGGTCGATATGCGCCTCGAGGCGGCGGCGATCATCTTCCAGCAGCGCGCCATAGGGCAGCACCGTCACGCCGTCGATGCCGTCGAACATCACCGTTTGCCACGGATTGCCGGAGAGCGTTGCGCGCGACACGCCGTCGATGCTGTCGAGCGGCACGCCGAAGTGCAGACGCAAGGCGTTCTGCGGATCGAGATCGAGCGCGATCACGCGCCGGCCGCTGTTGGCGAGCACGGAGGCGAGATTGGCGGCGAGGGTGGTCTTGCCGACCCCGCCTTTGGCGGATACCACGGCAATGACTTTCATGGCCGACGCGAACCGTTGGTGAGCCAGGACGGGAAGCCGCCGCGCGCGGGACCGCCGGATGGCTGGGCGCCTTGCACGGGCGTGCCGCGCAGACGGTCGAAGAGCGAGCTCAGCGACGTGGTTTGGGGCGCGGGCACGGCAGCTTGCGGCGGTGCGGATGGGTTCTGCGCGGCAAACATCTTGCCGAGGATCGACGGGGGTTGGTCCGCTTGCGCGGGCGGGACAGCGTAGGTAGGTAGCGTGGCCTGTAACGGTTGCATCGGCGCTGCCGGTGCGGCGCTGACGCTGACGCTGGGTGCGACCCATGCGGGCGCGGTCGGTGGAACCAAAGCTTGCGACGCTGCCAGAGCCGGTGCCGAGATCGGCGGGATAGGCGCGATAGGCGCGATAGGCGCGATAGGCGCGGGTGGGGCAGCAGCCGGCACGCCCGGCGCGGCAGCGATGCCTGATGAAGCGACGCCCGCCGCCGCGCGCGCGGCGGCCTCGTCGGGTTCATCAGGGGTACTGAAGCGCGACGCGCCACTCGGCGCCGCAGCCTGCGCGGGAGTCGCCGGCACCGGTGGAATGTCACGCCGGTGAGGGCGCGTGAACAGCGGCGCCTTCGCGCGCGTCACCGATGCCATGTCTTTCGGCGTCGTGTCTTCATGGACGGCGACGGGCCGCGGCGCCACGCTCGCCGGCGGCTGCTGTTTCGGGTCGCGAAGCTGGCCGATCGCCGGAATGGCCGGCTGCGTCAGTTCGAGCGTGACGAGCAGCGGCCAACGGGTGCGCGCGGCGCGCGCGTCGTTTTCGCGACCGATCTCCTGGTACGCGTTGGCGTCGCCGCCGAATTGCTCGAACAGTTTTTCGATGTCGCTCGATGAACTCATGATGCCGTCGTCTGGTACATACCGTGCATTGCCCCGAGCCGATGTCTCGGAGCGCTGTTTTATTTGAACTGCCTTTCCTGCTTCCACGCGTCGGCTGTATCGACGTCGCACATTTTTTGCATTACCGCACTGTCTTGAACCTGGTATGTCGTTCCGCAGAGCCGCTGATGCTCAGGCGGGATGACGGCCGAGGCGGAATTCGAGCGAGCTGTCCTCGCGGAATGCGCTCGTCTGCACGACCGACAAACCCTGCGCGCCCAACGCGCTGAACCACGTCTGATAGGCGCCTTCGAGAAACGCCGGCGTCCAGGCGAGCGCCGAATCGCCGAAGGCCGGCAGCGGCGCGCAATAGTGAATGATGCGCAGCGACTCCGCCTCATCGGCGAGTGCGACATAACCCCAATCCATCTGATCCCAGTGAGCGTTCAACACCTGCTCGAGCTCGGCCGTCGATGAGCAGGCGGGCAGTGGATGCGCGAGCGCGAAACGATTGCCGACGCGATGCATCAGCTGACGCAATTCGTCGCGGCCGATTTGCGCTTCGAACTCGCTCGCCAGTGCGCTAAGCATGCCGCGCCACTGCGGTGAGATCTGGCGTTCGAGCAGATATTCGAGGATTGGGACCATGTTTTTCGGAAGTGGTCGGTGCCCGTTGCGCATTCGCAAACGTTTGCCCAATTGAGCAGCGGAGTCGTTCGGCAATCGCGCGCCGCGCTATTTACGTCATTTCTACCGGAATGTCTAGCGTGTCCGCCACACTCGTCAGAAGTCTACTTAAGACAGTGACTTTTAGCCAATTTCCATTGATGCGCATTCGAGACACATGAATTACGTAATTTTTACGGATTCAAACTAAATTGAAACGTTGGCCTTCGCTTCATGCAAAAAGGCTTGCGCAACATAGAAATCATGCATTCGGCGAGTGGTAATTCGCGCGTCGCAATTTATACGTCGTCTATCTCACGTTAGCCATAAATGTTTATCGAACGTTTGCCGATAACCATTGGCGGAGTGACCGGAAACCCAGCCTGATCAGCCTTTATGTCTGCCATCTCAACGCAGCACCTGTCCCAGCCGAGTATGCGTGAGCGCTTTCACCGGCGCTCGCTCGAGCATCAGCGGCCGCTTGCCCTCGTGAAGCTGGGCGTCACGGTGCTGGCGTTCCTGTCGATGGTGGCGGCGCGCGAACTGGTCGGCGCACCGGCCGCGCCGCTCGGGTACCGGCTACTGTGCGCGTTCGTGCTTGCGCTGCTGGTACTGGCCATCCCATCCACGAAATCGACGGCTCTGTTCGGCGCAATCTGTGTCGCGTACGAGCTGGTGCTGATCGGCGGGCTCGTGCTGAATGCGCAAGGCCTGGCACAGCCGTTGCCGTGGCTCTTGCCGGCGTTCGTCGTGATACCGATCTGCGCGGCGCCGATATGGCTCACGCCCGTGCATTTCGCGACCGGCAGCGCGCTGTTCTACGCGGTGGCCATCGCGCTGCTGCGTGGCAAAACTCATGCGCCCGAGGTCAACGTGGCCGTGTGGACGTGGGTCATCGCGATCGGCGCGCCGACGACGGCGGTGTTCCATTTCGCCTTCTACCATTTCCGGCGCAATCACTTTCTGCTCGAAAGCCAGCTCGCCCAGCTCGCCGCAACCGATTCGCTGACCGGCCTGCAAAACCGCCGCTCGTTCGTCAAGCACGCGGAGGGACGACTCGAGACGCTGGCACCGGGCGCGCAGATCAGCGCGATCTTCCTCGACATCGACAGCTTCAAGTCGCTCAACGACCGCTTCGGCCATGCGGTCGGCGACCATGCGCTGTTTCAGGTCGCGCAGGTGCTGAAGGGCGCGGTCGCGCTTTACCACAGCGTGAGCCGCATCGGCGGCGAAGAGTTCGCGCTGCTGATCGACGCCGACCTCACCGGCGCGCTGCAATTCGCCGAGCGGCTGCGCCTCGACATCTCCGCGATCGAACGGCCGGACGGCAATCTCACCGCGAGCTTCGGCGTGGCCGAGCACCGGCGCGGCGAAAGCTTCATGGTGCTGCTCGATCGCGCGGACGAAGCGTTGCTGCGGGCGAAGCAGACGGGCCGCAACCGTGTCTGCGCGGAGCGCGCGCTACCGTTCGACGCGCTGCAGCCGCCGTTCGACGACGTGCTTGCGCCGCGTTACCGCTGGGAAGACTTCTATCTGATCTCGCACTTCCAGCCGCTCTACAGCCTGTCGCATCAGAAGCAGGTCGGTTTCGAGGCGCTGCTGCGCGGCGAGCACGACGACGGCACGCTGGTGCCGCCGGTCGTGATGTTCGCGCCGAAGCCGTCGAGCGACGAAGGCGCGCTCGACCGCGTGAGCCACGCGGTGCATCTCGGCAACGCGCGCCGCGCGCTGCCCGGCGATGCGTGGCTGTTCCTGAACATCCTGCCGTCCACCTTCGTCGCCGACGGCTATGCCGACCAGTTGACGAAGATCGTGCGCGCCGCGGGGCTCGAACCCGAGCGCGTGATTCTGGAGATCCTCGAATCGCATGGCGGCAGCGTCGACGAGATGTCGCGCGCGGCGGCGCGCTATCGCCAGCACGGATTCCTGATCGCCGTCGACGACTTCGGCGCGGGCCAGTCGAACCTCGACCGGCTGCTGCGGATTCGGCCGGACATCGTGAAGCTCGACGGCGAGCTGATTCGCGCGACCACGCACGGCACGCAGCAGCCGATCCTGCCGAAGCTCGTGTCGCTGCTGCATCAGGCGGGGATGCTGGTGGTCGTCGAAGGTGTCGAGACGACCGACGAGCTGATTCTCGCGGTCGAGTCGAATGTCGATTTCGCGCAGGGCTATCTGCTCGGGCGGCCCGCTGTCGAGATCGCGCCGCCCGAGTCGGTGCATCGCCAGATCGACGATGCATTCGACGTGATCGCGCAGGGCCGCGCGCATCAGCATGCGTTGTTCGAATCCGAGCTGGAGCCGTACCGGCTCGAACTGCGGCGCGCGGCCGACGGCTTGCGCGCCGGCGTCACGATGGACGACGCGTTCGCGCTCGTCGCGACCTTCAAGCGTTGCATCAGCTGCTTCCTTCTCGACCATACCGGCCGCCAGATCGGTCACGAGGTGCGCGGGCCGGCATGGTGCAAGGACGCCGCGTCGCTGCAGCCGGTCGCGAATCCGCGCGATGCGCGCTGGGATCATCGGCCGTACTTCCGCAATGCGGTGCTGCTGCCCGGCGAGGCGATCACCAGTAATCCGTATCTGTCGCTCGCGAGCGGGCGGCCGTGCATCGCGGTGACACTCGCCGTGCAATTGGCGAACGGGCGCTGTGTGATGGGGGTCGAGCTGGATTGGTCGGCGCGAGGCTTGCCCTGGCCGGCGGGGGAGTAGGGGAAGGCCGCGTCCGCGGATGGGAGGGCGGCCCGCGGCTTTTGCGTCCGGTTTTGCGCTAATACCCGCCTTTGACCTGCGGTGCCATCGCCGCCGTGTTTTTGTACGACGCGGCGAGGTCCGCGGCTGCGCGACTCAGCAAGCCGGTGTCCGTGCCGACCGCGACGAAGCTCGCGCCCGCTGCCAGATATTCGGCCGCCAGCGCGGGATCGGGTGCGAGCACGCCCGCGGCCTTGCCAGCGCCGCGCACGGTCTCGATGCCGCGGCGAATCGCGTCGCGCACGCGCGCATCGCCCGGTTTGCCGAGCAATCCCATCGACGCGCTCAGATCCGACGGCCCGAAAAACACGCCATCGACGCCATCCACACGCGCGATCTCCGCGAGACTGTCGAGGCTCTGCACGGTTTCCGCCTGCACGATCACGCAGAGTTCGTCGGCGGCGGTGTTCAGATAGTCGGGCACACGATTCCAGCGCGACGCGCGCGCGAGCGCGCTGCCGACGCCGCGAATGCCCAGCGGCGGATAGCGCGTGGCCGCGACCGCATCGAGCGCCTGCGCGGCCGTGTCGATCATCGGCAGCAGCAGCGTTTGCGCGCCGATGTCGAGCAACTGCTTGATCAGCGCGGCGTCGCTCTTCACCGGCCGCACGACCGGATGCGACGGATACGCGGCGACCGCCTGCAACTGCGACAGCGTGCTGCGTACGTCGTTCGGCGCGTGCTCGTTGTCGATCAGCAGCCAGTCGAAACCGGCGGTGGCGAGCAGTTCGGTCACATAGGCGTCGGCGAGCGCGGCCCACAAGCCGAACTGCGGCTTGCCGTCAGCGAGTGCGCGTTTGAAGGGGTTGGTCGGCAAGGACATGTCGTTGCTCTCAGATGAAGTTCAAACCGATGCCGCCCAGCGGGCCATAGTCGATGTGGAACGTGTCGCCCGCGCGGGCCGGAATCGGGCTCGTGAATGAGCCGCTCAGGATGACGTCGACCGCGTTCAGTGATTCGTCGTACGGAGCAATCTTGTTGGCGAGCCACGCGACGCCGGTGGCCGGATGGTTGAGCACCGCCGCCGCGAGCCCGCTTTCCTCGACCGCGCCGTTCTTGTACAGCAGCGCGCCGACCCAGCGCAGGTCGACGTCGAGCGGACGCACGGGCCTGCCGCCGAGCACGACGCCCGCGTTCGCGGCGAAGTCGGAGATCGTGTCGTACACCTTGCGCGGCGCGCGCGTTTCGCGATCGAACTGCTCGATGCGGGCGTCGATGATTTCAATGGCCGGCGTTACATAGGCGGTCGCGTCGAGCACATCGAACAGCGTGACGCCTGGCCCCTTCAACGGTTTGTTCAGCACGAACGCGAGTTCCACTTCGACGCGCGGCGCGATGAAACGATCCGCGCGAATGTCCTGGCCGCTGTCGATGAACATGCTGTCGAGGAGCGGCGCGTAGTCGGGTTCGTCGATCTGCGACGAGCGCTGCATCGCGCGCGACGTCAGGCCGATCTTCCTGCCCTTGATGACATGGCCTTCGGCGAGTTTCAGCTTGACCCACTCGCGTTGAATCGCGTAGCCGTCCTGTACGGTCATCTGCGGATACTGCGCGGAAAAATGGCGCAGCTGCGTGCGGGTCTTTTCCGCGTGATCGAGTTGTGCGGCGAGGTCGCGAAGGGTTTGTTCGTCTAGCATGATGTGTTAGCCCCGGAGCCGCGCATGCAGATTGTTGTGTTTCCAGGTGCCCGCTTCGCTGAACTCGTTGATTTCGAGCGACAACGCGAGCCCCTGCCTTTCGAACTCAGCGGCGAAGCACTGCTTGATCAGCGCGAACAGCGCGTCGCCGGTCGCCTTCTTGACGGCCTCCGAGCGACCCGCGCCGATCTTCAGGTTCGCGTGCAGGAACGCGGCGTCGGGACGCCCATCGGCGATGCAGTACTGTTCGCAGCGCAGCGCGCGCACGCGAATGCCGCCGAGCGGATAGACGCGCTCGCCGTTGTCGCGCTGCGCGTCGAGGCACTGCGCGAGGTCTTTGCAGAGTTCGCCGAGCCGTTGAGCATCCGCGAGGTTGGCGCTGTATTCGAGTGTCAAGTGAGGCATGGCGATTTCCTCGCGAGAGTCAGACGGGTAGCGGTGTGACCGGGAAAATCGCGTTGATCTGACCGGTGCCCGAACTGCCGAAATAAGGCGTGATGACTTCGACCTTGCCGTCGTAACGATCCCAGCCGAGCGCACCGAGCAGCATCGCGGTATCGTGCATGCCGCCTTCGCCCCAGCATTTCTCGTTGTAGAGCGGCAGCATGTCGCAGAAGGTCTTCCAGTCGCCGGCTTCCCACATGCGCACCACGCTGCGATCCATCTGTTCGAGGAACGGGCTCCAGACTTTGTGCAAGAACTGATCGGCGGTGCCGTTGTTCGCGAAGTGATGCGACAGCGAGCCGCTCGCGAGAATAGCCACGGTACCGTCGTAGCGTTCTTCGATGGCCTTGCGCACCGCGAGGCCGAAGCGCGCGCTGGTTGCGAGGTCGTGCCACATGCACCAGCCCGCAACCGACACCGTCTTGAAGTGCTGATCGCCGTTCATATAGCGCATCGGCACCAGCGTGCCGTATTCGAGTTCGAGCGTGGTCTCGCTGTGCGCGCGGCTTTTCACGCCCATTTCGTTGGCGACTTCCGCGATCAGCTCACCGAGCCCGACATTGCCCGGGTACGCGTACGGCATGTTCCTGATGAAATGCGGCAGCTCGTTGCTCGTGTACACGCCTTCGAATTTCGGCGCGCAATTGATGTGGTATTCGCTATTCACGAGCCAGTGCACGTCGAATACGACGATCGTATCGACGCCGAGTTCGCGACAGCGTCGGCCGATTTCGTGGTGTCCGTCGATCGCGGCCTGACGGCAACCCTTGTGCGGACCGTCCAGTTCGGATAAGTACAGCGACGGCACATGTGTGACTTTTGCTGCCAGCGCGAGTTTGCCCATCGCGGTCTCCCAGATTTTTTCGAGGTCGCGGTTAGACGCCCCAGCGCGGAATATGATGCGAGCCGAGCGACACACAGACGTTCTTCGGTTCGAGGAATACTTCATAGCTCCACGTGCCGCCTTCGCGGCCCACGCCGGACGCTTTCGTGCCGCCGAACGGCTGACGCAGATCGCGCACGTTCTGGCTGTTCACGAAGCACATCCCAGCTTCGACGGCGGCCGCCACGCGCAACGCGCGGCCCGTGTTCTCGGTCCAGATATAGCTCGACAGACCATACGAAATATCGTTGGCGAGACGGATCGCCTCGGCTTCATCGTCGAACGGAATCAGGCATGCGACCGGTCCGAAGATCTCTTCCTGCGCGATGCGCATGCGGTTGTCGACGTCGACGAACACGGTCGGCGTGACGAAGTTGCCGTGACGCAAGGCGTCGGGCAACTCGGGCGTATCGAGGCCGCCGCACGCGAGCGTCGCGCCTTCCTTCGGGCCGAGTTCGATATAGCTGCGTACCTTCGCGAGATGCCCCTGGCTGATCATCGGGCCGACGATCGTGCTGTCCGCGAGCGGGTCGCCCACCGTCAGACGCTTCGCGCGCTCGATGAAGCGCTCGGCGAAGCGCGCGTAAATGGAGCGCTGCACGAGAATGCGCGAGCCCGCGGTGCAGCGCTCGCCATTGTTCGAGAAGATCATGAACACCGCGGCATCGAGCGCGCGTTCGAAGTCGGCATCGTCGAAGATCACGAACGGCGACTTGCCGCCGAGCTCCATCGAGAACTTCTTCAGACCCGCGGCTTGCACGATGCGATTGCCGGTCGCGGTCGATCCGGTGAACGACACCGCGTGCACGTCGCGATGCGCGACGAGCGGTTCGCCCGCTTCCTTGCCGTAGCCGTGCACGACGTTCAGCACGCCCGCCGGAATGCCCGCTTCGAGCGCGAGCTTGCCGAGCATCGACGCGGTCAGCGGCGACAGCTCGCTCATCTTCAGCACGGCGGTGTTGCCGAACGCGAGGCAGGGCGCGACCTTCCAGGTTGCCGTCATGAACGGCACGTTCCACGGCGAGATCAGCGCGCACACCCCGACCGGATGAAACAGCGTGTAGTTCAGATGCGAGTCGGTCGGGTACGTGTGGCCGTCGACGCGCGTGCACATCTCGGCGAAATAGCTGAAGTTGTCGGCCGCGCGCGGCACCAGTTGCTTGCGCGTCTGCGAGATCGTCTGACCGGTGTCCTTCGTTTCGGTCTCCGAGATTTCCGGTACGTGCTTCGTGATCAGCTCGCCGAGTCTGCGGATCAGCTTCGCGCGTTCCGCGGCGGGTTTCGCGGCCCAGACGGGGAACGCGCTTTTGGCCGCTTGCACGGCTGCATCGACTTCTTTCGCGCCGCCGCGCGCGACTTCGGCGAGCACTTCCTGCGTGGCTGGATTGACGGTTTCGAAGTAGTCGCTCGAGGTGCACATTTCGCCGTTGATCAGATGGTCGATCGGCATTGCCTTGTCCTTTTGCTGTTCGCTGGGTTTTTGCTGTCCATCAGGCGCGGCCGAAGTCCGCGTCCGATGCGATCGTGTTGACCAGGCGGCCGAGGCCGTCGATCTCGCAGACGACTTCATCGCCCGCGTTGACGTTGACGATGCCTTCGGGCGTGCCGGTCAGGATCACGTCGCCGGGCGCGAGCGTCATGAAGCCGCTCAGGTATTCGATCAGCGCGGGGATGTCGGTGACGAGATCGCGCGTATTGCCGCACTGCTGACACGTGCCGTTGACGAAGGTGCGCAGCTCGAGCTGCGTGACGTCGGCGATGTCGGCGGCGTCGACGAACCAGGGGCCGAGCACCGTGCCGCCGTCGCGATTCTTCACGCGCAGATTCGGGCGATAGTAGTTTTCGAGGTAGTCGCGAATCGCGTAGTCGTTCGCGATCATGTAGCCGGCCACGTGCTGCATCGCGTCTTTACGCGCGACGTTTTGCGCGGTTCGCCCGATCACGACCGCGAGCTCGCACTCGTAGTGCATGAACGTGACGTCGGCGGGGCGGCGCGTAACGCCGCGATGGCCGAGTACCGTGCCCGGTCCCTTCAAAAATACCAGCGGCTCTTCCTGCTTGCTGAACTGCAATTCCTTCGCGTGCTCCGCGTAGTTCAGGCCGAGCGCGAAGATGGTGCCGACTTCGATCGGCGCGAGCCAGACCACTTCGTCCTCGCGACACACGCGGCCGTCGGCGAGACTGACACCCTGCGCGTGCGGATACGCTTCGTGAATCGCTCCCGCATAGGCAACGCGGCCGAGCATCATGATTGTTCTCCGTGGTGTTGAGCGACGCCCACGAACGAGACGGTCAAGGGCGGCAGCGTACCGATCGACAGCGTGGCGGTATCGCCGACATGCGCGACCGGCGAGCCGTGCCGCACGCCGAGCGTGAGCACGTCGCCCGCGTTCAGCGTCATGAAGTCGGTGACGTCGGCGAGCAATTGCGCGACGTTGCGCACCGACGATGCGGTGCTCGCCATAAACGGTTCGCCACCGTTCAGCGAGACGGCGATGTCGAGCCGATCCGGCGCGGGGACATGGCGTGCGGCGACGAGCGCGGGTCCGATCACGCAGAAGCCGTCGCGTGCGCGCAGGCGTACGTTCGGGCGATACACGTTGGTATGCGGCACGCTCAGATCGCCGACCAGCGTATAGCCAGCGATATAGTCCGCCGCGCGCTCGACGCCGACGCGCGTCGCGGTGCGGCCGATCACGATGCCGAGCGACGCGCCGACCTCGACGCCGAGCGCGTCATCCGGCACGACCACGCGCGCCCGATGCCCGGCCAGCGTATTGCGCGGCTTCAGATACAGAATCGGCGCTTTCGGCGGCGCCTTGTACGGTGCCGCATGCACTGCGTCGCCCAGCGAGTTCAAGGCGGCGCGATCGTTAAGCAGGACTCCATACACGGCGCCGCTGACCGGCGCGCGACACGCGACGCCGCGCGCGAGCAACGCGGCCGCGGTGTGCGCGTCCACGTCGCGAGGCAGCGCGTCGCCTTCGGGATGCAGTAGATGATCGGCAAGGGCAAACATAAGTGCGCAGCCTCGTGACGAAAGTTCGGCGAGAGTTCGGCGAAAACACTAAGATGTTAGTAGTATCCGGCTTGATATGATTGACGGTCAATAGGCTGTCGGTTGATCGCGGGTTTTCCCGTAAGCTTCGACAGCTTTTCTTTCCGATTCCTTGCCAACATGTCCGCTGCGTCCACCCGAGTTTTGCACCGCAATCTGCCGATGCTGTTATTACGCGCTCGCGAAAAAATGATGGAGCGTTTTCGTCCGCTGATCACCGCGCACGGACTCACCGAACAGCAATGGCGAGTGATTCGCGCGCTCAACGAGCACGGCCCGATGGAGCCGCGCCAGATCTCCGACATCTGCACGATTTCGAGCCCGAGCATGGCTGGCGTGCTCGCGCGCATGGAGAGCATGGAGCTCGTGACGAAGGAACGTTTCGCGGAGGATCAGCGACGCGTACTCGTGTCGCTGACCGATACGAGCGTCGAACTGGTGCGGGTGATTTCGAAGGATCTCGAGGCGCACTATCGCGAACTCGAGCGTAAGGTGGGACCGGAGATCGTCGAGCGCGTGTATCGCGCGGTCGACGATTTGCTGGCGGGGTTGTCGGAAGAGGATGAGTGACGCGGCGGCTTACCAGCCGTAAAACCTCTGCCACGCGACGCTGCTGCCGTCCGGTGCGACCGCGTGATATTCGGGAAACTGTGCGCCGGTCGCGCATGCGTGGTTCGGCAGGATGCGCAGTTTCATACCGATCGGAAAGCGCTGCGCGATGTCGTCGCTCTGTGCATCGGCGTGCGGATCGACCTGAGCCGCCGCAAGAATCCCGTGCTCCTGGTTGGCGCCGCTCACGACATAGCCCGGCAGCAACGTGCCATTGAGCAAACACGGCTGCCCATAGCCGAAATCGTGCGACTGCCGCGAGGTGCCGCGATCGCGGCTTAGCGCCATCCAGCCCGCGTCGAGAATCGCCCAGCCTTTGTCTTCCTGATGACCGATCACGGTCGTGAGTACGCTGAGCGCGATGTCGTCGAGCGTGCAAACGCCCACGTTGTGCATGACCAGATCGAACAGCACGTAGACGCCGGCCCGCACCTCGGTGACGCCTTCGAGATTGCGTGCGGCGAGCGCGGTCGGCGTCGAACCGACGCTGACCGCCGGACACGCGATGCCCGCTTCGCGCAGCCGCTCGGCGGCGCGGACGCAGCCGGCGCGTTCCTGCTCCGCGAGCGCGGCGAGCGCTTCAGGCGTACTCAACTCATAGCTCGAACCCGCATGGGTCATCACGCCGCCGACTTTCACACCGTTCTCGTGCAGAATCCGCCCGACGTCGAGCAGCGTTTGCTGTTCAGGCTGGATTCCGGAGCGATGGCCGTCCGTATCGACCTCGATCCAGACCTCGAACGTTTCGCCGTGCTGGTCGCCGAAACCGGCAATCGCCGCGGCGGCGGTCGGGTTGTCGACCACCAGCTTCAGATCGCAGCCCTGACGACGCAGCGCGAGCGCGCGCGGCAGCTTCGACGGAACCATGCTGACGGCGTACAGGATGTCGTCGACGCCGGCCGCGAAGAACGCTTCCGCTTCCTTCAGCGTCGATACCGTGATGCCGCGCGCGCCGGCGGCGATCTGCGCACGCACGACGTCGATGCACTTGGTGGTCTTCACATGCGGCCGGAACGCGACGCCGAGCGCATTCATCCGCCCTTGCATCCGCGCGATGTTCTTCTGCATCCGCGCGACGTCGATCAACGCGGCCGGGGTTTCGATCTGTTCGAGTTTCATGTTTGCACCTGAGGAACGAGGTGAGGTTCCAGGGTCAATGACGACGATCGCGGCCAAAGCTTGCGAGCCACGGCACGAGCCCGTCGAGCGATGCCGCTTCGACCTCGGGCGCTTGCGCACCCGCAACGAGCGGCAGGCCGACCTGGTTGTGCCAGTAGGTCCGCAGACCCACCGCCGCGGTGCCGAACATGTCGTAGCTCGACCCGGCGACGAAGGCTGCGCGCCGCGGTTCGACGCCGAGCCTGTCGAGCGCGAGGCGGTACGGGAGCGGGTCCGGCTTGTAGACGCCGGCTTGCTCGGCGGTCACGATCGCGTCCCACCGCGCAGGCAACAGCGCGGCCGCCTGCAAGCCGAGCCGCGTCGAGCAGTTGGTGACGACCGCGAGCTTGCAGTGCGGCGCGAGCGCCCGCAATGCATCGAGCGCGCCAGGCCACGGCTTCAGGTTCGGCCAGTCCGCTTCGAGCGCGTTCGCGGCCGCCTCGGACAAACCGACTTGCGAGGCGGCCTCCCGTACCAGTTGTTCGTAGGGAACGTAGCGACCGCAGCCGTACGTCAGCCGCAGATAGGCGGCACGCCATGCGCGACCCGGTTCGTCCGAGCCTGCCGCGCGGTTCCACGAGGTCCACGAGTCGAGCAGGGCGGTGAGCAGGTCGAACAGGACCGCGTCGGGGTAGACGGGGGTGTCGGTGGAGTGGGCGGCGGCAGTCATGATTGCATGTGGGCCGGCTGTTGAGGATGAGTCGATTATAGGTTTTCGACAGGACGTCAGCGTTCAGATGAGGTGACTCTTAGATTCAGACCAGCTGAATTATCGCCGCCACGGTGGCAGCGGCCTGAAGCGGCTTTGCAGATACTGCATGAAATGGCGCGTGCGCGCCGGCAGCCCCGTGCGCTGATGCGTGAGGGCGATCACGTTCGCATCCGGCGCTTTCCAGCCCGGCAGCAGACGCACGAGTTTGCCCTTCGCAAGGTCGTCTGCGACGTCCCATTCGGAGCGCAGAATCACGCCGCGTCCCTCGCAGGCCCATTGGCGGATCACGTCACCGTCGTTGCAGCTCAGATGCGCGGACACGCGCACGCTGCGGCGCGTGCGGCCCTTGCTGAACTGCCACAGCGACACGTCCTCGTTGTTTTCGCGCAGCACGATGCAGGGCAGCCGGCTCAACGCTTCCGGCGATTCGGCTTGGCCGATTCGCTTGACGAGCGCGGGCGCCGCGCAGACGAAACGCGCGTTCGGCGCGATCGTATAGCCGATCAGGTTCGACAGCGGCAGCTCGCCGATATGCACGACGATATCGAAGCGATCGGGCGTTTCGGTCAACGGCCGGTCGGACAGCGTCAGCGCGACGTCGATATCGGGGTTCTGGTGCTGGAACTCGCCGATCAGCGGCGCCAGATGGCGTCGTCCGAAACCGAGCGGCGCATTGATCTTCAGCGTGCCGACGAGGCCGCCGCGGCGAGTTTGCAGATCGTCGAACAACGCGTCGAACTGCGCGATCAGCTCGGCGCCGCGCTCGCACAGCAGCAGGCCTTCATCGGTGAATTGCAGGCGGCGCGCGCTGCGGTTCACGAGCTGCGCGCCGAGCTTCTTTTCGAGTTGCTGCAGACGCTGCGTGACCGCCGACGGCGACAGCGCGAGCCGCCGCGCGGCGGCGATCAGGCTGCCGCTCGCGCGCAGTGTGAGCAGGAAGCGGATATCGGCCGAATCGTTCATGAGGGGAGGTGGGTGCAATGGCGGAGCGTGGAATCTCGCAGCATAATGCGTCCCGATCGATCACAGGGTAAAGTGGCGCTTCCGGTCTATCGATTCAATCATTGGAAGAGAAGTCCCATGTCGTTGCCTCATGAGTCGTCCGCGAACGACGCAGCGCCCAATACTCCGCTGAAACAGGCAGTTTTTCTGCATACCGGCTGGCGCAGCGCGGGCACGTGGGTGTGGTCGCGGCTGCGCGAGCTCCAAGGCGCGGCCGGTTTCTACGAGCCGCTCAGCAACGTGCTCGCCGATCTCAAGCTCGCCGACGTGCCCGCCTCGCGGCCGACCTTGACCTCGGGGCACCCGCCGCTCGCCGCACCATACTTCGACGAATACCGGCCGTTTTTGCGCAAAGACGCGCGCGGCGTCGCGGGTTACGACCGGCGCTTCAGCATCGATCGCTTTACGCGCGAGCCCGATGCGACGTTCCCGTCACTACAGGCCTATCTGCACGCGCTGAGCGCACACACGATCGGGCAGGGGCGCGTGCCCGTGTTCAAGTTTTGCCGCACCGGCGGTCGTCTGCCGTGGCTGAAGCGCGCGTTTGCCGAGGCGCTGCACGTGGGTGTGCTGCGCAATCCCGCGTCGCAGTTCGCGTCGGGTTGGCTGCTGCGGCAGCAATGGAGCAATGCGTTTTTTGTCGCCGCGCCGTTTCGCGTGCTCGGTCTGAATCAGATCGATCCGCTGGTGAGCGAGGCGATCGGCGCGTGCGGCGTGCGCCTGCCGCCACTGCCGCCGATGCCCGATGACGCGTATGCGCTCGCGTGCGAGCAGTTCGCGCGCACGGTGGACAGCGACAACGCGTATCGCGCGTTCATTGCGTTGTGGATTCTCTGCGCGCTGCGCATGGGTGAGGGCGTCGATCTGCTGATCGATATGGAGCGGCTCGGCGAGTCGCGCGGCTACGCGACCAGTCTGAGCGCCGCGTTCGACGCGCAATGCGGCTTGGCACCCGACTTCACGAGCGCGCGCGATCTGGTCGTTGAAACGCGGCGCAGCGCGGCGCGCATGACGGGCATCGACGGCGGCGCGTTGCGCGCCGTGCACTCCGCCGCGCTGAAATTCCTGAAGGCGCAGCCGGGTATCGACCCGGCCTTCGTCGAGGTGGTTCGCCACAAAATGGTGCTGGCCAACGAGCTGACCGAAACGTGGCGCTAGCCCGCCGCCGACACCGCCGCGCGCAGCCCGAGCAGATAGCTGTCCACGCCGAAGCCGCAAATCTGCCCTTTGACGATCTCCGCGAACACCGACTGATGCCGGAACGCTTCGCGCGCGTGAATGTTCGACATGTGGATCTCGACCACCGGGACGGTCAGGATCGCGAGCGCGTCGCGAATGCCATAGCTGTAGTGCGTCCACGCGCCGGCATTGATCAGCACGCCGTCGGCGTTGTCGGTGAACGCCTGGTGAATGCGCTCGCACATCGCCGCTTCGCTATTGGTCTGAAAGCTGTCGACTCGCACGCCGAGCTCGTCGCCGAGCGCGCGCAGCCGTGCGTCGATTTCTTCGAGCGTGATGGTGCCGTATTGCGCGGGATCGCGCTTGCCGAACATGTTGTGGTTGATGCCGTGCAGCATCACGAATGTTTTCATATAGCCATCCTGAGTGATCAACTGAGTAGTATCGACGCAACTTCAGCTTGTTTTAGTGGACCGCCGCCGCGACGGCGCGGGTCGTATCGACGACCGCGCCGGTCTTGGCCGCTTCGACGATCGCCTCGGTGATACGCAGATTCTGCAAACCGTCCTGCGCGCTCACGAGCGGCGGCTCCTTGCCGTGAATCACGCGCACGAAATGCTCGAGCTGCAGCTTTAGCGGATCGTCGCGCGTCATGTCGGCGACGCTGACGTCGAACGGCTTCCACCACGAGCGGTCCGCGGCTTTGGTGTAGGTCTTCAGGCGCATCGTCGGTACCGCGAGCGAGCCGAAGGTGCCCGCGATCACGTAGCAATCTTCGTCCGGATACGACGGATAGGCCTTGTTCTCTTGTGATGTTTGCTCCCAGCTGCGCGCACTCGCGGCGGTATCGGACAGCATGAAGCTGCCGAGCGCGCCGTTCGCGAAGCGCAGGTTGATCGCGACCGTATCCTCGACCGGAAAGCCGCGCGTGGCATGCGACGAGAAGGCCTGCACGGCGACGATGTCGCCGCACAGCATGCGCAGGTTGTGCACCTCGTGAATCATGTTCAGCAGGATCGGACCGCCGCCGGGCTGGCGCCGCCAGTCGGCGTCGGCGAAGTACTCGTCGGGTTTGAAGAACACCGCGCTGCCCATCACCGCGACGAGCTTGCCGAGCCGTCCCTCGTCGATCAGCTGCCGCGCGCGCGCCATGATCGGACTGTGCGCGCGATGATGACCGATCAGCAGCGGCACGCCGCTGCGCTCGGCGTCGGCGGCGAGCGTTTCCGCTTGGTCGACGCTCGGCGCGATCGGCTTTTCGAGCAGCGTCGGCACGCGCGCCGCGAGGCAACGCGACGCGTGTTCGACGTGCAGCTGGTTCGGCGTTGCGAGAATCACGCCGTCGGGGCGATCGCGTTCAAGCAGCTCGTCGAGCGTGCGGAACAGCGGCACGCCCGCCTCGGCCGCGAGCGCGGAGGCCGCGGGCGACGGATCGACGATCGCCGACAGCGTGCACGCGTCGCTTTGCTGCGCGACCGCCATATGAGCGCGGCCGATGTAGCCCGCGCCGGCGACGGCGATCCGGGTGCTGGTCATGAGCGGGTTCCCTGAAAGTACTGATTAGACGCGCTAACCGGCAAGCGGGCTCAAGCAACGGCCTTTTTCCCTGCGGCCATGCTTTGCGCGCGCAGCGCGTCGTAGCTGAGCTTGTCCATCGGCACGACGTTCTTTTCGCCGAGGTCGCTAAGCCGCACACGGAAGTTCTCGCGCGCGCTCCATGCGGAAATCGCGCAGACGATCGTGATGCCGAACGTGATCGCGCCGATCGTGAGCGGCACGTTGTGCGATCCCGGCGGCGCGACGTAGGCGAACAGGGCCGGCAGCAGAGCGGTGATCGTCGTGCCGATGTTCTGGCCGATCGCCATCGCGGAGACGCGTGAACGCGTCGGGAACAGTTCCGGGTAGAAGCTCGGGAAGATCGCGTTATAGCCTTGATAGATGACGCCCCACATCAGGATCGACATCACCATCGCGAGCGGCACGTTGTGGATGCTGATCGCGTACAGATACGCGAAAGAAAGCAGCCCGGCGCCGAGCGCGCCGACGATGATCGGCAGACGCCGGCCGATCCGGTCGGACAGATTGCCCACATACGGAATCACCAGCACCGCGACGATATTGCCGATGACCGGAATCCACAGATACAGGCTCTTCGAAAAGCCGATCCCGTACGACGGCTGCACCGCGTAGGCCGCGCCGAAAATCGTCGCGACGACCGGGATCACGTTCATCAGCGAGCACAGCACGACGCGCAGCATGTCGCGCCAGTTGTACTTGAACGCTTCGACGATCGGCGAGCGCGGCACGCCGCCGCTCGCGCCTTCCTTCTCGAACGCGGGCGTTTCGTGGACTTCGCGGCGGATGATGTAGCCGGCGATCAGCACGATCGCGCTGAGCAGGAACGGAATGCGCCAGCCCCACGAGTTGAACGAGGCGTCGTCCATGTAATAGGCGAGCGGCAGGAATACCGCGGCGGCGAGAATCTGCCCGGCCTGCACGCCTTGCAGCGTGAAGCTCGCGTAATAGCCGCGTCGTCCGAATGGCGCGTGCTCGAGGATCATCGAGCTGGCGCCCGAGATTTCACCAGCGACCGCGAAGCCTTGGATCAGCCGCAGCACGACGAGCAGCACCGGCGCAAGAAAGCCGATCTGGTGATAGGTCGGCAGCAAACCGACCGCCATCGTCGATAGGCCCATCAGGAACATGCAGAGCAGCAGTACGTTCTTGCGGCCGTGTGTATCGCCCCAGTGCCCGAGCACGATTGCGCCGATCGGCCGCGCGACGTAGCCGACGCCGTAGGTTGCGAGCGATGCGACGATCGCGATCTTGGGGTTGCCGGAAGGGAAGAACAGTTGAGGAAAGATGAGCGCGGCGGCCTGCGCATAGATGAAGAAGTCGTAGTACTCGAGTGCCGAGCCGATCCAGCCGCTGGCGGTTGCCTTGCGCGCCTGCGAGCTATGCCCGCTACTTGCCGATGCGTTCGTTTGCATGTCGTCTCCTGAATGGGAAATGTTTTTGTCAGCTTCTACGGCTGAATCATTGGCGCTTTTAAACGGGCACCGCGCAAGCCAGGATTTTCCTGATCTCGTTGCCGCGGTGCAGCACAACGGCATGGTCGACGCATGTCATACGCCGCCGCGGCGCACTGCGGGTTAACCATGTCTCAGTGCGCGGGGCATTGCATTCAGACCGGCATTCAAACGACCGGCCCTTGCCCCACCAATCCGTTGGAGCTAGGGTAATAGCGTTATGCGCCGACACAATGCGTCCAGATGCAAAATCAGCATGCGCTCACAGCCACGAATGAATCCTTCCTGCGCGATCTGCAGCTGTTCTGTCATATCGCGCGGCGCGGCAGTTTTGTCGCGGCCTCGACGGAGATGGGGCTGTCGCCGTCGCATGTGAGCAAGCGCATCGCAATGCTCGAAGCCGGTCTCGGCGTGAAGCTGTTTCAGCGCACCACGCGCCGCGTCAGCGTAACGAGCGACGGCGAAGCCGCGCTGCAATGGGCGCAAAAAATTCTCGATGACGTGCAGGGCATGGCCGACGCGTTCGCCGATCGCCGCACCGAGCTGAGCGGCCTGTTGCGCATCAGCACGAGTTTGCGGCTGGGCCGCAAGCACGTGTCGCCGATTCTCGCGATGCTGCGCGAGCGTCACCCGAACCTCGAAGTCTGGCTCGAACTGCTGGATCGGCGCGCGGATGTGGTGGGCGAGAACTTCGATATCGACGTGCGCGTGGGCGAAGTGCAGGAGCCGCATCTGATCGCGCACAAGATGGTGGAGAGCGCGCGCATTCTGTGCGCGTCACCGGCTTATCTCGAGCAGCACGGCGCGCCGGTCGAACTCAACGATCTGACCGGCCACGATTGCCTGCTGTTTCGCGGCCGCGACGACCGCTTCGGGGTCTGGCGTCTCAGTGGGCCGCACGGCGAAAAGAGCGTGAAGGTGACGGGCACGGTCGCGTCGAACCTGAGCGACATCGTCGTGCAGTGGGCGAAGCAGGGCTACGGGATCGTGATGGTGTCGGTCTGGGACGTGGCCGAGAGCCTGCGCGCGGGCGAACTGGTGCGCGTGCTGCCCGACTATCAGCAAGCCGCCGATGTGTGGGCGGTGACGGCCGAGCGCTTGTCGTCGTCGGCGCGGATTCAGGTGTGCATCGAGTTTCTCAGGGAGCAGTTGACACGCGGACCGTATGCACTGGTGACGCGCGGCGTGGGCGGACTCTGAACTGCGCCTGCCTGGGTCCGGCGCTCACTGCTTGCGTGTTTACACGCTCGAAGCCGTATCCTCTTCCGCCGCGTCGAGCTCGCTGCGCTGAAGCGTCGTGATGGAGTCGGGAAACACCGTCGCGGCTGTGACGGGCCGCGGGTCTTCGATGCTGTAACGCAGGCGCCAGCCTTCACGATAGAAGCGCAACTGCCGGTAGCGCATCAGATAGACAAGACCGACGAGCGCCGCGCCGAAGCCCGATGCCGCGCCGACGCCGAGCGCCCAGCGCGGGCCGAAACGGTCAGCGACCCAGCCGACCACCGGCGCGCCGAGCGGGGTGGTGCCGAGCGCGATTGCGAGCAGGATGGCGATCACGCGGCCGCGCATCGCGGGCTCGGTGGTCAGTTGCACGAGGCTATTGGTCGAGGTGGTGAAGGTCTGCGTCGACACGCCGATCACGACCAGCACGATGCCGAACAGCACATAGTTGGGCATCAGCGCGGCTGTCGTGCAGCCGATGCCGAATATCGCGCCCGCGCCGAGCAGCAGCCCGATGGTGGGCCGCGCGCGGCGCGCGGCGAGCAGTGCGCCGGTGACCGAGCCGATCGCCATCGTCGAACTGAGCAGGCCGTACTCGCTGGCGCCGGCACGGAAAGCGGTGACGGACATCGTCGAGATGAAGATCGGGAAGTTCAGGCCGAAGGTGCCGATCAGGAACAGCATCAGAAGCGCCGCCTTCAGATCGGGACGGGTCCACACATATTTGAAGCCTTCGACGAAGCTGCCGCGCGAGCGCACATTGCGCGGCTTGATATGCAACTGGTCGAGCCGCAGCATGCGCAGCGCGCCGAGCACCGCGACGAACGACAGCGCATTGATCAGAAACACCCAGCCGCTGCCCACCGACGCGATCAGCAGACCCGCGACCGCCGGGCCGAGCATACGCGCGGCGTTGAACGACGTGGAGTTCAGCCCGACCGCGTTGGCGAGATCGCGCTCGCCGACGAGGTCGGATACGAAGGTCTGGCGCGCGGGGGAATCGAACGCGGTCACGCAGCCGAGCAACCCCGCGAACACGTAGACCTGCCAAAGCTGCACGAGCCCCGTGACCGTGAGCAGACCGAGCGCCAGTGCCAGCGTGCCCATCGCCGTCTGCGTCGCGAACAGCAGCTTGCGGCGATCGAAGTGATCGGCCGCGTAGCCGGTGAGCGGCAGCAACAGCATCTGCGGGCCGAATTGCAGCGACATCACGATGCCCACCGCCGTCGCGTTGTGATGCGTGAGCTCGGTGAGCACGAGCCAGTCCTGCGCCGTGCGCTGCATCCACGTGCCGATGTTCGAGACTAGCGCGCCGCTCGCCCAGACACGATAGTTGAATATGCGCAGCGAACGGAACGTGGTGCTCACGGCAGGGGTGTCCTCAACGCGGGGTGGACTGCATGGGTAGTGACTCGCTGCAATTCGGGCTTTAAGCACGCGAGCGTTCGAGCAGATCGAGCACTTCCTGCGTCGTGCCGGTTTCGCCGAGGCGCGGGAAGATGCGCGTGATGCTGTTGGTGTGCGCGTCGGCGTTCAGATCGGTCATCGCGTCGACGACGAGCGTGACGTTCAGGCCGGCCTCGCTCGCGAAACGCGCGGTCGATTCGACGCCGATGCTGGTCGCGATACCGACGAGCACCACTTGCGTGACGCCTTGCTGTTGCAGATACGAGGCCAGATCGGTGTTCGTGAAGGCGCCCCACGTGCGCTTCGTGACCAGATGGTCCGACGGCTGCTGCTTCAGTTCGGGCAGCAGATCGGCGAAACCGGCCGGGAAGTCGGCGGAGTGGCGACCCTGCTCGGTGCGGCCCGGTGCGCCGGCGGTGACGTTCACGAGCACGACCGGCAGGCCGTGGCGGCGGAACGCGTCGAGCAGCGTAACCGAGCGTTCGACGATCTCGCCGGCCGGATGGGGCGCGGTGGGCAACGCGACGACGCCGCGCTGCAGATCGACGACGATCAGTGCGGTTTTGGCATCGAGAGTGGTGAGTGCCATGAAGTGCTCCTGCGATTGACGAGTTACAGATCGACGAGGCGTTTCAGCAGATCGACGCCCGTCGCGAGCTGTTGCTGTTCGGCTTGCGTGAAGCGCGTTTGAATCGTGCGATACAGCCAGTCTTCGCGCGCTGCGCGGCTCGCCTTGACCTTCTTGCGAAAGGACGGAGTCAGCGATAGAACCGTCTGCCGTCCATCGTTGGGATCGGGCGCGCCGTTGACGAGCCCCGCGGCTTTCAATGCCGCGAGCGTTTCTCCCATCGACTGCGGACGCATGCCGTGCGCGCGCGCGAGCGCGGTGACCGTGGCCGGGCCTTCGCGTTCCAGCAAATTCAGCACCTGCACCTGCGACGGCGTGAAGTCGCCGACATGCGACTCCTCGCGCAGACGCCGGCGTAGCTTGCCCACCAGCACGCGCAGGTCTTCGGCCAGCGTATGCAGTTCTTCCGGCGTAACGGGGAGAGGGGACTTGCTCATGCGATGAGCTCGCGCGATGACATGATGTGAAGGTATCCTGCTAAGGCTACCTTCGTATTTCGCTCGGGTCAAGATTTGATGTGACGGGACGCCGTACGCGAGGGCGGCGCGACGATTGCGCTCAACGCGCCCGCATCCGCCGGTTGAAAAAGCGCCATGCCGCGGCGCCGGCCAGCATCGCACCGCCGAGCGCGAGGCCCAGCAACACCAGCGAACTCAGATGCTCGCGCACCACCGGCACGTTGCCGAACAGATAGCCGGCCGCGATCAGCGACACGATCCACAGCGCCGCGCCGGCGGTGACGAACGTGACGAAGCGCGAGAACATCATTTGCGACACGCCCGCGGCGAACGGCGCGAACGTGCGCACCACGGCGATGTAAGGTGACAGCAGGAAGGTCAGGCGGCCGCGCGCTTCGCTGAACGCGTGGGCGCGGCTCAGCGCATTGCGGTTGAGCCAGTAGTAATTGCGGGTGTAGACCTTGTCGCCGACCGCGCGGCCGATCGCATACCCGACGATGCTGCCGGCCACCGTCGCGACGAACAGCACGGGCGCGATGATCCACACGTTCAATGCACCGGTGGCCGCGAGCGCGCCGCAGATGAATATCAGCGGATCGCCGGGCAGAAAGAACAGCGGCAGAAAAGCGTATTCGACGAATACGACGACGAACAGCAGTGCGTAGATTGCCGTGCCGAATTGCACGGTCAGCGTACTCAGGTGCTGGTCGAGGTGCAGCGCGATCTGCAGCACATTCATCAGGTTCATGTTGGCCTGAGCCTCAGGTGGCGTTCGGATCTGATGAGTGTAGTCCCGCGAGCGTAGGTGCAGGGCGCCTACGCGAATTTATGTCGTTTGACGCTTGTCGGTGTTGCCGCACCGATGTCAAACTCGGGTGATCTTCATCAGATGCAACGCCATGTCGCACGACCCCGCCATCACTTTCCGTTATGCCGCGCCGCACGAAGCGGAAACGATTCGCGCCATCGAATTCGAAGCGGGCTTGCGTTTCCTCGGCGTCGGCATGACCGGAATCGCCGACGCACCGCCGATGGCGCGCGAGGTCGTCGAGCGCAAGATCGAAGCGCGCGAGATCATCGTCGCGCTAGATCAGCAGGAGATTTGCGTAGGCTTCTTGATGTTCGAGCCGCAGCCGACGCGCATCTACGTTCAGGAGCTCGATGTACTGACCTCGCACGCGGGCAGACGCATCGGCGCGGCATTGATCGAAGAGGTCGCGCGAATCGCGCGCGCGCGGAAATTGACGCAACTCGTGCTGTCGACGTATCGCGACGTGCCGTGGAACGCGCCGTACTACCGGCGGCTCGGCTTTCGCGACCTCGCCACAGCTGAACTCGACGCGGCGTTGCTCGCGCGGCGCGACGCGCATATCGCACGCGGGCTCGATGAGTCGAAACGGGTGTTCATGCGGCGCGATCTGGCCTAGCGCGCAAAAAAAGCGGCGGGCGTGGCTGAAATTCAGTCACGACCGCCGCTTTGCCATTTCATACAGCGGACATCAGCCCGCTGTCACGATCGATTACACCGCTTCCAGCGCCGGGTAATCGGTGTAGCCGACTTCACCACGCGCATAGAACGTCGCCGGAACCGGCTTGTTCAGCGGCGCATCTTCAGCGAAGCGGCGCACCAGATCCGGATTCGCGATGTAAAGCTGACCCCAGGCCACCGCATCCGCTTCACCGGCGTCGAGCACCTGCTGCGCGGTTTCCTTCGTGAACTTTTCGTTCACGATGTACGGGCCGCCGAACGCTTCCTTCAGCTGCGGGCCGAGGCGGTCGTCGCCGAGCGCTTCACGCGCCGCGATAAACGCGATCTTGCGCTTGCCGAGTTCGCGCGCGACATAGCCGAACGTTGCTGCCGGATCGGAGTCGCCCATCGTATGCGCGTCGCGGCGCGGTGCGAGATGCACGCCGACGCGGTGTGCGCCCCACACGCTGATGCACGCGTCGGTGACTTCGAGCAGCAGACGCGCGCGGTTTTCGATCGGGCCGCCGTAGGCATCGGTGCGCTTGTTGGTGCTGTCCTGCAGGAACTGGTCGAGCAGATAGCCGTTCGCGCCGTGCACTTCTACGCCGTCGAAGCCTGCGGCCTTGGCGTTTTCTGCGCCCTTGCGGAATGCTTCGACGACACCGGCGATTTCATCGGGCTCGAGCGCGCGCGGCGTCACGAACGGACGCTCGGGACGCACGAGGCTCACGTGACCGCCGGCCGCGATCGCGCTCGGCGCGACCGGTAGCTCGCCGTTCAGGAACACCGGGTCCGAAATACGGCCGACGTGCCACAACTGCAGGAAGATCTTGCCGCCCGCGTCGTGCACGGCCTGCGTGATGAGTCTCCAGCCTTCGACCTGTTCCTGCGACCAGATGCCCGGCGTGTCCGCGTAGCCGACGCCCTGCGGCGTGACCGACGTCGCTTCGCTGAGGATCAGGCCGGCGCTCGCGCGTTCGGCGTAGTAGCGCGCCATCAGCGCGTTCGGCACGCGGATTTCCTCGGCGCGCTGACGCGTGAGCGGCGCCATGATGATGCGGTTCGGCAATGTGATATCGCCAATTTGCAGCGGATCGAAAAGAGTCGGCATGAGAGTTCACCTTTGGCGGCGGGCAGGGCCCGAGCCTCGTAAAACTGCGTGAAAAAGGAAACGCGGCGATGCGAGATCGGCGCTCAGAGCGTGGTGTTCATGTATTCGAGGAACGCCTGAATGACGGGCTCGTTGCGTTTGAAAAACACCCATTGACCGACCCGTTTCGACGTAACGAGCCCCGCACGCTGCAACGCGGCGAGGTGCGCCGACACGGTGGACTGCGACAGGCCGCAGCGCGCGTCGATCTTGCCCGCGCACACGCCGTGGTCGAGCGGCAGCTCCTGATCGGCGAAATGCGCTTGCGGCTCGCGCAGCCAGCCGAGAATCTCCCGGCGGACCGGGTTGGCCAGCGCTTTGTGGATCGCGTCGAAATCGGGCGTCATGTGGATGGTTTCAGGGGGTTCGATAAGCGGCACGCGGTATCACGTGCACGACATGCATCGCTACGGAACGAATCATATATCGGACCTTCACGATATGGGTGAAAGCACTACTCTGAATGGGGCGATACGTTTCGACAAGCCAAAAAAGTTGAAACTTCGCGAAAAGCGAAGTTATTCGGCCAAATTGCGGCGAACGCGCTCGTTTCGCTTCGCATTGAAATAGGGCGAAACTCCTTTTGACGCAATCGCCCTCGCTCTCTCCGATTATCTCAATAATCGGATTTGGCCGATATTCTCGGCTAACGGTAGTCCATAACCTAGCGCTTATTCTTACTGGGGCGTGTCGTGCGAAAGGATTACATTTTGTCAGTGAGGTTTTCGGTGCGTTTGAAGCAATGTGATTCATGCCTACGGCCCTGTTTATTCCGACTTTGAGGTTTTGGAACGATGCGGTTGCCGTATCTACGGAATACGTGCGCAATTGCTCGTACATCAAAAAGAGTCATTTCGTGCATTCCCACTTCAACTCCCCGGCGTCCGCCGTGTTGCTGTTCGGCATGGTTGCCTTGCTGGGTGCATCGGCCTGGGTGGCGGTAACGGAGATGGTCGGTCGCGCGAACGCATCCGGCGCAATGCAACCGAGCCCGGCTTTGGACATGGCTGTGTTGGCTCCGAAAAAGTTGGTTAGCAAGATCGCCAATAATCAGTTGTCCGACGCTGCATTGCTTGTCATGCCGGAGTCCTACAGTGGTTCATCCGCAGGGCGGATCGAAGACACTCTGCGCGATATCTCGGAGCGCGCCGGCGTGCCGATCGAAACACGGGAGCAAACCAAGAGCATTTATGCCTCTCGGCTTGACCTTACCGCTCCGCGCAGAAGGGCGAAATTTTTCATTTTCTCTACGCGCTCGACGAGGCAACCATACAGCGTAAGGCTGTTCGGCATCGAAGTGATACATATAATTCGGGAAGGACAATTGAAGGTCGACTTTGTCCACCACCGCTTCGCCTAACAATTCGTTGATGACATATCGAATCCCTAAGCAATATTCGGAGCTGATGGAGCGTTTGGTATCGCGATAAGACCATCGAAAGCCGCACAAAATTTGCAGATTTCGTAACACGTTCCGACCGAAGCCCGTGACGTTGTTTCCAATATGACATTCATTGTTGAGAATTAGACTCACATAGGAGAACTTGCGATGAGGTACTCTTTTTTCCTGCGGTTGACTGCTTTGCTTGCCCTTGCGTCGTCGTCCCTGCATGTGGGGCTGGCCTTGGCGCAGGAGCGCGAGGCTCCAGTCGTCGGCACGCGACCCGCGATGAGCGCGCTGACAGCGCAACCGGCCACACCCGCATCTGGAGCATCATCTGGCGCAGCGGCCGACAGCGACGTGCAAGGCTATGTCGCCGAACTGATCCAGATGATTCACGACGCGAAGCTGACGGAGTTGCGGACGACGTACAACGGTAGTTACGGCGCAACGCTCTTCTTCTATCCCCAGGAAATGACATACTACGTTGCGTTGTTTCAGGATCGCCACTTCTGGCGTGTTATCAAGTCGCAGGACGAGGCACGTGCCGAAGCAATCTATGCAGGCTTCGTGCAGCAGACTGCGCAGTTAGCAGAAGTCGAGATTCGTCGCACGCAATTGGAAGCGCAAAACGCGTTTCTCAATCGAGGGCTCGCGCAGTCAGCGGACCGCGCGCGGCGTCTGCAGGCCGATCTGGATGTTGCCCGCACGCAGCAGGCGCAGGTCGACGATCGTCAGCGTCGAATGCAGGCCGAGGCAACTGTACTGCGCGCGGAAAAGGTGCAAGCGCAGGCGCAATTGCGCGAACTGCAACGTCAGGTCGATACACTGCAAAGGCAGAATGAAGCCGGTTTGCCGGGCGCAAAATAGATCCGCAGCAATCTTGCGAGCCCGCGCTCGATGGCTTCCTCCTCATGCTTGCTTCCGGGTGTCTGGGTGATTCGTGTACTGTATCGAGCGAGTGTTAGTCAGCGCACTCGAAGTGGGAACGGTCGAAAGTTGTGTAGCGGCTTAACGTCTATTGTCTCGGTCTCGATATGAAACATAGTCATGCAGATAGAAACGAGCCGTCAATGAGAGATGGTTTTTTCCTTGCAATTTCGAATACATAGGCGGGTTCGAAGAACTGTCTCTCTATGACTTCCGGATCCTTGATGCTCTTGCTCATTGCGAATAGTGGTCGAGCCATGCACAAGGTCAATCCGCAAAGCGACGATCGATTAGGAGATCATCTTGCGGAGGGCGAGGTGGTAGAGCTCGTTGAGAGTGGTGTCGTGCAACCGTATCGACGATACCGTTGATTTGCAGCGACTTCATATGTAGCCGCGTGCTCACAGTCGTTTCGCCTAACCCAATGCTCGTCAACGCGGGTTTGCCATCCGCGTGCAGATCTCCCCATCACCTTTCGGTGTCCCGGTACGGTTGCCCGGATGAAGTTCTCAACCTGACCAAATCATTGGGCGGTGTGATTCTCTGGACCCGATACAACGAACACGAGGTATTTAGGACGTTTCTTATTATTTTGCTGAGTGTTTTGAGAAGATGCCTGATCCTTCGTCAGCGTTAATAGGTCTAGGATCTATCTACGGTGCAGATTAAGGATGCGAGTGGCGATAGAGCATGCGCTAGTACTTGCAACCGACCAGTGTCAGGTCTGTCCAATCAAACCGAGGTGTGGGCTCTTCTTGCCGAGTGGTCTTATGCAGTTCGTTGTCCCGCGTGCACGAGATTCTGGGCAGGGTGAATCCATAGAGGATATCCGCACAGGCAGGGGCGTCGTGAGGTGATACCCGGAATCGATGGATGCGTAAAAACTCCAGCTACGGCTTACCACTAACACATTCGTTCCAAAAACGCACTTTGAATCATCAAATATAGCGCGCATTGCTAGGCATTTGAGACCACATTAGTGGATGGGTCTCGCGAAACACCGTTTCGACACACCCCCATGCGCTCATGAAATTTTGCCGTGAGGCGTTGCGAGAAAACCGATGTTGACGATTCCCCTTACTGCAGTCGAGGGCACGATGGCGTTGCCAAGTTCACGACCGTTTGCAAGCCTGCCCGCTTCTTTTGGACACGAATGGATGCCACTGCCTTCTCGCTTTAGTTTGCGTCCTGAGGTCATCGGATTCTATGGCGCGTTGTCACGAACGTTCTGTCTAAGTGCCGTAGCAATCAGATCGATGTGCCGGTGGGAGCAGCTGTGCCCTGAATCGAGCGCGCGCATCCATGCCGATGTTGACTTACCAGCGGACTTGGTCACTCCCGCGGCAAGTGCACCGAAACCAGCGTCCGGATGCATCGAGGCGCGGCACGGACAGCCCCGTTTAATACGCCGACGTGTAATCGCAGAGAGCGTAGTTGCAACGGGCGGAATAGTGCTCGTGGCATGGATTGCGCTGAGGGCCATGTCGGTTCCTCCCGCGCAGACCGTTGCAAGGGGTGATGTCACCCCTTTGGTGACTGTACCGTCGGCTCGCAGTTCGGCGCAAACGGAGGCGTGGATGCCGGTGAAAGGAAGCTCAGCCGCCCTTTCGCGCAACTACGGAAACGAAGCCGCGAGCAGGAATATAAGTTCCGCTAGAGAATCGGCATCTCAGCGTATTGGTGCAGTTGCCGTTCGTCGGGGTAACGGCGGTGTGGCTCGCCCGGCAGTTCGCCCCGTTGCGACATCAGCAGCAGGGCATCATTCACCGTCCTCGACGAAATGGGCCGCGGTCGATCACTATGCATCCGCCGCAACCGGGGTACGCCTGCTCCCAAGCGACGGCGTGCCGATTTCGTCATGGGCGGTGCGAGCGGACGACTCTGGCTGGATGGATAAAATGCAACATCGTCGTATCACGGATGTGCCTGGACGATTCGCCGGGTAAGCATAGGTCATTGAGTTGATGATGTAGACAACTCAATCCTCGTGCGCTGCGCGTCGGCAATGGAAACGAGAAGAAGATCATGAGATGTACGGTTCGGTCCACGACAAGCTCATTGTTGAGGCGAATACAAGTGCTGTCATGTCGCCGCGGAAGTAGTCGGCAACTTTTCGCAATCAGGTGGCGCCTTCACTCGCAGAAGCATTGAATTCGATCGGCAATGAAGGCGTTCTGTCTGTGACTGGCGACGAGCCGGCCGGCGTCATCCGCCACTGAATGGAGGCGAGCGCGTTGTCAGATGGAGCCGGGATACAACGTGGTGCGTAGCCCCTCTCGCATTGACGTTCCAATCAAATAACGTCCGAAAACCGATCGGACCAGCGAGGCTCACTTATCCATGGCGTAACGACGCGCTCTTTGTCCGAGGCCTCGGTTAAGACACCGCCCTATTGAAAGACGGCTAATAGGAATCGGCCCATTTCGTTTCTACATATTTTAAGACGTGCCCTGTTTTTGCTGTTGGATTGAATCCGTAAAATTCTGGTTGATGTCATCGCTTCACGCTCGGATGGGCCAGCGGCGCAGCGAACGTATGTTTGGGATGCAATCTAACGCCTTCTCTGACATACGAATGGGAACATCGCGAACTGGCGAAATTGAGTCAGCGAAATCGCCGATTGTCTACATCTGAGCACAGAGACAATCGAATCGCGGAAAAAATGCGTAGACCTACAAACTTGGCACCTATGGGATGGCGACTTGGTGCGCAAGGGAATAGAAAAAAGATTCTGTGCGGAACCTGTGTCTTACTGCGGCGCGTCTAATCGGGACGATGCATGAATTTCCCGATTTTTAGTGAGAATTAAAGGAAAATTCATTTTTACGTGGCCCGTGATTCAAGTTTTTATAGATGATCGAATGTTATAAACCTCCGTTGGGTTCGATGAAGTTGCAATTTTTGCAACCGGGGAAAACCACGAGTGAGAAAAAGTGATGAAACAAGACAGATTCGCAAGCATAAGAGAATTGCTAATCAGGTTCGCGAAACTTTCCCGGCGTCAGCAGAGTGATTTTCTGTCGACCGTAACCGATTTCATGTTCGAGTCGCCAAAATCAAAAAAGCAGATGCTTCTTGAATGGGAAAGACAGTCCATCTGCCGGGACTCGCGATTGGTCGGAAAAAACGGAGATTAGCAAACGCTGTTCGCGGTTGTGCTCGATACAGTCGGGCCAAAGGCAGGTGCGCCGATGTGGTTCGTCAAGCGAAATGTGCTGACCCCGGGGCCGAATAGAGCCAGCGCGCAGCACGGCGAATAGGACGTTGCAGCCTTGCCGTGCCGGCGCGAGGGGGGCGTTGCTTTGGCGCTGGGCCGGAGCGATCTTGCTGCCGTAACACGTTCGATAGACAGATCTCGCAAGACCGCGAAGGCGCACAGGAGCAAGGCGCCCTTGGGTATTCTTGCTGCCTCGTCTAGACAGACGCCGCCGATCGAAGAGCCTGAGTCTTAGGTAACTGGCGCGAAGTCAGCATAGTCGGCCATCGTCAATTCGTCTCGCTCACCAGCAGCGATGGGTAGCGCACGCCGGGTCTCGCGCCGCTAAGGGCTGGGCCCGCTGCGAAATCGGCAAAGCATATGTACTGTCGAACACGCCCCCAGAGCTTTTCCTTTTACGCGTCGCGTTGCGCACAGCAATCCTGACCCGGTGCGCGGGTCCTTCAAGGCGATCGTTCTCAACCGTCTACCGCGGATCTCGGCGCGCGGCAAGTTCAGATCAACCGGTAGCTCACACAATAGAACGCCGACAGCGACGAAGATGTCCGCCGCACGCCCTGAAAGTTGCCGCCTCCATTTCGCGATCTGGTTCTGACGCACATCAAGCTGCTACGCCCGCTCGACCAGTGTCTGCTCCCCTTTGACCGTTTCGATTCGAATGCCGCAAGCGCGTTCGTCGGGTCTTCTTTGTCATCTTCCAGGTCTTGATGCCGACGTTGTCTCGGGGGGGCACAGCTGGGGAATTCCATCTATCGAGCTCTCCGAATTGTTGGTGGAAATTTTTGTGCCTTTTTAATTAATTTTCCATTGCGGGAAAGTATCGAGATCAGCGGGTGAGTAATTTATCGACAGAGATCTCGTTGCGGCTTTGTCCTATGTTCAATTTGGCGACTTTAGGACGATGCTGATTATATTTGCTGCACAAGAAAAATAAGATCATCTGTAATTTCGGCGGGGAGCAAATCGGTTTCTTTCCTGCGTCATTGATAATTTTTTTGATGATTTCGGTATGTCAATTTCACATTTGCGCGCATCGATCCTGTGATGCAGGTCTGAATAGCGCTCTGCGCTTATCGGAAAGTCGATTCGTAAATGCGTGACAAATTGCAGTGCTGAAGGAAATTAACTTTTTTATCGTGGTGGTCAAAGGTGCGGACGGTGAACGAAGACGGCGCCGTCTTGGCGCCGAACTAAAACGCGAGCGGCACGACGGTCAACAACATGGGTGACGCGGTCGCCACATAGCCGCATACATGAATCTATTTTTTTGAACTGGAGAATATTGATGAACAAGTCGTACAGGAGTATTTGGTGCGAGAAGACCGGCACTTTCGTTGCCGCGGCCGAGACCAGCCGTGCAAAAGGCAAGAAGCCTTCGTCGGGCGTCGTCGCCACCGCGATCGCGTCCGCTGTGGGCGTGGCCGCATTCATGGCGCCGCAGATGGCGCTGGCGTTGACCCATGGCTCGAGCCTGGTCCTGTGTAACCAGTCTGCAAACTCAGCGGGGGGCTATAGTTGGGGGCCGGGCGGCACAAGCAAGCAAGTCGGTTGTGGTCCTGGCTCTAATCCCTTCGGTGATGGCACCCAGTCTTTCCAGCTCGGCAATGCCGGTAACGACAGCGGCGCCGCCAACGGTGAAGCGCAGACCGCCTATGTCGCAGGATTCTCCGATGGCACCCTGGTGCTGGGTGGGACCAACGGCGTCCACGTGCGTAGCGAAATGGATCTGGACAATAACAAAATAACGAATCTCCGCCAAGGCGCAGTGTCGGCGACCAGTAAGGACGCGATAAATGGGTCGCAGCTGTACGCGACGAACCAGTCGATCGCCGACCTGGATGACCGCGTGACGAACGTGTACGAGAAGGGCACGAAGTACTTCCACGCGAACTCGACGGGTACGGATTCGTCGGCGCTGGGCAAGGACTCGGTGGCAATCGGTATGGGTGCGGTGTCGAACAACGCGAACGACGTGGCGCTGGGCGCGGGCTCGATGACGTCGGCTGCGGTGAGTCAGAGCGGCACGTCCATCCGCGGTACGAACTACTTCTTTGCCGGTTCGAATCCGACTGGCACGGTGAGCGTGGGCAGCGTGGGCAAGGAGCGCACGATCACGAACGTGGCCGCGGGTCGCCTGAGCGCGACGAGCACCGATGCGGTCAATGGTTCTCAACTGTATGCGACCAACCAGGCCATTGAGCAGCTCAGCCAAAATGGCGCCGGCGGCGGGACGGATGCGCTGGCGGTGCATTACGACAATGCCGCGAAGGGCACGGTCACGCTGGGTGGTGACAGCAATGGCACGAAGATCAAGAACGTGGCCGCAGGTGACCTGTCGTCGACGAGCAAGGACGCGGTGAATGGTTCGCAGCTGTACGCGACGAACCTGCAGGTGGGGCAGAACACCACGTCGATCACCAACCTGAACGAGAAGGGCACGAAGTACTTCCACGCGAACTCGACGGGAGCGGATTCGTCGGCGACGGGTCCGGACGCGGTGGCGATCGGGGTGGGCACGGTGTCGGCAGGCTACTACGCCACGGCGGTTGGTCCTTACGCTAAGGCGTCAGAATTGGATG
Organism: Paraburkholderia sp. BR14374; assembly: GCF_040948685.1. Taxonomy (NCBI): domain Bacteria; kingdom Pseudomonadati; phylum Pseudomonadota; class Betaproteobacteria; order Burkholderiales; family Burkholderiaceae; genus Paraburkholderia; species Paraburkholderia sp. BR14374. Next base: position 973 of record NZ_JBFPKF010000006.1, on the reverse strand, counting down.
CCACGGCGCTTGGTCCTTGGGCTAACGCGCTTGGATCCAAGTCCACGGCGATTGGTTTTAACACGAATGCGACAGGCGCCGCCGCCGTGGCGCTTGGTGATACGGCAGGCGCGACAGGTGAGTTCTCACTGGCGCTGGGTGCGCGCGCCGCTGCAACGCAGGCGAATTCGGTAGCGCTGGGCGCAGACTCGACGACGTCGGCTGCGGTGAGTCCGAGCGGCACGTCCATCCGCGGCACGAACTACTTCTTTGCCGGTTCGAATCCGACTGGCACGGTGAGCGTGGGCAGCGCGGGCAAGGAGCGCACGATCACGAACGTGGCCGCGGGTCGCCTGAGCGCGACGAGCACCGATGCGGTCAATGGTTCTCAACTGTATGCGACCAACCAGGCCATTGAGCAGATCAGCCAAAATGGCGCCGGCGGCGGGACGGATGCGCTGGCGGTGCATTACGACGATGCCGCGAAGGGCACGATCACGCTGGGTGGTGACAACAATGGCACGAAGATCAAGAACGTGGCCGCAGGTGACCTGTCGCCGACGAGCAAGGACGCGGTGAATGGTTCCCAGCTGTACGCGACGAACCTGCAGGTGGGGCAGAACACCACGTCGATCACCAACCTGAACGAGAAGGGCACGAAGTACTTCCACGCGAATTCGACGGGTACGGATTCTTCGGCGACGGGTCAGGATGCGGTGGCGATCGGTATGGCCGCGGAGTCGGCAGGCGGCTACGCCACGGCGGTTGGTTCTTTCGCTAAGGCGTCAGAATTGGATGCCACGGCGCTTGGTCCTTGGGCTAACGCGCTTGGATCCAAGTCCACGGCGATTGGTTTTAACACGAATGCGACAGGCGCCGCCGCCGTGGCGCTTGGTGATACGGCAGGCGCGACAGGTGAGTTCTCACTGGCGCTGGGTGCGCGCGCCGCTGCAACGCAGGCGAATTCGGTAGCGCTGGGCGCAGACTCGACGAC
>NZ_JBFPKF010000069.1:0-5249 GCF_040948685.1 Paraburkholderia sp. BR14374 | reverse complement strand
GCGTCCGGCCTTCACCAGCTCGACCAGTTGCGCCCGAAATTCCGCCGGGTACGGGGTACGATGCTTGGCCATAATCGGCACCTCCTTCTCCAAAGGATAGATGTCCGTTTTTGCGGGTCAATCTCAGTCTCTCGAGGAGTGAGTTTGGAGACCGAATTATGAGCACATCAATGCCGCGCACTCGTCCGAGCTCAGCAGCATTGACAACGGCGACTCCGGCGGACCGGTCGTCACCTACGAACGGCAACTGATCGGGATCATCTCCTCCGGCGAGCCTGTCGGCCGTTCCATCGTCTACTACACGCCAATGCAACAGGTGCTGTACGAGCTTTACAGCTACAACTTCGCCCCGGCCGACCTACCCACCGATGTCGGCGAGGTCAATCCGCTATCCCGCAACGGTGAAAACGCCGCTTGGGAACTGGCGCCGACCGACGACGAGTGAGGTGCCCGGTCGCGGCCCACTGCCCGATGAAGCCGAGCGGGCGCCGTTCATGACGTCGGCCGTGTCGTCCGCATTCCGTGTGGGTAGTGGGAGTAGCTTTTCAGTCAGCAAAGCGCCGCCTCCGTGCGGCGCTTTGCTATGTGGTTGAGTCGCCCCTACAAAAACCCAGCAGTCCCTTACAGAACAAGGTAAGCCGCTGCGCGGCAACTAGAACCGTCGGTATGCGAAGGCCAACGCCGCTGGCAAGCGCGCCGTTGCCCGCGAGCGGGGGATGGTAGAGTCGGAGGTGTCGCGGGGAGGTACTGATCATCAGAACCGTCAGTCCGATCAAACAGCTGCTGCAGACCGGCGAGGCCTAGTGGCGGTATTTCAAAAAGCATGAGCATGAGATCCGCTCGGCGGTGGTGGACAACGTGGTGCGCCTGCTGGCTTGCGGACTGGAAGTAATGGGCTACGCGAGCCACTGCTGCTCGAACGGAGCCTGCCCGCATCGCAAGAAGGTGTGCTTCAGCTGAAAGAGCCGGTTCTGCCCCACGTGCGGCAAGAAGGCGACGGACCAATGGATCGCCACGCAAACGGCGAGGCCGCCGCAAACGCGCTGGCAGCACATCAGGCTGACGATGCCCTCGGCGCTGTGGGAGGTATTCAGGCTGAACCGCGCGCTGCTGAAGGCGCCCAGCCCGCAAACTGAACTGCACCCCAAAAGTTGGACACGGATCCAACGTTTTGGGGTGTTTTTCACGGCGCTGCACACGTTCGGGCGCGACCTGCAATGGAACGTGCATGTCCATCTGAGCGTGACCTGCGGGGGCTTAACGCCCGACGGCGAGCAGTGGAAGTCGATGTATTTCGTGAAGGCACAGGTCATCCCGATGTGGCGCTACGCAATCGTCGATCTGTTGCGGCATCTACGACGCGCTGGTTCCGCCGCAGGAGCTGAAAACGTAGTGCCCGACAAAAGTGGCGTGGAGCCGCTGGCTGGATCGTCACTACGGCAAGCCATGGATCGTCCATTTTGCGCCATCGTCGGACAGCCATATCCGCAACGTGAACTACCCTGGCCGGTATATCAAACGCCCGCCGCTGTCGCAGTAGAGGCTGAAGCATTACGACGGCTTTCCACCGTGGGAGTTGGTCAATCAGCAGACGCAGCGTTGGATTCAGGCAAGCTGTTTCGGGGCCATGCTGAGCGACCTGCGTTCCATCATCCGGGTTGCTCAGGATCGTCGAGGTCAACCAAGCGCGTGCATACGGCGGTGGACAGGTTGAAGCAATTACTCGCGGTACGTGTGCGCTGGGCAAGGAACAGGCGCGCGCGCAGGTCAGAGAGATGGCGCGGCAGGTTCAGCAGGCAACGGGCCAGACGCTCAAGGTGGCGTTTGCCGACCACGGATACACTGGCGAAGAGCCCGCGCAAGCGGCACTGGACGAAGGCATTGAGCTTAAGTCATCAAGCTGCCGGAGGGCAAAACCGGCTTTGTGCTGGTGCGCGCTGCTGGGTGGTCGAGCGCAGCTTCGGCTGGCTCAACCGTTTCCGTCGTCTGGCAAGCGACTAGCAGCGGTTGCCTGCAACCCTGGCTGGCTAGCACTTCTCCGTATTCTCCGGCGCTTATGCTCGTGCACTTTCCAACCCTTAACAAAACGGTGATGGTCGGACGCCCACGCTAATACAGCAATTGCCAATACGATAAGCACTGTCTGCATAAGATGACCTCTTAACCGGTTATCGCGGAGATCGATGTGTATCCTCTTTGAACAAACGTTGTCCGGTATCGAACTGAAGTAAGAGCTTTCACATTGCACCGGAAGTCGACGTTCCCAAGTGGTGTACGTTCTCAACTTCCATCCTCAATTCTCGGGAATAGAGAGATTGGTCTTTCTTTCCTGAGCCCCCAAAAACGTGAACCGCCAAAAACAAAACTCCTATCGTACGTTGGGTCGCTACGAACATCGCATTCACCATACGGTCCAAAGTGGCGTTGCGACGGAGGATAATGCAGCCCGCCGATGTCACGTGATAGCAATTCTCCTTTTGTGATCGCTCAGTGACCTTCGATTTTCGTTTAGTGTGTGGGTAGCAAAAGATCCTGCCAGACAGGGCTGGCCCATAGCAGGAGTTTTCGTACAGTCCTCAGCACCGTTCCTTTCGCTGCATGTTAAACTCGGCAGCCTGCCATTGGGCTTCCTAGCCGTGCCTCTGGCAAAAGCGCGCGGAGCGCACAGCAGCACCCGTTTTCGCAAATGCGCTGAGCCGGTCGATGAGTTCCACAAAACTTGCCAAGCTTGCCGTGCGAAGTTGATAGCACGCGATACGATTGCGCTCACAGATCCACTCGAACATCTTCACTGTATCGTCGTCTATACAGTCGGCAGGGAACATGAGCATGTCCACATCCGGCAACGCGGCGGCCAGCAAACCGGTACAGTCCACCGTGTCGCTGCCGCACGCCATCGTTCCACCTGAGGCTTCCACGAGCCACTGGATTGCAGAAAGAGATCCGGGCCGCCCCCCGACATACAGAACGCGCTTGCCCTGCAATGCCGCGAGCGGATCGGCCTTCCGACCCGATAAGTAGGATGAAGGATTATTCAAAACCCGCTCCATCGCATTTGCTTCCGCTTGCAACGCTCTATTCAGTACATCCATTTTGCTCAGTTGTACTCGCATTGCACGTGTGCTTTCACGTTCGGCCGCAGCGCGCTTCTCCGCGCTCTCTCGATAAGTCTTATGAAGGGCGATCAGATCGTCACTTTCAGTAAGTGCTTCGCGCAGCATGAGGATTTCCCTACGCAATTCCACTTGCGTCGCCAGTTGTTCGTTCCGGCACGCAGCGAACCGTTGTTTCTCTATTACTGCATCGCGCTCTGAACTAGCGACCGGGTGTGCGGTGCCCGTAGGAATTCGTCCACAAACGGAATCCGGCGCTGCCTGTAAGCAGGCGAATGCGGACCGGTTCATATGCATCGCTGTTTCGTGATGTGCTTTCATTGCGACGCGGATCAGCGGATTATCGGCAGCGGTGTCGGCATTTTTTGACAAAGCGAGAACCCCACTCGAAATTCTATTGGTGCATAACAGGCGGCTTGCATCAGCGCTATTGAATCTTGCCGTGTGTTGGCACCGACCCAGCGCTCCGCTATGAGATCGACACCTGTGCGATAGGCTCTAAAGCCCGTCGCACGCTGGTGATACGCTTGCGTGAATTCCTGCAATATGTCGCACTTTTCACGCGTGCTCCGGCAGCTTTCCGATATTCGGAGTGTGAAAATGCACAGGTTGGTTCGCCTTTACCATTCTGTCAGCTCTGTTTTCAATAACGCAATCGTCCACAGTGCACTGCATAGTGCTGCTCGCTCACATCACTTCTCGGATCGCTGCTGGGTCCGATACATCCATTTTTTCCGTCGATTCTGCGCACCCGCCATACGAGGGCGAATCCGGAACATTGAACCGACCGCTGGACGCGCGAACGCCTCCTCGCGAATGCAATTGAATATAGCGAACTCGCTATCGTGCCGGTTTGATCAGTCTCAAAGCATCGGTAGTTTGTATCGCGTTGCTTCAGCCAAAACTTGCTCAATGCCTTTGTAGTTTCGCTGACTGACGACGCAGTAGGGTCAGCGAATTGGATGCCGTTAAGGGCAGAACCACCACGACCACGGTCGTTCGCGCCCGCGCGCGGCCCCACGCCTGGTGCGCGGCACTGGCCATGATGCCAGCCGCGCTGTAGTTGCAGTAACTAGCCACCGGACTGTCACAACATCTCACTCGGTTGTTTCGCCGGCAGCGTTTTGCGGTCATAGCAAGACCGTGTCGATTATCATTCATCGTTCACCTTGCTCGCTCCCGGAGCCTAATTTCTGCGGGGGTTATTTTTGGAGTGGCTCCTGAAATTCAGCACACGTGGGCACCGTTAGGTTGATGACGCCGCAGCATGCCTGAACTCGCGACGCGAGCGCTCTTTCAGGGCTTTGTGCGGCGCCTCTTTGTAGCGTTCAAAGGCGATAGCCAGACGCGAGAGCGCCGGTTGTGCGTCAGGCTTGTCCAACGAAGCGACGTAGTCGTGCTTCACAACCTTCACGAACGATTCAGTCATGCCATTTGCTCTGCGGCGACCGCACAAGGGTGGACGACGGCTCAAGACCCAGTTGGCGAGCGAGGCTGCGCGTGCGGTGGTCGATATTGGCCAAGCCATTGGCCGACAGCCATTCGACGGCTGCGTAGCCTGTGTTGTGCCGAGGCGCTGTTCGACGGCGGCCAGCTCAGATGCGGGCACAAAGCCTCCCGCACACTCTCCGCCGCCAGACTTCCTTCCTGGCATTGCTTGCGGCAGCCGCACAACGGATTGGCGTTGACGCCGTGCCGATGAACCACGGACGACACCGAAGCTCCCAGTTCCAGCGTTTCCCGCACATGGCGATTTTTTCCTGCGCCGCGCGCTGATTGCGGCACTCTGCGCTCAGTCAAAATTTCAATGCTTTCCACTTAATGACTAGGTTTTACTGATGGGCACAATACAATCCCTATTTAAAGAGTCCTTGCGTCCAAATCCACGTAGGCGCCGCTCCAATTTCCTAACAGGCTGTTGAAAAGCGCCCCGTCATGACGACCGAAGCTACGTTCAGGAGACTTGCGCGTGCAATTTTCCGCTGAATTACCGGTTCACCGCGCGATCTGCGCGGGGCAGGCGCACGCATGCGGCTCGTCTGGCGCGCAGTCTTCGCGCCTTGACGGCTCATCGCGTCGCTCCTCGCGGCACCATCCCTGGCATTCGGGCCATGCGGGTCAGATTGCTCGCAACCA
>NZ_JBFPKF010000068.1:0-5278 GCF_040948685.1 Paraburkholderia sp. BR14374 | reverse complement strand
CTCTTCGGCCCCATCGGCAACATTCCACCTGCCGAGGCAGAAGCCGCTTACTATGCAAATCTCGCTGAGTCTGTCACTGTGGCATGACGCAAGCAAAACGGTCTCCGGAAAACCCGGGGCGGCTCACATTTCAACGGCAATGCGCTTCCTTGAAATGCCCGGTCGGCTGCCGCGTGCAAACGACCGCGTGGTTGAATTCCAGCGCACGCATCCGATTACTGAACTCTGGGGTAACGGAAGGCTGGCATCGAGCAACTCCATGAGTCTGGACACGTCACCGCACCTGTTTTATGCGCGGGTCGATCCGCGACGTCGCCCCCACGCGGTAGGCATGTACACGCACGTGCTGGATCAGCACGGCAATGTCTATAACCAGCCCATCGTGCGGAACGAACGCCAGGCTGGCGTGGCGATCGAGGGCGTGATCCGTCACAACGAGAACCGTGACGACGGTGGACTGCTGCGTCTTTCAGTAGACACGCACGGATACACGAACGTAGGGATGGCGGTGTCGAAGCTGCTCGGTTTTGATCTCTGCCCGCGTTTGCACGACCTCTCGGAACGCAAACTGTATCTGCCGAGAGCCATGGCAGCGCCCGAGGGGCTGACAGCGGTCGTCGCCCATGAGATCTCCATCAAGGCGATTCGTGACGGCTGGAAGGAACTTGCTGCGCCTCGTTGCATCAATTCATGCGGGGCGCGTGAGCGCAATGGTCGCCGTGCAGCGGTTCGGAAGCGTGGCGCAGGGCGACCCGGTGTACCGGCCAGCCGACCACCTCGGTAGGTTACTGCGCACGCTTTTCCTGTGCGACTACTTCAGCAACATTGAATTCCGGCGTGAAATGCATACGCTGCTCAACCGCGGTGAATCGGTCTATCAGTTGCAGCGTGCAATCCACACCGGCAAGATCGCGCCGGAGCGCGGGCGACGCCGCGACGAAATGATCGCGATTTCTGGCTCCTTGACGCTGCTGACAAACCTGGTCATTGCGGGCCCAGCGCATTTTGCGCATGTGAATTTTCGTGGAACGCTGAGCTTTCCGATCGATCTCTATCGCGAGATGCTTCTCGATGTGCCGCTAAGGCGGCGCATAGCTGGATCGTGAACCGGTTCTGCATGCACACAGACGCGCAGGACTACAGCGCGTGGTGCGGTTCTGCTGGCCGCCCTCAATCATGCGCTCGCCGGCCAGGCGCGGGGGCGGATAAATGCGCCATACAAGCACGAAAAGGACGAACACCCCGATTTCGGCGCTTGCCACCGCGGATCGCTTCGTAGGGAAGCGGTCGGGTGAACGTATGCACACGGTCGTGCACGCAGCGGAAGTTGAAAGCCGCCCACTAATCCATCGAAGACGCACGACCTTCGTTGAGCGTTTCGACAAGACGCGCCCGGTGTCGCACCAGATTCGCTATGTGCTTTTCGCTCGACCGCAGACGCTCGCGATGCAACGCCTTAGTGTTGGGACGCGCAGCCGTGCCTTCGATCACGAGCATGCAGTCGGGAAACGAGCGGATAGCATTAAATACCGAGGCGTTTTCTAGCGGGAATGCTCTGCAGCGCCGCATAAGCGGCCTCGCTCAGAGATCGTAAGTTGAAGCAGTGTGCGCCGGAGTATCAACGCGGCGCTGCGGCATGATCGCAAAGATGCGGTCGGTGCCCATTACATCAGGCGAAGCGCGATTCTCTGAAGAAGGGAGGGCAGGTCGCGTCGCACGTCCACCACGAGATGAATGAAAATAGTATCGTCGCGGACCTGATAAATGATCCGATTCTTGCCAGAAAGGGCCTGCCGGAAACCGTCCTCAAAAAAGCCCTCGAGTTCGGTAGGCGTATGGCCGCTAGCGGGAAACTGCCGAACCTGCGTGATCGTTTCCTGCAGTTGCGCCGATGTCTGACGCCAGGTTTCCCATCCGAAGGTGCGGACGACATAGCTTCTGAGTTCGTCCATGCCGATCCGCGCGGTCGGGAGAATGCGGTATTTCAGCAGCGGTGCCACCATCAGCGGAGCTTTTCCTGACGATCGAGCTCATTGAGTTCCGCAAAGAACTCATCGCCATCGACGTGATCCCCGCGTTCGATCTGTTTCTGGCCGACAGCCAGGATTTTCAGGAGCGCAAGGGTCTGCTCCGTCGATTCATAGGTTCGCACGTCCTGAACGACGAGCTTCGCTTCGCCGTTCTGCGTGATGATGAGCGGCTCCCCCGACTCAGTCAGGTCTTTGACGATTTGCGCCGCTTCACTTTTGAGGTAACTGATTGGCTTGACATGATCGGCGAGATGCATCTAAGGCTCCGGGAGATATAGAAGTAAGACCAAATTTAAACCATTAATGGTCCGACTGCAAGCTGCCCTTGGCGTGCAGTCGGGCACGGTAATAGGCCTAGTTAAGCTTGGCATTATGAATTAATAATATACATAATTACCGGTAATTAGCATTCTGCGAACAGCTCGAAAGCTTCCCGTTTCGTGGCGTGCCGCGCGATGACCTGCTGCCTGCGTTGCACGCGACCACTATCGAGGCCGGATTGTGATCGCGTACCGCGTTACGGGCGAGACGGTCGAGGTGCTCGGCGTCTACTATGGTGGGCAGGATGGCCCGGCCAGTTTTCAGCGGGATTTCGATGAATAGACCGAGCTGTGCGGCGGCCCACCACCGGTAGCAATCCGCGCGCGCATCCCGCCCCATTCCACCGGACCAGTCGATGAATGACGTCAAGTTGTCGCGCTCAGGTTGGGAGGATTGCAGACGCGAAGAACTGCTCGCAGAACTCACGCGTCTGCAGGACGAGAATGCCCGGCTCGCCGCCTTGCTGCGCGAGGCCGTTCCTAAGCACGGCAGGCGCGAGGTTGCCCCGTCAGGCTATCCATCGCTGATGGCGCGAAGCACAGGGACTTCCACGCTTTCTCCCCAGCAGAAGGTACACCTCTTCCGGAGCCTTTTCCGGGGCCGTACCGACGTTTTTCCCCTTCGCTGGGAAAGCCGCAATTCCGGGAAATCGGGTTATGCACCAGCGTGCGCGAACGAATGGCGTGCGGGCATCTGCGAAAAGCCCCGCATCCGCTGTGCGGATTGTGTGCATCGCATGCTGCTGCCGCTGGACGATCAGGTTATCTATGCACATCTCGCCGGCGATCACACGTTGGGCATGTATCCGCTGATGCCGGACGGCACCTGCTACCTGCTCGCAGTCGACTTCGATGAGGAAAGCTGGCGGGACGATGCGATGGCCTTCCGGCAGTCATGCGATGAACTGGATGTTCCCGTGTCGCTGGAGATCTCACGTTCGGGTAACGGTGCGCACGCATGGATCTTCTTCTCGTCGGCCGTCACCGCGCGTGACGCGCGCCGGCTGGGTTCGGCCATCATCAGCCACACGTGCGCCCGAACGCGCCAGCTTGAGCTGTCGTCATACGACCGACTCTTTCCCAATCAGGACGTGCTGCCCAAAGGCGGCTTCGGCAACCTGATCGCCCTGCCGCTGCAGAAGCAGCCTCGCGTGCACGGGCACAGCGTGTTTGTCGATGAAACCCTCCAGCCTGTTGCCGATCAGTGGGCTTTCCTGGCGTCGGTCAGATCGATGGACGGGCGAGATATCGAAGGGGTAATTTTCCGCGCCACCGGCGGTGCCCACCCGCTCGACGTCGCCTTCATCGCTGAAGAGGACCAGGCCGAGCCATGGAACCCGCCACCGGCGCTGCCGAAGCGGCTGGCCGGAGACATGCCGGCGTCACTGACATTGACGCTTGCAAACCAGCTCTATTTTGAAAAAGCCCAGCTTCCGCAATCCCTGCTCAATCGCCTCGTCCGGATCGCGGCATTCCAGAATCCGGAGTTCTACCGTGCCCAGGCGCGCGGCTTCAGCGTATGGGACAAGCCGCGGATAATCGGCCGCGCCGAGAATTGCCCGCGACACATCGCTTTACCGCGAGGTTGCCTCGACGAGGTCATGACGCTGCTGACCGACAACGGAATCGCCGGTGACATCCGCGACGAGCGTTGCGCGGGCGGCCCTCTTGTAGTCGCGTTTGCCGGCACACTGAAGGGCGACCAGCAGGCGGCGGTTGATGACATGCTGCGGTACGACACGGGGATACTGCATGCGCCAACGGCGTTCGGCAAGACCGTGACGGCGGCCGCAATGATCGCCCGGCGCGGCGTCACTACGCTCGTGCTTGTGCATCGCAGGGAGCTGCTGGATCAGTGGCGCGAGCGCCTGCAGTCGTTTCTTGCGCTGGATCCCCATGACATCGGCACAATCGGTGGTGGCAAGTCGAAGTCGACGGGCCGGATTGACGTCGCCATGCTGCAGTCAGTGGCACCGGATGGCCCCCGCGGAGCGCTTTTGCGGCATTACGGCCACGTCATTGTCGACGAATGTCACCACGTATCGGCGGATTCCTTCGAGGCAGTGCTCAAGGCCGTCAATGCGCGCTACGTGCTGGGACTGACTGCGACACCCGTGCGGCGCGACAGCCAGCAACCGGTGATGTTCATGCTGTGCGGGCCGGTGCGGCATGCGGCGCGTCTGCCACCCAATGCGCCGCATTCGCTCGAGGTGTTCCCGCAAAGGCTCACCTCATCCGTGAACGTTGCGCTCGACGAGCCTATCCAGACGGTGTTCGCGCATCTTGCACAGGATTCACCTCGGACGGACATGATTGCTGCGGCGATTCGCGAGCAGTTCGGACAAGGACGCAAGGTGCTGGTTCTCACCGAACGGACGGATCATCTCGAAAGCCTGCAGAAGACTTTGGGTGAAGCAATCGGGCCGCTTTTCGTGCTGCACGGGCGTCTCACGAAAAAAGCGCGTGCGGCGCAGCTTGCCGCCCTTGACGCGCTGGCCGATGACGTCCCTCGCGTCGTCCTGGCCACTGGCAGACTCGTTGGCGAGGGATTTGACCATCCGGCGCTCGATACGCTGGTGCTCGCCATGCCCGTGGCATGGAAAGGCACGCTGCAGCAGTACGCTGGCCGGTTACATCGCGCGCATTCGGGTAAAACCGGTGTACGGGTGATTGACTATGTCGACGGAGGTCACCCGGCACTGCTCCGTATGTGGGAGAAGCGCCAGCGGGGGTACCGCGCGATGGGCTATCAGGTGCGCGCGGCTGGAGACGGACAGCAGTTGGAGCTTGCCTGAAACCGGCGGAGCTAACGTCAAGAGTGGTGTATGGGCAGCACCGTGACTGTCGATATCAAGCGGCGAGTTTCTGCTGAACCGGCCGATCGTCCTGCACCGGTTCGCCGTCCTTGAAGGCAATGCCCTCGAGCAA
>NZ_JBFPKF010000067.1:0-5330 GCF_040948685.1 Paraburkholderia sp. BR14374 | reverse complement strand
TGGTTTCGCCGAGCGGGCCAGCGCATTGCAATTGCTCGATTGCGTGCCAGGCGCTCATGCGAAGACAGTTGGTGCCGACAAGGCGTATGACACCCGCGACTTCGTGAACGATTGCCGCGCTCGCAACCTGACACCGCATGTCGCGCGCAACGATGAGCGTTGGGGCGGCAGCGCCATCGACGGTCGCACTTCGCGGCACGCGGGCTACCGGACTAGCCAGATCATCCGCAAACGAATCGAAGAGCATTTCGGCTGGGGTAAAACGGTCGGTCGGATCCGGCAGACGGTCTATCGCGGTATCAGGCGCGTCGACCAGCACTTCAAGCTGACGATGGTTGCGAGCAATCTGACCCGCATGGCCCGAATGCCGGGGGCGGGGGTGCCGCAAGGAGCGGTGCGATGAGCCGTCAAGGCGTGAAGACTGCGCGCCAGCAGGGCTGCATGCGTGCGCACGCCCCGCGCGGATCGCGCGGCAAACCGGTAATTCAGCGGAAAATTGCACGCGCAAGTCTCCTGAACGTAGCTTCGGTCGTCATGACGGGGCGCTTTTCAACAGCCTGCTAGGCTACGCAACGGGGCTGCGTGCGAGCGAACTGGTCGGCGCAACGCGCGGACACATTGAGACCGATGCGCGCGGCGACCACTGGTTACGCGTGACTGGGAAGGGAAAGAAGCTCGCGCGCGTCGCGTTGCCGCTGCTGGCGTGGGACGCCCTCGCACGTTATCTCACCGAACGCGGGTTGCCCATCGCGCCCGTGCGCTGGCGACCCGAAACACCGGTCATCGGCAGCCTCGAGGCGGAGAGCGTCGCGGCGATCAGCAGCGTGCGGCTATGGGGTGTGCTCAGGCGCTTCTTCGTGCTCGCCGCACAGGCGATTAAAGCCGATCATCCGCCGCTGGCAGAGAAGCTGCGTCGTGCGAGTCCGCACTGGATGCGCCACACCCCATGCGACCCATGCGCTCGGGCGCGGTGCTGAACTGACGACTGTACGGGACAATCTGCGGCACGCTTCGGTGTCGACGACGTCGATCTATCTGCACAGCGACGAGGTGAAGCGGGCACGGCAGATCGGCGACGCTTTTGGCAGTGACAGACGCCGGTAGACAGGGCGCAACCGGTATTCAGAAACGCTGGCTTCCACGCAGTCCGAAGCGGTGCGTTATGACCTGCAAACCGCCAACTCCGCCCCCACCCGAAATGCATAACCTGTGCAAAAATCATCGTGACCTGATCAGAAGCGCCCTCCACCGCCTATGGAAACCGTCGAACTTGAACCGCAGGTGCTCGTCAATCGTCTCGGCGTGGCATTTTCTCTGGTCTTCCAGAACCGCCCGGTCGAATGCATGATCACGATCACGGCGCTGGAAGCGTATTTCTGGCTCGAGCCACGTGCGGACGACGAGCGCATCCTCAAGACCTTTCGCAATGGCTACGGCCGCATCCGGGCGATCGCCGAACGGAAGCTGCTCGCCCATCCCTCGGCACGACTTGAGCTGACGCCGGCCGATTTCTCGCGCCACTGAGACGCCAGTTTTTGTCTGTGGTGCATCCTTCAGCTCACATTGCAGAACCGACTCCGACAGCGCGCGTGCAACCAGGCCGCAGTTGATTGAGTGACATGTTCAAGGCTCGCAGGTGAAGGCGCCTTGATGGACCCGTACTAGTCGACGCTAATCACGTGTATTCCACCGGACGGCAACCCGGCCTGGTCACCTCTGTCAGCTGGTTTTGGGGCGAAACCCGGGTGCGATGATGGATGACGTTGACCGTTAGTTGCACTTCTCAATGGAAGACATTGAAAGGCAGCGACTGCGGCGATATGCTCGCAACGCCCCGACAATTCACACACAACGACTGACGCACCCGAAGGAAACGACACCATGCGATTGCGACGCATCACCGCACGACGTTCTCCAGTACATGGAATGGGACTGTTCGCGCTACAGCCGATTGCCGCAGGCGAACGGGTCATCGAGTACAAGGGGGAATTGACCAGCTGGCGGCGCGCCGCCGCCCGCCAACGTTCCGAGGTTGGCCACACGTTTGTGTTCGGCCTGTCAGATGGGCGTGTGATCGACGGCGGCCGTGGTGGCAACAGCGCCCGCTTTCTGAATCATGCCTGCTCCCCCAACTGCGAAGCGATCGAGACGGGCGAGCGGGTGTTCGTTCATGCCCTCACAGCTATCGCACCCGGCCAGGAGCTCTTCATCGACTACGGTCTGTCAGTCGACGGCGCGGTCACCGACGAGCTTCGTATCCAGTACACGTGCCATTGCGGCGCATCCGGATGTCGTCGAACCATGCTGGGCAGCAATGCTGCGTCGGCGTAATCCAGCTGCAGCGCAGACGGTCCGATGCGCGATCTCCGGTGTCTGGTACAGACGCAGCGCACGCCGATATCTGAGCATGGCTTCCTCGCGGGCACAGCTGGGCGGCCGATTGCGATAGTTTGGCGTATCGCCGATCAACAGGCGGCCTCCCCTCCGCCGTCACGTGCATGATTCAGCTTCAAGGGCGGCGATCCGGGGCGTTACGGTCATCCGACCCCGCGTCTGAAGGAGCAGCGTTCGGCCAAAGCCGACTGTCGCGCGTTGACTCCGATATGCCCGCTCACTGCTGCTCACCGGCCGCTCGCCGGCCGCTCGCCGGCCGCTCGCCGGCAATTCGAGGCGAATGACCGCTGCGAGTTCAACGAATGCGTACTAGCGACCCCGTTTCTGTCATACGTTCAACCCTGTCCAAAGGCAGCTCTGATCGACAGCGGTCATTACAGGCTTACAGCCGGCCCGCTGATCGTTCCAACGCACTTACGTGAGGCGATAGACCTTGCTCACCGTCCCCCGGAATAAGGCCTCGCGCTCGTCAGCGCTAGCTTGTGCAGTCAGCTTCTTGAAGGCGTTCCAACCATTACTGAATGGATAGGAGCCCTTGTCCACCGGGAAATTGCTCTCGAACATGCAGCGGTCCGCACCGAACGCTTCGATACACGTATGCATCCATGGCTTCCACGCTTGCGCCAATTCATCCGATGACGGCGGTCGCTCGCCCTTTTCAAACTCGAAATCATTGATACGCATGCCGAGTCCGCCCACCTTCACATAGACATTCGGCAACTGAGCGAGTGCCCGCATTGAGCTCGACCAGGCGTCGAACGCTTCAGCGCGGCGGCTTGCGTAACTGGCGATGCGGACTACCCCGCCGCAATGGTTGATGATGAAAGGCGTATCTGGATGGACCTTTGCCAGATCGAAAAGCTCCGGCAGTTGCGGGAAGAACAGCCATGCGTCGTACGACAGCCCCAGCGATCGGAGCTCCGCGACCCCGGCCCGGTAGTCGCGATTGAGCAGCAGTCCTCGCGGCGCTGCCGAAATCCGATTCACCAGCGTCCGGTCAGCATCCCAGGTAACCAGATGCCGAACGCCACGGAAACGACCATCACCAGCTTGCAGTTCCGTTTCGAGAACATCGCGCACCGCCGGCCCCCGGCGAAGATCCGCATAACCGACCATACCTTTCGCAACCTGCGGCTCGCCACTCTGCAAAGGAGCCGTGACACCCGCGACATACTCAATCTCTCCGACCGGTCGCATCGGCTCCGGACCCGACGGGCGATACCGGGTTAACGCCTGCATGAACACCGACGCGGTGATGTTGTGACCGGATCGCGCGTCCTCGAGATACTCGTCGACAAGATAAGTCCATCCCGGACGTTCATAAAAGTGGTGATGGGCGTCGATGATCGGCATGTCGGGCTCAAGCGCAGCCTCGGTGCCAGAGGCGAGCCAGTCCGACCGAACGGGAAGGTAGTTGCTAGTCGTACTCACCGCATGTTTTCCTGTTTTGCAAACGCCTGACGTGGAGCGATAGCAGGCAGCATCATTGGTACTGCCATTGCGCTCAGCAAGCGGCGGCGTCGGGTGATGGTGGTATTGCTATCAGCGCTCTGCGCGATCGAATGCACAAAGTGACAAAGTCAGCAATGTCGTGATGCCTAGCACAATCGACAGACCAATCATGCCGGCCGCGAACGTACCGAAACTGTCCTTCAGATAACCCACGAGGTACGGTCCCGCAAAGCCGCCGAGTGCACCGATCGAGTTGATAAAGGCCAGGCCACCGGCAGCCGCCTGTCCGGAAAGGAACCGGGCAGGAAGCGTATAAAAGATCGTCCGGCCCGCAATCGTGCCGATCAACGCCAGCGTGATGCCAGTCATCGCCGGAACCAGCTGATGGAAATACGTCGAGACACCCAGTGCGATCGCACCAATCAGAAGACCTGCGGCCAGATTTGCGATCGGGCCGCCGCGACGATCAACCCGCTTTGCCCACCAGAGCAACGCGACGGTGGCAAAGAAGTAAGGCACGGCCGACATCCAGCCGGTCTGCATTACGCTCATCCCGTGAGCCCGCAGCATCTGAGGCAGCCAGATGCCGATGCCGTAAGAGCCCATCGTAAAGCCGAAGGAAATCATCGCCAGAACGTAGGTGCGCGCGTCCTTCAACGCCGCCACGAAATTTTTCTTCTTCTGACTGGACGAGCCTTCCCGATCAAACGCGCCTTGCAGAGCTTGCCGTTCCTCGTGGGACAACCACTTCGCATCGGCGGGCTTATCCGCCAACATTTTCAGTACGAGAAAGCCGAGCACGCATGCGGGCAATCCTTGAACGATGAACATCCACCTCCAGCCCGCCAGTCCCAGGACACCGTCCATATGGAGCAGCGCCGCCGAGAGCGGACCACCGACGAGCGACGACAGCGGCGTGGAGACGGTGAACCACGCGAGCACCCGAGTGCGATAGCTGGCCGGGAACCAGACGGCGAGGAAAAAGATGACTCCGGGAAAGAAGCCAGCCTCGCCGATGCCGAGCAGCAGCCGGACTGCGTAGAAGCTTTTGGGGCCCACGGCCAGCGCCGTCGCCGCTGCGAAGAAGCCCCACGTGATCATGATGCGGGCGAGCCAGCGCCGCGCGCCGAAGCGATATAGCGCCAGGTTACTCGGGACCTCAAACACACAGTACCCGGCGAACATGATGCCCGCCCCCCAGCCGAACTGTGTGGCGGTCAACCCAATATCGTGATTCATCGTCAGCGCCGCGAAACCGACGCTCGTGCGATCCAGATAGTTGAAGAAGTACGCAAGGGCGAGTAGCGGAATGAAGCGCCACTCGGCTTTCCTGACTGCGGACTGCTCGAGGGTGGAACGTAAGCGGCTCGCGGTGGCCGTTGTAGACGGCCGCAAGTATCGGCATCAAAGTGATGTCCATCATTTTCGAAGTGGTGGACACCATTTTGTCAGAGCCAACACAGAGGCCCGGTAGCCGTAAAGGT
>NZ_JBFPKF010000066.1:0-5337 GCF_040948685.1 Paraburkholderia sp. BR14374 | reverse complement strand
GCTGCGGGTTGGGCGGATCGATCTTTAAAAACTAACAGCCGATAAGTGTGGGCGCTTGATGCGGAATGCGGCGGCGGATCCGTATGGATCTGCTGCAAGGCAAAAGTATCAGAAGCCTCACACAGTATTAGAGGAAGGTTTATCTGTCGAAAGACGGATTGATCATCGTCAGTACGTTGAGTGAGCGACCGGTTCGTCAGCAGGAAACTGCGGAACCGAAAACAGTAACAGGTTTGAACTGAAGAGTTTGATCCTGGCTCAGATTGAACGCTGGCGGCATGCCTTACACATGCAAGTCGAACGGCAGCACGGACTTCGGTCGGGTGGCGAGTGGCGAACGGGTGAGTAATACATCGGAACGTGTCCTGGAGTGGGGGATAGCCCGGCGAAAGCCGGATTAATACCGCATACGCTCTGTGGAGGAAAGCGGGGGATCTTTCGGGACCTCGCGCTCAAGGGGCGGCCGATGGCAGATTAGGTAGTTGGTGGGGTAAAGGCCTACCAAGCCGACGATCTGTAGCTGGTCTGAGAGGACGACCAGCCACACTGGGACTGAGACACGGCCCAGACTCCTACGGGAGGCAGCAGTGGGGAATTTTGGACAATGGGCGCAAGCCTGATCCAGCAATGCCGCGTGTGTGAAGAAGGCCTTCGGGTTGTAAAGCACTTTTGTCCGGAAAGAAAACCTCTGGGTTAATACCCCGGGGGGATGACGGTACCGGAAGAATAAGCACCGGCTAACTACGTGCCAGCAGCCGCGGTAATACGTAGGGTGCGAGCGTTAATCGGAATTACTGGGCGTAAAGCGTGCGCAGGCGGTGCTGTAAGACCGATGTGAAATCCCCGGGCTTAACCTGGGAACTGCATTGGTGACTGCAGCGCTGGAGTATGGCAGAGGGGGGTGGAATTCCACGTGTAGCAGTGAAATGCGTAGAGATGTGGAGGAACACCGATGGCGAAGGCAGCCCCCTGGGCCAATACTGACGCTCATGCACGAAAGCGTGGGGAGCAAACAGGATTAGATACCCTGGTAGTCCACGCCCTAAACGATGTCAACTGGTTGTCGGGCCTTCATTGGCTTGGTAACGTAGCTAACGCGTGAAGTTGACCGCCTGGGGAGTACGGTCGCAAGATTAAAACTCAAAGGAATTGACGGGGACCCGCACAAGCGGTGGATGATGTGGATTAATTCGATGCAACGCGAAAAACCTTACCTACCCTTGACATGGATGGAATCCTGGTGAGAGCCGGGAGTGCCCGAAAGGGAGCCATCACACAGGTGCTGCATGGCTGTCGTCAGCTCGTGTCGTGAGATGTTGGGTTAAGTCCCGCAACGAGCGCAACCCTTGTCCCTAGTTGCTACGCAAGAGCACTCCAGGGAGACTGCCGGTGACAAACCGGAGGAAGGTGGGGATGACGTCAAGTCCTCATGGCCCTTATGGGTAGGGCTTCACACGTCATACAATGGTCGGAACAGAGGGTTGCCAAGCCGCGAGGTGGAGCCAATCCCAGAAAACCGATCGTAGTCCGGATCGCACTCTGCAACTCGAGTGCGTGAAGCTGGAATCGCTAGTAATCGCGGATCAGCATGCCGCGGTGAATACGTTCCCGGGTCTTGTACACACCGCCCGTCACACCATGGGAGTGGGTTTTACCAGAAGTGGCTAGTCTAACCGCAAGGAGGACGGTCACCACGGTAGGATTCATGACTGGGGTGAAGTCGTAACAAGGTAGCCGTATCGGAAGGTGCGGCTGGATCACCTCCTTTCCAGAGCTTGCATTGCTGCGCAAGTGCTCACGCTTATCGGCTGTGGTTTAGAGAAGCAACGCAGACAGACTCAGGGGTCTGTAGCTCAGTCGGTTAGAGCACCGTCTTGATAAGGCGGGGGTCGATGGTTCGAATCCATCCAGACCCACCATCTTTGTCTGTGGTGCTGACTGGGACACCCTTGAGTCGGGTATGACCGGGGGATTAGCTCAGCTGGGAGAGCACCTGCTTTGCAAGCAGGGGGTCGTCGGTTCGATCCCGTCATCCTCCACCAATCCTCAATGCGCAGGGTTCTGCCTGCAGGCAGAGCGTTGCGCATTGGCGATTGAGCCAGTCAGCGCGGTATGAGGCACAGGCTTTATATCGGCTGTCGTTCTTTAACAATCAGGAAGAAGTAGTAAAGAGATTCACGAAAGCATACCTGGAGATGGGTATGCGAGTAGGTGAATCAGGGTTGTGATTGTATCGATGTATTTTAAGGGAATCGAGAGATTGCCTTTGGAATACGGCGCAACACGAATACTCAACCTGTAGCGGCATGTGATCTGCGGTGAGCAATCATTGAGACACACCCGTTATAGGGTCAAGCGAACAAGTGCATGTGGTGGATGCCTTGGCGATCACAGGCGATGAAGGACGCGGTAGCCTGCGAAAAGCTCCGGGGAGCTGGCAAACGAGCTTTGATCCGGAGATGTCCGAATGGGGAAACCCACTCCTAATGGAGTATCCGTAGCTGAATCCATAGGCTACGTGAAGCGAACGCGGTGAACTGAAACATCTAAGTAACCGCAGGAAAAGAAATCAACCGAGATTCCCAAAGTAGTGGCGAGCGAAATGGGATGAGCCTGTACTCTTTATTCTCATTGTTAGTCGAACGCTCTGGAAAGTGCGGCCATAGCAGGTGATAGCCCTGTAGACGAAAACAGCGGGAAAGAACTGGGTGTACGAGAAGTAGGGCGGGACACGTGAAATCCTGTCTGAAGATGGGGGGACCATCCTCCAAGGCTAAATACTCGTGATCGACCGATAGTGAACCAGTACCGTGAGGGAAAGGCGAAAAGAACCCCGGGAGGGGAGTGAAACAGATCCTGAAACCGCATGCATACAAACAGTCGGAGCCTCGCAAGGGGTGACGGCGTACCTTTTGTATAATGGGTCAGCGACTTACATTCAGTGGCGAGCTTAACCGATTAGGGCAGGCGTAGCGAAAGCGAGTCCGAACAGGGCGTCCAGTCGCTGGGTGTAGACCCGAAACCAGGTGATCTATCCATGGCCAGGTTGAAGGCACGGTAACACGTGCTGGAGGACCGAACCCACTAACGTTGAAAAGTTAGGGGATGAGCTGTGGATAGGGGTGAAAGGCTAAACAAACCTGGAAATAGCTGGTTCTCTCCGAAAACTATTTAGGTAGTGCCTCGTGTATCACCTTCGGGGGTAGAGCACTGTCATGGTTGTGGGGTCCATTGCGGATTACTACGCCATAGCAAACTCCGAATACCGAAGAGTGCAATCACGGGAGACAGACATCGGGTGCTAACGTCCGGTGTCAAGAGGGAAACAACCCAGACCGCCAGCTAAGGTCCCCAAATATGGCTAAGTGGGAAACGAAGTGGGAAGGCTAAAACAGTCAGGAGGTTGGCTTAGAAGCAGCCACCCTTTAAAGAAAGCGTAATAGCTCACTGATCGAGTCGTCCTGCGCGGAAGATGTAACGGGGCTAAGCCATATACCGAAGCTGCGGATGCACATTTATGTGCATGGTAGGAGAGCGTTCCGTAAGCCTGCGAAGGTGCACTGGAAAGTGTGCTGGAGGTATCGGAAGTGCGAATGCTGACATGAGTAGCGATAAAGGGGGTGAAAGGCCCCCTCGCCGTAAGCCCAAGGTTTCCTACGCAACGTTCATCGGCGTAGGGTGAGTCGGCCCCTAAGGCGAGGCAGAAATGCGTAGCTGATGGGAAGCAGATTAATATTTCTGCACCATTGTGAAATGCGATGGGGGGACGGATCGCGGAAGGTTGTCCGGGTGTTGGAAGTCCCGGTCGCTGCATTGGAGAAGGCGCTTTGGCAAATCCGGGCGCGTAATTCAAGGGTGTGGCGCGAGCTTCTTCGGAAGCGAAGCAACTGGAAGGGGTTCCAGGAAAAGCCTCTAAGCTTCAGTTTCACAGTGACCGTACCGCAAACCGACACAGGTGGGCGAGATGAGTATTCTAAGGCGCTTGAGAGAACTCGGGAGAAGGAACTCGGCAAATTGGTACCGTAACTTCGGGATAAGGTACGCCCCGGTAGCTTGACTGGCCTGCGCCAGGAGGGTGAAGGGGTTGCAATAAACTGGTGGCTGCGACTGTTTAATAAAAACACAGCACTCTGCAAACACGAAAGTGGACGTATAGGGTGTGACGCCTGCCCGGTGCCGGAAGATTAAATGATGGGGTGCAAGCTCCTGATTGAAGTCCCGGTAAACGGCGGCCGTAACTATAACGGTCCTAAGGTAGCGAAATTCCTTGTCGGGTAAGTTCCGACCTGCACGAATGGCGTAACGATGGCCACACTGTCTCCTCCCGAGACTCAGCGAAGTTGAAGTGTTTGTGATGATGCAATCTCCCCGCGGCTAGACGGAAAGACCCCATGAACCTTTACTGTAGCTTTGCATTGGACTTTGAACCGGTCTGTGTAGGATAGGTGGGAGGCTGTGAAGCGTGAACGCCAGTTTGCGTGGAGCCGTCCTTGAAATACCACCCTGATCTGTTTGAGGTTCTAACCTTGGTCCGTGATCCGGATCGGGGACAGTGCATGGTAGGCAGTTTGACTGGGGCGGTCTCCTCCCAAAGTGTAACGGAGGAGTACGAAGGTACGCTAGGTACGGTCGGAAATCGTGCTGATAGTGCAATGGCATAAGCGTGCTTGACTGTGAGACTGACAAGTCGAACAGGTGCGAAAGCAGGTCATAGTGATCCGGTGGTTCTGTATGGAAGGGCCATCGCTCAACGGATAAAAGGTACTCTGGGGATAACAGGCTGATACCGCCCAAGAGTTCATATCGACGGCGGTGTTTGGCACCTCGATGTCGGCTCATCTCATCCTGGGGCTGTAGCCGGTCCCAAGGGTATGGCTGTTCGCCATTTAAAGAGGTACGTGAGCTGGGTTTAAAACGTCGTGAGACAGTTTGGTCCCTATCTGCCGTGGGCGCTGGATATTTGAAGGGGGCTGCTCCTAGTACGAGAGGACCGGAGTGGACGAACCTCTGGTGTACCGGTTGTCACGCCAGTGGCATCGCCGGGTAGCTATGTTCGGAAGAGATAACCGCTGAAAGCATCTAAGCGGGAAACTCGCCTTAAGATGAGATATCCCCGGGGCTTCGAGCCCCTTGAAGGGTCGTTCAAGACCAGGACGTTGATAGGTCAGGTGTGCACGTACAGTAATGTACTGAGCTAACTGATACTAATTGCCCGTAAGGCTTGATCCTATAACAGGTGTGTCTCGACAACCGTTAGCGCTTTAGCGCTTACGGGTGTCCGATCCCCGAAGGGGATGAAGACATGCAGTTTGAGATCGGTGTTGTGCCAGCAACAAC
>NZ_JBFPKF010000065.1:0-5820 GCF_040948685.1 Paraburkholderia sp. BR14374 | reverse complement strand
ACCTTTACGGCTACCGGGCCTCTGTGTTGGCTCTGACAAAATGGTGTCCACCACTTCGAAAATGATGGACATCACTTTGATGCCGATACTTGCGGCCGTCTACAACGGCCACCGCGAGCCGCTTACGGTTGAAGAAGAGCGCAGGATTGTCCTGGCAGACCCGCCTGCAAGACTTTACAGGTTCGACATTGCGTGATTCACATGGCGCATTGCAACGGCAGCACTGGCTAAACGGATTGCCTAGCCGCGCAGCGGCGATCCGGTCTCAATGCGGCCACGAACACACATTCGACTCCAGCGCCTGGATTACTGACAATTCCCAAATTCGAAAGATGGAGGGGTGGTCCCAGTCCTGGTAGTTGGATGCATCATATGAAATGACTCGACGGGCAATGTGAGTGTGTGCGACGAGACCCGGGGGTCATGATTGGAAAGCAACGCACGAACTCCAAGCTGTTGATCTGCCGTACTGCCTTACCAGTCCATTCGTGTTCTCGGCCGACCCACGCTACCAGGGACGGTGTGGGTCACAGAAGTAGTCGGCAATGTCAGTGGCAACAGTAAAGCGTTTGTGGCTGGCCATCTCAGTGCCGCGATCCCATGTTAGCGATTTGTAGAGCGCCTGCGGCAATTTGCAGGCATGTTTGATGAGAGCATTGGCAACCGCCTCGCTGTCCTTGCTGACAATCTTCACAGCATGACATAGCGTGTCTGGCGCTCGACGAGCGTCGCAATCTGGCTGCTGCCGCTGCCGCAAAGCAAGTCACCTCCCCAATGTCCCGGCACTGCGCGGTCCTCAACGGTGGCTGCACGTTCGCTGATCGACACCGTGTCGCGGATCCTGCCGTGGTCGCCCGTCTTCTGCGTGTAATGGCGGGAACCGCATGACCCGCGTACGCCGTAGATGTTCCAGCGATTCCTTCTTCAAGGCACCACGGGCCTGGATGAAGAGACTGCGGTAGATGGTCTCGTGTGACACGTGGTAATCCTCGTTGTCCGGGTACGCGCGTGTCTGTATCAGAGGCCGGAGGTATCGCGCATCGGACCGTCTGCGGTGCGAGGATTACGCCGATTCAGCATTGCCGCGCAGCATAGTTCGTCGACATGACGAAGCGCCGCAATGACATATGTAACGGGTACGAATGTCGTCGGTGAGCACACCGTCAACTGACAGGCGATAGTCAATGAAGAGTTCATGGCCGGGTGCGATAGCGGTGAGGGCATGAATGAACACCCGCGCGCCCGTCTCGATCGCTTCGCAGTTGGGGGAGCAGGCGTGATTTAGAAATCGGGCGCTGTTGCCTCCACGGCTGCCGTCGATCACACGCCCATCGGATAGGCCGAACACGAACGTGTGACCAGCCCCGGAACGTTGGCGGCCGGCGGCGCGCCGCCAACTGGTCAACTCCCCCTTGTACTCGATGACCCGTTCGCCTGCAGCAATCGGCTGTAGGGCGAACAGTCCCATGCCATGTACGGGAGAACGTCGTGCGGTGATGCGGCGCAATCGCATAGTCTGACTTCCTTCGGGTGCGTCGGTCGTTGTGCGTGAAGTGTTGGGGCGTTGTGAGCATATCGCCACGGTCGTTGCCATTCAATGTCTTCTGCGCGAAATTGCAACTAACAGTCAGGGCCGCCCACTTTGACAGTTGGGCGCCATTGCGCCCGGGCATCGACAGATCGAGCACGAGCACGTGCGCATGCGTACGCCACCGGGGATGCGCCGTTCAATGACTGGGTCGTTCTCGACTGTCTCGGTTGCAAATGCGCTGTTCCACACGGACCTCGACGCCAATCCGCATGGGTTTGCGGGCCTGCGACATGCGCACGACGCTCAGCGAGCCGGCAAATGACCGCCGCATCAACTTTCGGAGGACCAGTTGGCACAACAGCAATACGAATCGTGCATACAGGCCTGTGACGCATGCGCAGCCGCTTGCGCCCATTGCGCAATGGCCTGCCTTACCGAACAGAACGTGGCTGAGATGGCGGCATGCATCAAGTCGGATATGGACTGCGCGGACATTTGCCAGTTCGCGTCTGCTGTCATGGCTCGTGGTAGCAGTCGCGCGAAGGAAGTTTGCTTGTTGTGCGCGCCGATCTGCGACGCCTACGCATATGAGTGCGAGAAGCATCAGCACGAACACTGCAAACAGCGCGCGAAAGCCTGTCGGCGTTGCTCCGAAGAATGTCGGACTATGGGGCAATGAGACGTTAGCTCGTTCGCAGGTTGCCGGCGGACGAGACGATGCGGGCCAGCCCGACGCATGAGCTGGCTCCGGCATACAGCTCTGACGGATGAAGCGGTTCCGACAGGGTTCGCAACGAAGAAGGGGCGTTGTGTCATCTTCCTTCCGGGGCGGTGTCAGCAGACTTGACGTTGTTACTCGGCGCTATCCGCCATACGGCGTTGCCGACGTCGTCAGCAACGAGCAGGGCACCGTGCGTGTCTAGTGCGACGCCAACGGGTCGACCCACGGCGTAGCCGTCCGCTGTCAGAAAGCCGCTCAGGAAGTCTTCAGGTACACCGGCAGGTTTTCCATCGACAAATGGCACGAACACGACTTTGTACCCGGAACGCGGTTTACGATTCCACGATCCGTGCTGGCCAACAAATGCGCCGCCACGATAATGAGGCGGGAACAGCGAGCGGTCGTAAAACACCAGACCTAGCGAAGCCGTATGGTTGCCGAGCGCATAGTCAGGCGCGATGGCCTTCGCTACCATATCGGGGCGTTGCGGCTTGACGCGGGTGTCGATGTGCTGGCCGTAATAGCTATATGGAAAACCGTAGAACGCCCCGTCTTTTACGTCGGTCATGTAATCCGGAACGAGGTTGTTGCCGAGATCGTCCCGCTCGTTGACCGCTGTCCACAGCGCGCCGCTGTCCGGTTGCCAGGAAAGCCCGTTGGGGTTACGCAACCCTGTCGCGTACGGCCGCAAGCGCCCACTGTCCACGTCGAACTTAAGGATTCGCGCGCGGCCTTCTTCGTCGACTCCATTTTCCCCTGCGTTACTGTTCGATCCCACTGTAATGTATAGGTGCTTGCCGGAGCGATCGGCGAGGATATTCTTGGTCCAGTGATGGTTGATCGGGCCGGCCGGCAACTCGGCAACTTTGACGCCGGGGCTCGTGATCTGGGTGACGCCCCTCACATAGTCGAAGCGCAGCAGAGCGTCCGTATCGGCAACATAGAGTTGATTGCCAATCAGCGCCATCCCGAACGGAGAGTGCAGGTGTCGAAAAAGATGGTCTGCGTTGTCGCGACACCGCTGTCGTCCCCGCCGCGCAATAGCACAATGCGATCGGGGCTTGGCACACCGGCGCCGGCATGCTTCATGACCTGTTTTCTGATCCAGCCGAACGGGCCGCTGCCTTCATCGTGTTCCTGTGGCGCGTCGGTCTCCGCTACCAGTATGTCGCCATTGGGCAGCGTGTAAAGCCAGCGCGGGTGCGCGAGGGCACCGGCAAACTTGGTGACCAAAAAGCCGTCGGGAGCCGTGGGCGTGAAACCGTCGGGGCGCGCCTGAATCGTCGCGATGTTAACCATTGGAACCAACGACGATTCCGGAGGCGGCATGGCGGGCGACGTGCCGAAGCCCCCATCAATTGGACCTGATGGTTCGATCGCGCAAGAGGCTAGCGGTAAAACCATTGAAACAGCGAGGTGATGCAACAGGCGCATGTCAATCCCGAACGATGAGTGTCGATTGGTGCATTCTGCGAAGAACAGCAAGAAGCCGGCCTGCGGCGTTGCCGTTCGAGATCCCCTGCAGAGCGTGGACGGACGGCTCGACGACTGCCTGTGTTTGCGGAGCCGACGTTCGCGCACATTGGATCGAGCGGCTGTATTGGGTCCGACAGTACGCATTCGTGAAACTAGGTAGCGGGCGTTCGCCGCAGTTCCTCGAGGAACGCCCGGTGAGCAGCCGTAAACGGGCTTGTCAGAGTCGACACACGAGCGTCAGTTGTGGCCGAACTATGCGTCCTTAGGACGCGGGGCTGGATGACCGTAACGCCGCGAATAGCCGCCGGTAAAGCGGAAACATACACATGACGGCGGAGGGGAGGGCGCCTGTCGTTCCGCAATGCGCCAAAAAAAATCGCGATCAGGTCGTCTGCAGCGCCAAGAGGCCAAGCTCAAATATCGGGGCGCGCAGTGTCTGAATCAGATGCCGAAGACATTGCGCATGGGACCGTCTGCGCTGCGGCGGGTTTACGCTGACGCAGCATTGCTGACCAACATGGTTCGACGACATCCCGATGGGCGGTAAATGGCACGTGTACTGCCAATGCCGGAGCGTTGGTGTGGGGCGGTGCGCCGCCGGAAGTTGGATCAAAAAGCGCCGAACAGACGATCAAGCGCGGCACTGATCCGTTCCTGATCATTTTTGAGCGTGCCAATTGCCGGACCCAGATCCCCTGTCCTGAACGCGCCGAGCAATGGCGTTTCCAGTACGAACTGTTCTCCCTCAAGTTCGAATATGGGCGAGAGATCCTGCGCAACCTTGCTTGCCGTGTAGTTGCCGGTCACTCGTGTCAAGGGAATGACGACACGCGATATGAGGTTGCCGAGATGGTCACTCTGCACGTCCAGCAGAAACGGTGAGATAGCTTTCGATCTTGACGAAGGATTTTTGTAAAGGTCAAAACGCGCCATCAAAACATCCGGTGCTCTTCGAGGGGCAAGCCATCGCGCTCGATACGCGCATTCATTTCCGCGATGAAATCAGCGTTCTTTTCCTCCCAGGCGCGAGCCTCGGCTGCTTGAACTTCTTCGCGCAAGCCGCGTTCGCTTGCGCGCGAAACGTTGACTTTCAATTCCTTGGCGCGTACGAGGAGATCTGTCGGAAGCGAAACGTTGGTAGGTTTGCGCGTTGTCGTTGCCGGGGCATGCGCTTTAGCGACACGTTTCGTGGCGTCCGGCCGCCCCACAGTTGTATTGATCATGAGCGTTTCCTACGTGCATGAATCATGCGCATAGTATGCCATGCTTCGCGCCAGCCGCAAAATTCTGGACCAGCCGTCAGTTCCAGCAATAGGGTGTACGTTTTTGTTCTGACGTACGTCAAAGGCGCACGGGTCGATAAAGCGTTCACGCATGGTTCATGAAGCGGGCGCTATTGCCACCACGGCTGCCGTAGATCACACGTCCGTCAGACAGGCCGAACACGAACGTGTGGCCAGCTTCGGCGGCGTGTCGCCAGCCGGGCAATTCCCCTGTACTCGATGACCCGTTGCCCCCGGGGATCCGCTTTAGCGCGAACAGTCCCATGCAATGTGCGGCGAAGTGTCAGGCGTTGCAAGCACATCGCCACGGTCGCTGCAATTCAATGTCTGCAGTTCAGACGTGCAACTAACGGTCCCAGTCTTCCAACCTCCTGCTCGGGCTTCGCCCCAAAACCAGCTCACAAAAAAGCGACGGCGCCGGCTTGCCCTCGCGGCGGGATGCACGTGCTTGGCAACGGCTAGGATGCTTCCATCAAAGCGACTTCACTTGTGAGCCGCGAACCCGCCGCTCAACTGACCGCAGACCAGCTGAGCGCGCTATCGGAGTCGATTCCGGGATGTGAGGTGAAGGACGCGTGAGCCGCCCCGGGTTTTCCGGAGACCGTTTTGCTTGCGTCATGCCACAGTGACAGACTCAGCGAGATTTGCATAGTAAGCGGCTTCTGCCTCGGCAGGTGGAATGTTGCCGATGGGGCCGAAGAGCCGACGATTGTTGAACCAGTCCACCCATTCGAGCGTCGCCATTTCAACGGCCTGCAGATTGCGCCACGGTCCGAGGTGATGGATCACCTCTGCCTTGTACAAGCCGT
>NZ_JBFPKF010000064.1:0-6479 GCF_040948685.1 Paraburkholderia sp. BR14374 | reverse complement strand
CTCACGCCCCGCTCGAGCAGCGTGAATATCGCGCTTTGCAGATGCTGCTTCAAGACATTCACTCCCTGGTCTCCTTCTTCTTCTCTGAAGGAGACGACAATAAATGTCCTGCAGCACCGCTACAGACCGCTCAGCCAGCGATCGTTACCTGGGGATTTTGAAGTGACCATACCTGGAGGAATTTGACCGACCGCCGGGGTCCCTGCCCAACGCGATGAAAGGGATCACTCGGCAGTGACCGTGAACTTCTTGGACGCAAAGCTCAGGTTTCCGCGCGAAGAGGTGATTTCGAACCCGTACTGCAGGTCACCGATTTCAAGATCATCATCAAAATAGTTGAGCGAGCGCAGATATTTCATAAATGCCAGCACATCGATCGCGGCGTTGTCAGTCTTCGTCGTGCGGACGAACGTGTAGACGATGTTGCGGCGGTTGGTGCCCACGTACACGTTCCAACTTCCGTTGGACAGCGATACGTTTCGATAAAGTGGAATTGCGCATCCGGCTTGCGTCCAGTTGTAGGAGATGGGCTTGACATTGCCGCAACCTTCCGCAGTTCCGGTGTAGTTCAGCCATATCATGATTTCATGCGCCTCACCTCCGGCCCAGATATCAAACGTTGACTCCCAGGCGCCACCAGATGGCGTAGTAGCCGAGACGATTGCGGAAAGCGAGTTCAGTGAGCCGATGGTCTTGTTGACTTTGTATCCGATGTGCGGATAGGACTTGATGCCACTGGTGTTGGGTTGATCTGAAGTAACGCTCCAGTCGACCTCGCTGTCTCCTCCGAGCTTGCTGTTAGCCCTTATTGTCTGGGGACCCGCGGTGACATTACTGCAGGGTGACCACACGTCGTTGTTGATCGTGTACCTACCGTAGATCCGAGAAGCGAAGAGATTTTCCGCAGAGCAGGATGACGTTTCGGGGGAAGTAGCAGACCACGTCTGGGCCTGCGCACTGGCAGTCCAAAGCATCAGCGCGGCGGTGGCAATGGCGGCACGGGTCGCGCGGATCAAGATTCGAGGCATGGTCTTTCTGATCTCCTGTCAGGTAGTAGGGGTTGGTCGGCATCGGTGAAGGTCAGCGGCTTGGGCAACCTTCCGATCGAGAGAGGAACCGTGTGTGGGGCGACGTACTCTTAGACTGGGGGGGGCTCTCGCCAGTGGGCGCTCATGTCAGGTATCTCCATAGCGCTGCCGAGAGAGCGCATATACACCGAACGTCCTTGAACACGAGCATAAAATCTTGCGCCGTTGGCGCCGCGCGAGACGGCCAAGTGATACCGATCTCAGCGTTACCGCTATAGTTCGACGGCCCGCGATTCGCCTTCACCGTCGATGGTTTCAGGCGACGTTGTATTGGCAAATGTTTTGTCTACCAGTGCCGCTCAATTCAAGCGAATGCCCCGACCAATCATCGTCAACTCTCCTGCGTTATGCTGTCAGATTTGGCTTTGGACCAGCGATTTTGTCCAAACGGAAACATAAAGTAGTCGCGCACGGTGAGGGGCTCGGGTTGATTGCGAAGGCCCACTTCGGGCCATTCGTCCCGTTTCGGCCAGTATGCCGTGCTGAAGATAGTGTCCCAGATGGTCGTAAAGAACCCGTAGTTTCGGTGCCGATGATGCGGCTGAGTTGAGTGATGAATTCGGTGGAACTGACCGTCTCCGATGATATATCGCAGAGGCCCAAGGTTGATGCGCGTGCTGGAGTGCGACAGATGCGCCTGAAAGGTAATGAGGGTCATGGCAGCAGCCGGCACCACGCCAGACTCGAAGTGGATCAGCGCGAGCGGTAATGCTACAAACAAGGCGTAGATAACCGGCTCGGAAATGTGATGATTGCAATTCCATGCCGTCAGTTCGCGAATCGAGTGATGTGTAGCGTGCAAGCGCCAGAGGAATGGCACGGCGTGCTGTGCACGGTGCATCCAGTAGTAAAAGAAGTCACCGGCAATTGCGACCACAACGCCTGAAAGGATGGCGAAAGCCGTCTTGATAACTGCGTTGTCAGAGTGAAGCACTGTTGAAAGATTGACCGTCAGGAGCGGCTTGACGCCTAACCATTGCAAGCCCACAGCGTACAAGTGCCAGATTAGCGCGCCGCATCCAATCCGAATCGCCCAGTTCCGTGCGCCGCGAAGGTACGATGCGAAGCTGTATCGATAAGCCGGAAACGCGATCTCAAGAGCTGCACATAACGTGGCAAAAATCGCAAGCAATTTGAACGATTGGACGGCGAACTGGACCATCTGGTGGATATCGACAGCATTCATTGTTTGCTCCGGTGAACAGATCGAATTCGGAGATCTCGGGTCGAAAAGCTGCTTGTCAAAATGGCCGGCTTCTTCATGGGTGTCAAGCAGTTACGTGACTTAAGAAGTACACCAA
Source organism: Paraburkholderia sp. BR14374 (assembly GCF_040948685.1). Classification (NCBI taxonomy): domain Bacteria; kingdom Pseudomonadati; phylum Pseudomonadota; class Betaproteobacteria; order Burkholderiales; family Burkholderiaceae; genus Paraburkholderia; species Paraburkholderia sp. BR14374. Next base: position 4,090 of record NZ_JBFPKF010000064.1, on the reverse strand, counting down.
TGTAGTAACTCGGAGTGCCAATCGATATCCGTGGCGATGGGCATTGCACGCCACAAGATCGTGCAAGGTGTCTATTGAGGGCGCCCCAACACGGTGACTGTGCCGCGGCAGCATCATCACTATCCGCCATTTTATGAAATCGCAAAAATCAATTGTTTGGATAAGACGCATTCGCGTCACAAATGACTTTCTCAATACAGACTCAAGAGGTGGTCGAAGGCATAGCATGCACTGCACTCAAAGTGCACTGCCGTCGCGACGTGACAGTAACCGAAGGCCGGTGCCGTCGGCACGGCGCCCTAAGATAAATGAAGCCACGACATGATGACGTGCGCCGTGTGGAGCGGCCAGCGCAACTATTGTCGTTGCCACTCCGGCGGCAAGCTCGATAAGACGACGAATGCGGGGCGGGGGTTTCATGCATCTGTGAAATGGGTCGCGCATGCTATGCGAGACCGCAACTGAGATGCTTGTAGCGGCTGCGGATCGCTGCCAGAAGGGCTATCGAAGGTAGATTGAAAGTTCTAAAGTGATCATGGCGACGCCCACAATCCAACGGGCATGCGAAGACCACGTCGGCGTTGATCTGCGGTCCACACACCTGGTACTGCTTTTTTTGGGGCTCATCCTGAAACGTGAGCCCAATTCGAGAGTTCCTCGGCCGGTTCCGGCACGCCATCATATGGGGGGCCCTATCTAATTCGTCAAGCGTTAGGGGCTGACTTGGGTTTGGAGCTGACTTGGGTCCGTAAAAGGTGCCATCGCGCAGGATGGCGAACAGGACATCACAGCGTCGCCGTGCGAGCGCGATGAGTGCCTAGTTATGTCGCTTACCGTGCTGGACCTTGCGTGCGGGATACGCTCGCGAATCGGGGGGTCTCGCGAGGCCGCGAAGGCGATAGGAACAAGGCGCGCTTGAGTACCTTGTTGCCGCGGTTGGACGGATGCTCGCCCCGGATAGATGAGCCTGAGCGCCGGGTAACTGGTGCGAGGCCAGCGTAGGCCCGCCAGGTGACCTGCCGAAGCGAAGGCTTGGTGCGCGACCTCGGTGAGGAGTCTGGCGGCGGTCCTGACGCCCTCCCCGGCATGCTGGTCAAGACCGGCCAAAGAGGGTGAGCAAGCCCCGCCGCTCTACTTCGCCGGCGATTTCGTCGCGCTGCTTGCGTAAGGCGGCGAGCTGCTGAGCCAGGCGCGGCATGACGATGGTGGCGGTTTGCGTGCCGGGCACCGTCACGGCCTGTTCGCCCAGCGCTTGAACGATTTCGGCCCCCAATCCCGTGCCCATGCGTGGCGCGAGCTTGGTCAGGCGGTTGGCAAGCGTCTTCTCGCTGGTTGCTGCAAGCGCGGCTGGAGACGGGTAGCGCTCGAGTAGATCGAGCACGGCGGGATGCTCGAGGCGCGGTCCGAGAACGCGCTCAAGCGCGGGATGGATCTGGGTGAGCAGGCCGCGAATCCCGTTACTGGTTTGGGTAATTTGAGCGGCGAGCTCGTCGTCGAAGCCGCACAGCATGGGCAGCTCGGCGAGCGGTTCATCAGCTAACCGAAGCGAGCGCAGCGTATGCGGCATCGAACCGGCGGCCTCGGCGATGATTGCGGCGTCGCGGGCGTCTGTCTGGGCCTCACCGGCATGCAGGTCGGCAATGCGGCGCATCGCCAGTTCGGGCAGATCGGCAAGCAGAACGCCTTCATCGCGTGCGACGGCCAGCGGCAATGCGCCGGTGGTGGCGGGCTGGTCGACAACGAAGAGAAGACGGCCATGGGTCTTGAATTCGAGTGGGCCTGCGACAACGGTGGCAAATCTCGGCATCTACGTTACGGACGGCCTTGGAATATTCCAGCCGAGTCCCTATTAGCGATCACCTGCCACCCACCAGGCCCGGTGACAACACCCCCCGGATCAGAAACTGCGACTGGGGGCGAGAATCATGCCGGGCCTGGCTGCCCAAAGCTTCAATTATCGAGGCGGGAAGATAGTAACTGGGGGCTGCAACCGGGGAAATGTTTGGCAGTCACATGCTACATGTGTGAGTTTGTAGACGAAAGCACGGTCCCGATCAAGGTCATTTTGTGGCGTTCAAATTTTACATAGATGCGATCATTGCAACACGCAACGTATTGGGAGGTGCTTTGGCCCACTTACGAAATTAGACGTCGTGAATTCGATCTCTCCCACCGGTTCGACGAACTGCAACTTCGGGATCAGTTCCTCGAACAGGATGCGCATCTCCATGTTTGCGAGATGCTGACCAAGACATACGTGAGCACCTGCCCCAAACGCAATGTGCCGATTCGGCCTTCGGTCGATATCGAATATAAAAGGGTCGGGGAAAACTTCCTCATCGCGATTGGCCGACCCGTAGCAGAGCATCAGCCAATCGCCCTTGCGGATAGTCCTGCCTCTCAAATTCGTGTCGGCTGCCGCCGTACGCATGAAATGACGCACTGGCGATGCGTAGCGGAGGCTCTCGTCGATGAATTGCGGAATGAGCGACGGGTCAGCCTTAAGCCGCGGCAGCAAATGGGGGAATTGACACAATGCCCACATCGCAACCGATATGGAAGACGAGACGGTGTCATGCCCGGCGGCGGCGATAATCACGTAGTAGCCGAGTCGGGTTGCCTCATCAATAGGCTGTCCATCGACAACCGCGTTGGCGAGCAAGGTGGCGATGTCGTTACGCGGTTTTTTCCGGCGATCTTCGGTCAGGGGATCAAAGTAACCCTTGAAGTCTGCTACAACTGACAGCAGCGCCTTGCCGATCGCACTTCCGGCGTCGCCCTGGCGACTGATATCGCGCTTGTATTCGGCATCCTCGCTTCCAAACATCTCCTGTGTGAGTCTCAACATACGGGGGGATTCTTCCTGCGGAACTCCGAGAATATCCATGATCACGTTCAGCGGATAGTGCGAGGCGAAATCGTTCGCAAAGTCGATTACGGAGCCGCTCTTTTGCAGAAGTTCCCCGATCATCAAATGTGCCAATGATCGCATGCGAGCCTCAAGCTTAACGACACTGTTCGGCATAAACCACGACTGTGTCAGTGCGCGCAAACTCTTGTGTTCGTCGCCGTCGACGTGGACGAGCGAACGGACGATGTTTGGACTACCGGTGGCCCCTATAACATGCGCGATAGATGCTTGCGGACGGCAGACGACGGAATAATCGCCGTTGCGAAACAGGGCATTGTTCCGGGAAATCATTGAGACGTCGGCGTGTTTTGTTACCACCCAGAATGGGTCATGCGCGTCCGCCATTGCTCGTCCAACTGGGTTGTTTGCACGCGCCCACGCGTATATCTCATGGAGCCCGTCGAGGTTTGTATACGACTGCGGATCAACCAGACGGTTTGCTATGTCTTTCGGTAGGTCGTAATTTGTCATGCTCACGATATTGCAGAAAAACTGACATGTGAAATCGAGGCAAGCAACGTGTATCGACGTATCCACTCATGGCTGGGATTGGGGTCGACCGACGTTTGCGGATCGCTCGCCAGTTGATGCGCACCGAAGCCGTCGCGTCGGCAAAAGAGGCGAACGGGCCGGGCGCATGCGTGCGCTCGTCGGATATTGTCCTTTTATACTATTCGCGACTTTCGTCTTTCGCCTTAATGCATGTCAACCTTTCTTGATCACGTGATCATGCATTTGAGCCTCGAAGGTATCCCTTGTCAGACACAGCGCATGACAATGGCATTCGCGCACGAGGAGCAAGCTCCCCGCTTGTCGATGTCTTCGTGGCCAAGTGACAGAACCGGAAGGCCGTCGAACGGGCGCCCCTTTGCCCGGTGCGATGCGGCGCCTCTCACGCTGCAATGATTCTACAGCCCATTCTATTGAGGCCGTCGTTCATATCTATCACTGCAAGGGGTGAATATTGCTCAACGCTGTGGGTCGTGGGTTTACGCTGAATTTGTATTCATGAATCGAGCGGTTGCGATGAAAATATTCAATTTGCGTTTGAGGGTAAGCGGCTCGGCAGGGCCGGTCCCCGATTCGCGCGCGCGTGGGGCATGATGTGAGAGCGTGAGGAGGTCCGGGTAGATCACGTGAGATCGTTCCATGATCGTGGACACGATCTTCTGGATCTAC
>NZ_JBFPKF010000063.1:0-6520 GCF_040948685.1 Paraburkholderia sp. BR14374 | reverse complement strand
GCACGCGCATCACGAATGTGGCGGAAGGCGTGAACCCGGGCGATGCGGTGAACATGGCACAGCTGACCGAGACCAACACCAACGTGACGAACCTGGGCGACCAGGTGACCAACCTCGGTGACCAGGTAACGAACGTGTACGAGAACGGTACGAAGTACTTCCACGCGAACTCGACGGGGGCGGATTCGTCGGCGCTGGGTGCGGACTCGGTGGCGATCGGTATGGGTGCGGTGTCGAACAACGCGGGTGATGTCGCACTGGGCGCAGGCTCGGTGACGGCAGCCGCGGTGGGCACGGCGGGTGCGAGCATCGGCGGGACGGATTACGCGTTCGCCGGAGCGAACCCGGCGAGCACGGTGAGCGTGGGTAGCGTGGGTAACGAGCGCACGATCACGAACGTGGCCGCGGGTCGCCTGAGCGCGACGAGCACGGACGCGGTGAACGGCTCGCAGCTGTACGCCACGAACCAGCAGGTGGACCAGCTGAGCGAGGACATCCGTAATGGTGCCGGCGGCGGGACGGACGCGCTCGCGGTGCATTACGACGATGCCACGAAGGGCACGGTCACGCTGGGTGGTGATACGTACAACAGCACGACGCATACGGGCGGCACGCGCATCACGAATGTGGCGGAAGGCGTGAACCCGGGCGATGCGGTGAACATGGCGCAGCTGACCGAGACCAACACCAACGTGACGAACCTGGGTGACCAGGTGACGAACGTGTACGAGAAGGGCACGAAGTACTTCCACGCGAACTCGACCGGGGCGGATTCGTCGGCGCTGGGTGAGGACTCGGTAGCGATCGGTATGGGTGCGGTGTCGAACAACGCGGGTGATGTGGCACTGGGCGCAGGCTCGGTGACGGCAGCGGCGGTGGGCACGGCGGGTGCGAGCATCGGCGGAACGGATTACGCGTTCGCCGGAGCGAACCCGGCGAGCACGGTGAGCGTGGGCAGCGAGGGTAACGAGCGCACGATCACGAACGTGGCCGCGGGTCGCCTGAGCGCGACGAGCACGGACGCGGTGAACGGCTCGCAGCTGTACGCCACGAACCAGGCACTGGACCAGATCGGTAGCAACATCACGAATCTGGATCAAGGCGCGGTCAAGTACGACATCAACACCGATGGCACGGTGAACTACAACAGCGTGACGCTGGGTGGTGGCCGGTCGTCTGGCCCCGTTGTGTTGACCAACGTTGCCAATGGATCGTCAACTTACGACGCCGTGAACTACGGCCAGTTGGAAGCGCTGCAGACCCAGGTGACCAATGTCAACAACCGGGTCACCAACCTCGAGAACAACGGTGGCTCGGGGGGCAGCGGCGGTTCGGGTAGCAATCCGTACTTCAACGCAACGGATACCTCTTCGGATGATGGTGCTGTTGTCAACGCTGCGTCGCCGGGCGCCGGTGCGGGCAGTACTACGGCTGGTTCCGGTGCGGTGGCTACGGGCGACAACGGTACAGCAGTCGGTTCGAACGCCAACGCAGCAGATAGCGCAGTGGCAATGGGCGCAGGCGCCGCGGCATCTGCTGGTGCGGTTGCGGTCGGTCAGGGCGCACAAGCCACGGCTTCCAACTCGGTTGCCTTGGGTCAGGGTTCGGTTGCCGATCGGGAGAACACGGTTTCGGTAGGCTCCGCTACGAAACAGCGTCAGGTCACCAATGTCGCGGCTGGCTCGCAGGCAACCGATGCCGTCAACGTTTCGCAGCTCAAGACCGCGGTTGAGGGTCTGGGCGGCGGAGCCAGCATCGATTCGACGACCGGTGCGGTAGCCGGCCCGTCGTATCAGCTGTCGGGTGGCACGTACTCGAACGTAGGCGATGCCCTGTCGGGTCTCGACGACCGAATGAACGCTGCAGACCAGGCGATCAGCGATGTGGCCAAGGGCGCTTACTCGGGTATTGCCGCAGCCACTGCGCTGACGATGATCCCGGACGTCGATAAGGACAAGACGCTGGCGATCGGTATCGGTGGCGGGACCTATAAGGGCTATCAGGCTGTCGCGATTGGTGGTACGGCTCGCATCACGCAAAACATCAAGATGAAAGCGGGTGTTGGCATGTCAAGCGGCGGTACGACTGTCGGAGTGGGTGCCTCGTACCAGTGGTAACCGTTTAGTAGGAGAGGGGGTACGCCCCCTCTCGTATGCATCGAGTTCTTTAATCTTTTCTGCTTTCGCTTCAAGCGAATCTACAAATATGAAAAAGCACAATTTAATTTATCCACGCCTGGCATTGCTGGGCTCAGTATTGGGGCTTGTGGCGGCATGTACGACGCAATCGGGCCCGACCTACAACGCACATGCAATTGTTGCTCCAGACCAGAAAGCGCCGACTTATCGCGTCGAATGCAGCGGTCTGCTCGAAAGTTCGCAAACCTGTTTCAAGGTGGCGGCCGAGATTTGCAAGGACAAGCCGGTCACGCTGGTGGAGGCGGTCGATGGAGTTAGGTCTGGTGTCAATACAAAGAATCCGCGCGAGATTACTTTTATGTGTGGTAAGCCGGTTGAGGCTCAAGCCGCCCTCGCCCCCACCCCTGTGCCAGCACCCCAGCTTCAACCTCAACCGAAACCTGAGCCTCGAACTCAGTCTCAGGAGCGGCGCCAGATGCTGTTGCAAGGCGATGCGAATTTCGCCACGGATAGCGCTGTATTGAGTAGTGCGGCAAAAGCGAGCCTCGATAATTTCTTGCGTGTGAATGAGGGTATCAACTTCCGGCGTGTGACGATAATTGGTTACACGGATTCGACCGGCACACGGGCCCACAACCAGAAATTGTCGGAAGCGCGTGCCCAATCGGTCCTGAAATATCTGCGTAACCGTGGGTTGATGGCGCAGAGTTTCGTCGCCGAGGGCGCGGCCGCGGACGACCCGGTCGCTTCGAATGCGACGGCTGAAGGCCGCGCGCTTAATCGTCGCGTAGAGGTGCGCATCGTAGCGTCCGGAAATATCTCCTGAACGTCCGGATACAGTCTCTAACGCCGTTCGATCAAGTCCCAGTTTCAGGTATCGAATCGGTATAGCGAATCGGATTGAATTTGACGGCCATGGCGCCAATGTGCCCGGGTCGTTTCTTTTGCGTGCCTCGCATTGACGCAGTCCTGCGGGAGCATATCCCGCCCCAAGCCGGCTACTACATACGAAGCAAAGCGGAACCGCAGCGATTGCGCGCTCCCCCTCATGGCCGGAGGCTTTCAATGAGATGGATTTGCGATGTTGTCGGTGTAGTGCGCACGAACGTCGCGGCGACGTTTGCTTGACCTGTTGACTGGCAGGATGGCTGCGCCGCCGTTCGGCCCGAAGGGTGCGGGCCCTGTTAACGCGGCCGACTTTTGAACGGAGACAAATTATGCGTTGTTATGGGCAGCGTGAAGAACCATTACGCACTTACAACGATGATCGGCGGCACATACAACGAGAAACATGTCCGGCGAAATTGGGGGGAAGTGCTGGGTGTGAGCTGACGGGTGACTGGTGACTGAGTCAGGAAGATTGAACGACAGGTGAGCGTGGGTGGACATGCTGGGGCCAGCGGTACGGCCATCGATGAAACGGAGCAACGACAGTCCCACGGTGCCAGGCTCGACCCGCGGTGCTGACGCAGTCGCCAGGCAGTAAACACACGCAACATGACCGGGGACACGCGGATTTCCCTTGATGGTCCGCGTGCCATATCCCGACGGATCGTGCCCATACGGGACGTACACGCGGACCTGAAATCCCGTCACACGCAAACATACCCGATCGGTCAAGGTTTACCTCGCCGTGAAAGTCAGGGAGCCCGGTGTGGTCCCGCAGGCACGGGGCCGGAATAAACCTCCGCGTAGGTCTTCGACTGTTGTCACGTCACTGATTCATCACCTCAATAGTCCCTCAAAATTTGGGACTTGTCCTGGTTTGGGCTATGTCCAATCGGACTCAGCCTATACGGAAATGTTGTTCAATTTTTAAGATATGTCCATCGATTGATCAACTTGATGCGGCAGGAAATGAACCGGGCATTCGATTGATTTTCCAGTTTGTGCTTGAGATTTCAGCCGACCTTCAAGACCGCGATGATCGCCAAAGCGTTCGGAAAACTAATTAATGGATTTCGTTAACTTTCGAAAGGATGATGTCATGAACAAGTCGTATATCAGCGTCTGGAATGAAGCACTTGGTTCGTGGGTAGCAGCCTCCGAACTTGCCCCCGCACGAGGTAAATCGAGTCGGGCGTCGGCGGTCAAGATAATTGCTCTGGCTGCGTTCGTCGTGGCGGCACAGGCCGGTCATGCGAGCACTATCGCGGTGGGCGGCGTGGCGTGTGGCACTGGTGGCAATGGACCTGACGGCACGTCCTACGCATATAAGCCCATGGTCGACGGTGACGGAAACTGGTCGACGGTGGCGGGGTGTGGGGCCAATGCAAACAATGTCACGGCTGCAACGTTGTACGGGGCGAACACGACTGTTACCGGGAACTGGGGCACGGCTTTGGGCTTTGGTAGCGTCGCCGGGACCCTGGCGACGGCTGTAGGTGTCCAGGCGAAGGCGTCCGGTCTAGGCAGCAATGCGTTTGGCTACAACGCTGAAGCAGCGGGGATCGGTTCACTTGCAATGGGTACGGACGCCAGCGCAACGGAGGTGGATTCGGTAGCGCTGGGCGCAGGCTCGGTGACGGCAGCCGCGGTGGGCACGGCGGGTGCGACGATCGGCGGAACGGATTACGCGTTCGCCGGTGCGAACCCGGCGAGCACGGTGAGCGTGGGTAGCGTGGGTAACGAGCGCACGATCACGAACGTGGCCGCGGGTCGCCTGAGCGCGACGAGCACGGACGCAGTGAACGGCTCGCAGCTGTATGCGACGAACCAGGGTGTGACGCAGAACGCCGCGAACATCGCGGGTCTGGATGGTCGTGTGACGCAGAACACGACGGCTATCGGCAGCATGGATACGCGCATCACACAGAACGAGACGAACATCACGAGCATCGACGGTCGCGTGACGAACATCGAGGGTTCGGTGCAGAACATCGCGAACGACCTGAGCAGCGGCGTGGCGGGTCTGGTGCAGCAGGACGCAAGCACCCGCACCATCACGGTGGCGAAAGACATGGACGGCACGGTGGTGAACGTGGCGGGCACGGCAGGCGACCGCACGGTGACGGGCGTGGCCGCAGGCGCGGTGAACGCATCGAGCGTGGACGCGATCAACGGCAGCCAGCTGAACAACACGTTATCGAGCACGGCCCGGGCGCTGGGCGGTGGTTCGATCGTCAATGCGGATGGCTCGATCAGCGCACCGTACTACAGCGTCGGTGGCACGACGGTGCGTAGCGTAGGCGAGGCCGTCACCAACCTCGATGGTCGCACGACGCAGAACACGAACGACATCGCGCAAAACGCGAGCAACATCACGAACGTGCAGAACCAGCTTGCCGACGGTGGCGTGGGTCTGGTGCAGCAGGACGCAGGTACGAACGCGATCACGGTGGCGAAGGACAAGGCCGGCGCGATGGTGGACTTCACGGGTACGGACGGCGTTCGCACGCTGTCGGGCGTGAAGGACGGCGCGCTGTCGGCGGCGAGCAGCGAAGCGGTGAACGGCTCGCAGCTGTATGCGACGAACCAGGGTGTGGCGCAGAACGCCTCGAACATCGCGGGTCTGGACACCCGTGTGACGCAGAACACGACGGCTATCGGCGGCATGGATACGCGCATCACGCAGAACGAGACGAACATCACGAGCATCGACGGTCGCGTGACGAACGTGGAGGGCTCGGTGCAGAACATCGCGAACGACCTGAGCAGCGGCGTGGTGGGTCTGGTGCAGCAGGACGCAGGTACGAACGCGATCACGGTGGCGAAGGACAAGGCCGGCGACCTGGTGGACTTCACGGGTACGGACGGTGTTCGCACGCTGTCGGGCGTGAAGGCCGGGACGCTGTCGGCGACGAGCACGGACGCGGTGAACGGCTCGCAGCTGTATGCGACGAACCAGGGTGTGGCGCAGAACGCCTCGAATATCGTAGCCCTGGACGGCCGTGTGACGCAGAACACCTCGGCTATCGGTGGTCTGGATACGCGCATCTCGCAGAACGAGACGAACATCACGGGTATCGACAACCGGGTGACGAACGTCGAGGGTTCGATGCAGAACATCGCGAATGACTTGAGCAGCGGTGTGGTGGGCCTGGTGCAGCAGGACGCGGGCACGAACGCGATCACGGTGGCGAAGGACAAGGCCGGCGCGATGGTGGACTTCTCGGGCACGGACGGCGTTCGCACGCTGTCGGGCGTGAAGGCCGGGACGCTGTCGGCGGCGAGCACGGACGCGGTGAACGGCTCGCAGCTGTATGCGACGAACCAGGGTGTGGCGCAGAACGCCTCGAATATCGTAGCTCTGGATGGCCGTGTGACGCAGAACACCTCGGCTATCGGTGGTCTGGATACGCGCATCTCGCAGAACGAGACGAACATCACGGGTATCGACAACCGGGTGACGAACGTCGAGGGTTCGATGCAGAACATCGCGA
>NZ_JBFPKF010000062.1:0-6645 GCF_040948685.1 Paraburkholderia sp. BR14374 | reverse complement strand
TGCGTCCGGCCTTCACCAGCTCGACCAGTTGCGCCCGAAATTCCGCCGGGTACGGGGTACGATGCTTGGCCATAATCGGCACCTCCTTCTCCAAAGGATAGATGTCCGTTTTTGCGGGTCAATCTCAAACAACCTTCCGATCAGCTTGATGAAGCGTGTGGCCAGCAGGTCGGGCGAGCGCGCAGCTTTAGGCACATTTTCTTCTGCCTTGACGAAGTAGCGTCGGCAGTGAACCCAGCATCCAAGATGCACGAGCTGGTATCGGTCGGCGATGCTGTTATAGGGCTCATAGCCATCGGTCATCAGGACCGCGCCCTTGCGGATGCCCATGAACAGTTTGTCGGCCAGCTGAGCGCCGCGTCCCGGCGTGTACGTGAAGCAGCGGACCGGATGTCCTGAATCGGTCATCTGCGCCCAGAGGTAGCTCTTCGTTTGAGGCTTTCGCCCCTTCTCCTTCAGGACCTGGAATGTCGTCTCGTCGCAGTAGACCAGATCCGCGTCGAGCAGCGCATCACGCATCAGGTTGATCACCGGCTGGGTCGCCAGACCGACGCGTACCATGCTTGCGGCGATCGTGTTGGATGAGATGTCACCGCCGAAACGACGTAGCAGTCCGGCCTGACGGTACAGTGGCATCCCGAACTGATACTTGCCGGTGGCGATCCACGCAAGCGCTGATTCACTCAGCAGCCCACGCGGGATGATACGCGGCGGCGCAGGCGTGACCTTGATGCCGAGATCGCAGCATGGACACGCATATTTGACGCGCTGGTGCTGGAGCACGCGAAGCTGCTCCGGAATTACATCGAGCTGCTCGCTGATCTCAACGCCGATCTCGACGAGCGGGTGGCCGTCGTTCGTACAGAAGCGTTCGGCTTCAGGCAGTTCATGGCGCACGACCTCACGCGGCAGATCGGGATCGAGCGGCTTGCGGTGACCACGCCGCTTGCGCGTGTGCGCGGCAACCGTCGTTTCCGGTGTGTCTTCCAGGGCGGGCGCGCTGTTCGCGCCAAGTGCTTCGGCTTCGTTGAACAGCCCGGGTTGATTGGAATCCCGTCCTTCACTTTTCGCGCCGAACAGTTCGCGACGGTAAGCACGCAGCCGTTCCTCGGCCAGATCACGTTCCGCTGTCACGAGCCGCAGGGCGCCGCGTAGCGCCTCCTGTTCTTCGCGCAACGCACGGGCGGCATCGCGCTCAGCGAGCAGCTCTTTCAGTTCGTCGGCGGTGATCGTGACCTGGCCCGGCATGCGGATTAGACCGGCACCCCGATGACGCGTTCAGCTGACGCGCAGATACTCGCGCTTCGGATGTCGCTGGATCGTGCTAATGTCATCGCCCTCAAGCAGCGCATGTAACAGATCAGGCGTCATCGTCACGATCTCGGCTTTCCGGTCGGGCCATATGAACCTATCGGTCTCAAGGCGTTTCGTCAGGAGCCAGAAGCCGCTGCCATCCCAGCCGAGGATCTTGACCCGGTCGCGGCGACGGTTTCCAAACACGTAAAGCGAGGAGTCCATCGGGTTCAGGCGCATCGACTGCTCAACGAGAATCGACAGGCTGTTCATGCCGTACCGGAAATCGACGGCATCGCGATGCAGGTACACCTTCAGATTCGCGTCGAACCGGAACACGGCATTCTCCCAAGCATCTGGACCACGGTGGCCAGTTCGTCGATGGTCGCGTCCGCGATATCAAACTCGACGCCGTTCGGCAGACGCACGTGCAGCGCAAGCGCCATTGACGGCGATGAGGGCATAGGCGCTCTCGCCAAGGCGCTTTCTTCGGGGAGCAACGCCGGCGGAACCGAAACGACAGGGACGAATGCAGATGACGTTCTCGTGGGTGATGCGGCCTTGCACGGATCCAGAAGGTCGATGGCCACGCCATCGATCACTTCTGCCGCAGGCGCCGTCTCGTGATGGTCAGCAACAGGCTCCTGTGGTGCAGGCGAGATGCCTTTCTCCCGCTCCAGCAGGTATTTTGTGATCAATTTACGTAGCAGATTGGCATTGATCCCGTGTTCCTGAGCCATGCGCGCGACGGAAACGCCGGGTTGCAGCGCGGCCTCGACCAGCGTGCGCTTACCTTGCTCGTCGTAGCGACGCCGGCCATCACGGCTCTGTCGTACGACTCTTAACTCTGAGTCTTTGTCAGCCATAAGTGTCCACCTCGAATAGGTGGACGCCTATGCTCCTCGCTCCTGGCGATCACTGCCAGACGCTAAAGATGGACCGCTTACGCACAAGATGCACGAACGCGAAAGCGCGGCCGCGCAGATGCATCGGCACGAGTTCGCTGACGTATGTATCAATCGTCACCAACTCAACGCCCACGCCGATCCCCGCGATCAGACGCCACAGATTGATTGCGGACGCGCTGTCTTGCCAAGCCATCACAAAGGTCGCTACCGAATACCAAAGCAGCGAGACGGTGAAGGTCGTCTTGCGTCCGAAGCGGTCGGCAAGGCGTGACAAACAGAACGTGCCGATGAAAAGACCCGCGAACGATGCCGCGACGAACGCGCCAAGCCCCGAGAAGCCGAAGAACGACGCCGTCGTCGTCGAATACAGGCCGCTTTTGACGAGGCCCGGTCCGACATACGCGGTCAAGAATAGATCGTAGAACTCAAACCAGCCGCCGACAGCCAGCACGAAGACCAGCATCCATATCGAGCGCGTCGCTGGCAAGCGGTCGATACGCGCGTTGATTCGCTCTGCCTCCCCAACGATAGGTGAACCGGACGAGAGCTTTGTCCCATTAACGGGAAGACTGGCCATCTGCATATCTCTTGGCTGTTTTACTGAAGTTCTGTTAGATAGAACGTAGTTCTGCTCAACAGTATGCCCATGGTAGCCGTGCAGGTAGCGAAGGAGCGACTAGGGATAACCAGCACCGACCCGTGTCTTGCATGTCAGGCAAGCGCATCTTTCAGCCCGTACGGAGTGGAATCGGCTCAACAATGAATAACGACGCCTTTCAGCCAACCGGGAAAAGCCGGGCGCTGCGCGCGTTGGTCGCTTGTAAGGGAGGATGTGATTGTTGCCGCAGCAAGGCGATTCGCGCTTTAGGCGGCATTCAGATGGCATGCCGGGGTTCACATGCCTAATGCAAAGGGCGCCTGCTCAAGGACCGGTTGCCTGGGTCAGGCATTTCCGCCATCGACATCCGCTTTTTCCGGTTTGACAGCGTCTTCTTCGACGAATCTGGCGATGCTTGCATCGTATCTCGCACCGATGCCCCCCAAGTCGACCGTTGCTCGCTTCGCGCTGAGAAGCAATGCTTTAAGAGCAACGTTGATGGTGGCGGGGGCGTCGAATCTGCCTTTCGGCCCGGATAGGGTCAGAGCGCCCAAGAGCTGACCGGTTGAATCGAACACCGGCACTGATGCTGACGTTGTTTCGGGATCTCGTTCACCGTATGAGACCGCGCAGAATTGTTCCCGCACCTCATTCCAGCGCGGATCCGATGATTCACTGAATGCGAGCAGCACTTTGCCGGAGGCGCCTTTGTCAATCTCGAATTCCTCGCCAATCCGGATCGCTACTCTCACGCTTCTCGATGGCTCCAAGCGATACAGGACCAGGCGCTTGTCACCTTGCCGTACGTAAAAAGAGGCCGTCTCGCCCAGGTCGCGACTCAACTGCTGAAGGATGGGTTCCACAACGGGGCCGACTTGAAAAGACCGCTGGTAAAGCGTTGCGAGGCGAAGCGGTTGATGTCCGACAGCGTACTGACCGTCATTCAGCTTCCGCATAAATCCGCCGTGCTCCAAAGCACCGAGCAACCGCAAGACCGTGCTTTTATACAAGCCGGTGCGGCGCGATAGCTCGGTGAGCGTCAACCGGTCGTCGGTCGGGCCGAAAGCGTTGAGAATCGCGAAAGCTCGATCCAGAACGGCGACTCCACTGCTTGTGTCCGATGCGTCGAGCGACCGCTCTGCATTCCCGGGCCCACCGATAGTCATCTCTTCTCCTCTCTGGTTATGCTGTCACTCTAATGTTTCGCGTGACAGAACTCAAGTTCTGTTTTTCGCGATTTCCGGGGTTTACCCGTCTTCACGAGGCCGCAAAGCGCACCTATAGTTCTATTACATAGAACGTCGGTCTGCGTAATAGAACCAAGGTGTCAGTCGTGAATACGCCCAATCCCAAGGTGTTGATCAGCGAGGTCGGTCCGCGTGACGGATTGCAGAGCATCAAAACTGTCATGCCCACGGCAGCGAAGCTGCGATGGATCTCGGCGCTCGCCGCTGCAGGCCTGAAGGAAATTGAAGTGGGCTCATTCGTGCCGGCGAAACTGCTGCCTCAGATGGCTGACATTCGCGAAGTCGTCGCGCATGCGCTCTCCATTCCCGGTTTGCACGTCGCGGTTCTAGCGCCGAATCTTCGTGGCAGCCAGAGCGCTTTCGAAGCAGGCGTGCACAAGGTGACGCTGCCCGTTTCGGTGACCAACGAACATTCGCTGGCCAATATCCGCAAGACCAATGCGCAGATGATCGAAGAAGTGCGCAATATCGTCGCGCTTCGTAACGAGCAGTTTCCCGGCGTGCAGATCGAGGCCGGGGTTTCGGTCGCCTTCGGCTGCACGATCGCGGGCACTGTGACCGACGATCAGACGATGCGCATGTGCGTGGCAATGGCCGAATGCGGCGTCGATGAAATCGGGCTGTCCGATACGAGCGGCTACGCGAATCCGACCCAGGTTCGTCGGCTGTTCCGCCGTCTGCAAACTGAACTCGGCGCAAAGGCCGGCGGGGCCCACTTCCATAACACGCGCGGACAGGGGCTGGCCAACGTTGTTGCAGCGCTCGAAGTCGGCGTAACGACGATCGATTCCAGCCAGGCGGGTCTCGGCGGCTGCCCGTATGCACCGGGCGCGACCGGCAACATCGTGACAGAAGACCTGGCCTTCCTGCTCGAAGCCATGGGCTATGACACCGGTGTGGACATCGACAGGCTGATCGCCGCCCGTGCAATTCTCGCCGAGGCGCTGCCCGGCGAAGCGTTATACGGACACGTGCAGGACGCGGGGCTCCCAAAGGGATTCGCATATGCAGACGGCCGCGCACCCAGCGCGCCGCAACCCGAAGGCTGCCTGACTGGAGTGGCGTAATGAGCGAAGTACAAGCAAACCAGAATCTGCCGTATAGCGGCGTACGCGTCGTCGAGATGACGCACATGGTGATGGGGCCGACATGCGGCATGGTGCTGGCGGACCTGGGCGCGGAGGTGATAAAGGTCGAGCCTATTTCCGGCGACAGCACGCGCGCTTTGCGCGGCTCCGGTGCGGGCTTCTTCAGCACGTTCAACCGGAACAAGAAGAGCATCGCCGTGGACGTAAAAGATC
Source organism: Paraburkholderia sp. BR14374 (assembly GCF_040948685.1). Taxonomy (NCBI): domain Bacteria; kingdom Pseudomonadati; phylum Pseudomonadota; class Betaproteobacteria; order Burkholderiales; family Burkholderiaceae; genus Paraburkholderia; species Paraburkholderia sp. BR14374. Next base: position 1,298 of record NZ_JBFPKF010000062.1, on the reverse strand, counting down.
CGCGTGGCGTGGAAATCGTTCACAAGCTCCTCGCTGGAGCGGACGTCTTCAGCGAGAACTTCAAGAGCGGCACGATGGACAAGCTCGGCCTCGGTTATGCCGCGCTGTCCAGGCTCAATCCGCGTCTCGTCTACGTGTCGCATAAAGGCTTTCTGCCCGGCCCATACGATCATCGCACCGCGCTCGACGAGGTCGTGCAGATGATGGGCGGCCTCGCTTACATGACGGGACCGGAAGGCAGGCCGCTGCGCGCCGGAACGAGTGTCAACGACATCATGGGCGGAATGTTCGGCGCGATAGGCGCGATGGCGGCGCTGGCTCAACGCGAACGCACGGGCCGGGGGCAGGAAGTGCAGAGCGCGCTGTTCGAGAACAATGTGTTCCTGGTGGCTCAACACATGATGCAGTTCGCCGTGACCGGCAAAGCGGCGGCGCCGATGCCAAGCCGCATTTCAGCGTGGGCCGTCTACGACGTGTTCTCGGTCAAAAACGGCGAGCAGATCTTCCTAGCCGTTGTCTCCGATACGCAATGGGCGCTGTTCTGCGACGCTTTCGGGCTGGCGGAGCTCAAAGCGGACGAGCGTATCGCTTCCAACAATCAGCGCGTGCAGGCCCGCGAATGGTTGCTGCCGCTGCTTCGAAAGCACATGGAAGCGTTCACCGCGGCCGAGATCAGCACGATTTTCGAGCGCTGCGGACTGCCCTATGCGCCGATTACCAAGCCGCAGGATCTGTTCGACGATCCGCACCTGCTCGCGACCGGCGGACTCGCCGAAGTGACGTTGCCGCCCGATGCAAGCGGCGCGGGACAGCCCATAGCGACGAGGACTGCGCTGCTGCCCTTGACCTTGGATGGTGAGCGCCTGCACCTGCGCGCGGCGCCGCCTTCGCTGGGTCAGGACACTCAAGCGCTTCTGTCGGGTCTCGGATATACACCGGAAGACCTCAGACAGTTAACCGAGGCTGGGGTAGTCAAGTGTCAGGACGCGCAGCCTGGCGATGCATCGAAGCCGTCGGCGAACGAACTCGCCAGCGCCTGAAGCAGCGAAGCAAATAAAGAATCACTAAGCCGCAGAGGCCGGCAGGGCCTTTTGCGCGCCGTGATTCGTCTGGAGACGAGACATGACATCCATTTCATCGGACATCACGACAGGCAGCGCGGTGGGTTCCACCGTAAGCGGCTCGGCAGGGCCGGTCCCCGATTCGCGCGCGCGTGGGGCATGATGTGAGAGCGTGAGGAGGTCCGGGTAGATCACGTGAGATCGTTCCATGATCGTGGACACGATCTTCTGGATCTA
>NZ_JBFPKF010000061.1:0-6762 GCF_040948685.1 Paraburkholderia sp. BR14374 | reverse complement strand
TCAAGGCATTCTGGAAGCAGCGTCACCTGCTTGCGATCTTCGCCTTCTATGAATCGCTTCATCCGGTCACCCATGCTGAATGAGTTAATCCAGTCTAGGCGATCAACGCGTTTTCACACAAGCTCGAACCATATTGGGGGCCTCGGTCGTAGAACTTATACAGTTGTGGTCGCAATAAACCCGGGTTTCCTGAACTCAAGGCAACAATATCGGCCATTTTCCCCGAAAAAGGAAGGACATTGCGGAGTGAGCGCAAGAGAAGGAAGATCCGTCATAATCTTTGAGCTTGCCCCTGAAAAACGTATCCCTTGCTGAGGTTTAAACTGCAGCAAGGAGAAACTAAGATGAGCCAATTGAAGCGTGCGCGGTACACCCTGGAATTCAAGCTGGAGGCGGTGCGGCTGGTGAAGGCCGGGCAGAGCCTGGCAGCGGTGTCGGCGATTCTGGGGGTGTCGAGCCAGACGATCTCGAACTGGGTGCAGGCAGACCGAAAAGGAACGCTGGTCGGCCCGGGTACGAAGCCGGTAACCGAGGAGCAGATGGAGCTGGCTCGACTGCGTGCGGAGAATGCGCGACTGAAGATGGAGCGCGACATTCTAAAAAAGGCGGCAGCGTACTTTGCGAAAGAATCGCCGTGAAGTACGCCTTTATCGAACGGGAGCACAAGCGCAGGCCGGCGTCGCTGCTGTGCGAGTTGCTGGAGGTCACCAGCGGCGTCAGCGGGCTGCAGCGGGCCGGGAGAGGCACAGCCCGGTACGAATCAGCGACGATGCCTTGCTGGCCAACATCCGCGCGATCCATGCGCAGGTCAAGGGTGAGTACGGCTGGCCGCGCATGACGAAAGAACTGGTTGCACGTGGTGTGCGCGTGGGTAAGGAGCGGGTTCGCAATCTGATGGCGCGGCACGGCATTCGTGCTCGGCACAAGCGCAAGTTCATCGCGACGACGAATTCGTACCATAACCTGCCGGTCGCGCCGAACTTGCTGAAGCGTAACTTCACGACGAGTGCGCCGAATCAGGTCTGGACGAGCGACATCACGTACTGCGCGACTGCAGAAGGCTGGGTTTATCTGGTGGTCATCATCGACCTGTTCAGCAAGCAGGTGGTGGGCTGTCGATGCAGCCTCACATGAAGGCCGAGTTGGTCACTGACGCGCTGCGCATGGCATGGTTCAGACGGCGTCCGCCGCCGGGCCTGATCATGCACAGCGACCGGGGCAGCCAGTATTGCAGCGGGCTGTTTCAGGACACGCTGAAAGCATATGGCATGCGTTCGTCGATGAGCCGCCGTGGCGATTGCTGGGACAACGCGCCGACCGAAAGCTTGTGGGGTTCGCTGAAAGTCGGTCGCCTGCATGGTCGGCACTTCGCCACAAGGCGCGCGGTGATGGACGAAATCGTTGATTGGCTGGGTTTCTACAATGCCCATCGGCTACACTCGACGCTCGATTACGTCAGCCCTCTGACGTTCGAGAAGAACTGGCTCGCTGCCCACCGAGCCGCCTGAATTCCCTCGGCTATGGGATACGTCAAACAGGGGCAAGGTCACGGCGGAGCATAACGATGCGGAAAGCGCTTCATACGCATGACTCGTAAGGCTTCTTGCCGTTCCCGTACCCACTTTATAGCCGCGTGTCCGATCTTGGCGTTCGTCTAACCCGCTCCAGCAGCAGCCGGCCAGCGTCCGCATAGTGCCGCTGCTGGACCATGGCATGTTGCGCCGCCGCCTGCAGATCGCGCAGCCGCCGCTGAAGGGGTGAAGATTCATAAACTGCAGCACCGCCGGCCAGCGCAAAGCAGGCATGTGCTGCCCGGGCACAGATCGTCGCAATCCAGGTTCCCGTCTGTATGCCCTGGGTGTATAGGGCTTGGCCGTTCAGCGTGTCGGCCACGGCGTGCCTCCAGAGACTGTCCACCTGAATCTGCATGGCCGCCCGCGCTGCACGCACATCTGCCTCAATTCGACCCAGTTCGCCTTGGAACATCTCCGAGTCGCGCATAGGAACCGGCGCTCGAAGTGGTTGCCGGCCACCGAGGGCGAGTTCGGCGACATCCCATAGCGCGCCCTCGGCGATGCCGACGCAGACAGCTCCAAAAAGCACCGACTGAAGGTGCCGCCACGCTTGATATAGCGGTCCCGGTTCGCATGATGCTCCATCTGGAAAGTCGAAAAAATTGGCCTCCGGCGCGACCACGTTCTGAAGGGCTGTGTGGTCACTGCCGGAACCTCTGAGGCCGGAGGCGTGCCAAGTGTCTTCAATTTGCCAAGCGGAGGCCGGCAATGCGACATACCGGACCAACGGTGGTCCGGCATCCCCTGCCGGACCATAGAGTGGTTTTCCGCCTTCCGACATGACACAGAGACCCATGATCCAGTCGGCGTTGTGGCAACAACTGGCGAACGGCCAACGGCCGCTGACCTGCCACCCACCTGGTACCCTTTCGGCGGTGCCTCCAGGCGTGGAGACACCAGCTATGATGACATCCGACTTGTCTTCATAGATCAGATCGCAAGTCTGTCTCGGCAATCGAGGAGCCATAATGGCCGATGCACTGGCGATCATCGCGGTCCAGCCCACTGAGCCATCGAGCCGAGCCAACGCGCTGATCACTTCCATTCCCCAAGGCAAATCTAGCTCTAATCCTCCACGACTGCGTGGCGCGAACATGCGGAACACTCCGATCAGTCGCAACTTCTCGATAAGGTCCGAGGGCATACGACGTTCGGTTTCGATCTCGGCTGCACGGGACAGAATGGCCGGAGCAAGGTCACGAATTGCGTCAAGCATCCACCCGGCCGCATTAGCCGAGATCCGCGGGACCTCGTCGCCAGTGGGGGAGGGGCTTGCGGTTTGATGTCCTTTGTGGGACGGACCATCTGTCCCGAGTAAAGGATCACTTGGCATCATCAGTTTCGGCATAGGTCTGATTCTTTTAATGAGTTCGCATGCCGTCTGCCGGAAACAGATAGAATGCTACGGTGGTCAGTTGCGTGCCTTACGTCGTTATAAGCCAACATTATGCTCGCGTGCCGCCTCTTGCTATTGACAACTCGTGGGACGGCTGAGGTCGATATGCCGGTGGTTCTGTGCCAGACAGCGCGTATTTGTGTCTGCCGAAAGCATCGAGCGTGGCCGTTGGCGCGAGCGCTGAGTCTAACCATGGATTTCTCCTCTTGTTTGCGTGGCGTGAGACGCGCAAGTGTCGTACCAATCCAAAAATGCTTGCCCAACAACGAAAACACTCCTCAACGCGTTGTTTCATTCCCGACATTGTCGAACATCTGGCAAGGTCCCACACGCGCGCGGTTGTTACCATATAACGGCCTTCCAATCCGCCGCCGTGAGATAGGACCAACGCGAACAACTTTGATGTCCATGTAGTGGTCCATAGTGGAGACGAGGCCCCGCGCCCTTTGCGGTATCGAGGGTCGTCGCTGTCGAATTGAATGTAGTTGGTGACGTTCATGCTTTTCACTCTTATTTAGTGGTAGCCATGTTCGTCCCAAAGGCACGGCGGAAAGCGGCGCGTACCGTAGGCTGGAGCGTGAGCGGCAAAGGCGACTACGAATTCCGACGTGAAGGCGAGCGCCATCCCCGTCAAACGCCGGACAGCCCGACAACGAAAAGGCTCACCGCGTCGGCGCCAAGTTGTCCCGTGAGGATAACGTCGAGGCGGCATCTGAAGGAAAGAGAACCAAGGCGGCGATCGCGACTACACCCTCTCGATCAGTAAGCTTGCCACTGTCACGTTGCTGAATTGGTCGAGTAAGATCGCGTGATGAAGGATGGAAAATCGCTTTATCACGGTTGTCGTCTTCCCTTGCGGTCATCAGCTGCGCGGTGTGGCGGTACTACCTGTTTCAGTTGAGGCTGCACGACATCGAGGAACTGCTGTTCGAATCCGAGGTTATCGTCAGCCACGAAACGGTCTGCACGCCGGTGCGATAAATTCGGTGCGTGTTTCGTGCACCGTGTAAGCGGCGCGTCGTGAGCCTTAGCCTCTCGAACTCGCGTGCCCAGTGACGCGCGCCGGGTCAGCTGTCCATCCCGATAAGACAAGGAGGTAAAGATGCCACACCTTCAAGCAACCGAGTGCGGCGAATTTCCGGGCCTACCAATTCGGGCTTGCCGGTCGCCGGCAGCGCACAGACATTCGTGGCCAGATCAAAATCCTAGCTTTACGATTGCCGTGGACTGCCCCTTCGAGGGAGTTAATAGAGTGCGAGAACCACATCGTGGCGCCTTGATGCCATCGCCCGCAACAGGCACCTGATTGCGGACGAAGCCCCTTTCATTCGGGCTTGGCCTCTGTGGGCATGCCGCGAAATGCCTTGAGTGCCCGCACGTGAGAAGCCAGCAGCGTTTCGATACGCAATGTCGACGACGACTCCGCGCAGCTGACGCGGCTTTAACTCGACGTCGCAATGAACGCGGCAAGCATATCTGATGAAGTCGGGCCTGAACCCCGGACCGCCGACGCTCGTCGCCTAAGGCCCTTAAACCCGTCAACCGTCGCGGAAGATGAAGCTGTACGCGCTCAACGCCGGCACGCCGCCCAGGTGCGCATACAGCACGCGCGAGCCGGCCGGAAATTCGCCGTTACGTACCTTGTCGATCATGCCGTGCATCGATTTCCCCTCGTACACCGGATCGGTCAGCATGCCTTCGAGCCGCGCGCACAGACGGATCGCCTCGAGCGTGCCGTCGTTCGGCAGACCGTATTCCGGGCCGCCGTAGCGTTCGTCGAGCACGATGTCCTTCGCGGTGATGTCGCGGCCCAGCTCGACGCTCCCGGCGGTCCGCTTCGCGATGCGGGTGATCTGCTCGCGCGTCTGCGCCGGTTTCGCCGAGGCGTCGATGCCGATCACCCGATCGGCGCGGCCGTCGGCGGCGAAGCCGACCACCATGCCCGCCTGGGTGCTGCCCGTCACCGAGCACACGACGATGTAGTCGAACCTGAAGCCCAGTTCGGCTTCCTGCTGACGCACCTCTTCTGCGAAGCCGACGAAGCCGAGCCCGCCCAGCGGATGATCCGAGCAGCCGGCCGGAATCGCGTACGGCTTGCCGCCGGCCGCGCGCACGCTGTCGAGCGCGTCCTCCCAGCTCTTGCGAAAGCCGATGTCGAAGCCGTCCGGCACGAGTCGCACGTCGGCGCCCATCATGCGCGACATCAGGATGTTGCCGACACGGTCGTACACCGCATCTGGGTAGTTGACCCAGCTCTCCTGCACGAGCACGCACTTCAGGCCCAGATGCGCGGCAACCGCCGCGACCTGGCGCGTCTGGTTCGACTGGATGCCGCCGATCGACACGAGCGTGTCGCAGCCCTGCGCGAGCGCGTCGGGGATCAGATATTCGAGCTTGCGGGTCTTGTTGCCGCCGAACGCGAGGCCGCTGTTGCAGTCCTCGCGCTTGGCATAAAGCTTGACCTTGCCGCCGAGATGCTCGCTCAGACGGTTGAGCGACTGGATCGGCGTCGGCCCGAAGGTGAGCGAGTAGCGGGGGAATCGTTGCAGGTTCATCGGGGCTCCGTGGCGAGTGATTTCCGTGAGTTCATGGTAACAGGCCAGTTCAAAGATGTGACTCCTCTTCTTTGAATATGTTCCAGCAGATGAGCGAGCAAGCAAAAACTGACGAATGCTTGCTTGATAATATGGCCGCGACGGTCGATGTCGGTACGACGACGTCGGACGTTGCAGAGCCACGCGTGAGTCCGTGCTGCCAACCAGCGGGATTTGCTGAGACCGCTACCATCTTCGGTTCTTCGTTGTCCAATCACTGGCTTTATGCTGCGATCATGCAAGTGTTGGCGATTTGTCGGTGTGGTAGTCGCGATCGCCGCAAATGACCGCGGGCCTACGAAATGTTCTGCCGCACGCGATGCGTCGGGTTTGGCCCGGATTTTCGCTGCCTTCGTCGCAGTCCCTGCATTTTCGCCGTCATGTGTTCTGTACGTTTCGAATCCAGCGAGGCGGGCACCAGAAATAGTGCTACAGCCTTTTGACAGGTTTTCTTGCTATCGCTCTCGGCGTCGACGGGCATCTTACGTGTTAAGGCGACGATGGGGCGCGGATGACATGCGCATCGGGAGTTACACTGTTTCCCATTTCGAACGATTGATCGTTTCGCTATGTGCGAATTGTCGCCTTATCCACCGGCGCGGACCGAGAAGTCCGTGTTTTTGAATAGCCAGGATATTCGTTTCAAGGTGTATTAACTCGGCAAGCCGTGCAATGCTGTTTGTGTTCGCTGGGCGATATGGCATAGTGCGGCTTACTCATCCTATCCAAAGGAAAACAAGCATGGCTACGCTGGAAGCCATCCAGGCAAAAATCGCAAAGCTCCAAGCACGGGTGGCAGCGTTAGAGAAGAGAGATTCGGCAACAGCGATCGGGAAAATCCTCCGTATGCTGGAACAGCACTCTCTATCTATTGCTGATATTGAGGCGTCTTTGGACAGGCGACTCGGCTGCAGACCCGGCGCGACCGCACCGGCGAAGCGGGAGGCATCGGCAACGAAGTACGCCGACCCAAAGACGGGCACCGGCTTGGATCGCTAAGGTAAAAGACCGCACCAAGTTCCTGGTGACGAACACTACGACGAACTCAACAGCGACTGCTCAGAAAACGCTTAGAGGGTGTTAGGCACTTTATGTCGGACCTGGTATCCTGGCGGAATGAAAAAACGCAGGCCTTACCCAACGGATGTATCGGATGAAGAGTGGTACTTCGCCGCTCCGTACCTGACCTTGATGAACA
>NZ_JBFPKF010000060.1:0-7330 GCF_040948685.1 Paraburkholderia sp. BR14374 | reverse complement strand
GCATTCTGGAAGCAGCGTCACCTGCTTGCGATCTTCGCCTTCTATGAATCGCTTCATCCGGTCACCCATGCTGAATGAGTTAATCCAGTCTAGGCGATCAACGCGTTTTCACACAAGCTCGACCCGTTGCAGCCGCTCGCAGCAGCGGCGCGAGCGGCCAGTCCTGGGCTTAGTCCAGCCGATCGCGTGTGTTGTCGAACCAGGGCGCGAGGTTCCCGCCACGTTGACTCATTGCCAATGAAGTGACGCAGCACGTCCACAGAGGGTGCCGGCGGCTTCTATCGCATCCGCAACTAGGGTCCGCTTGCCACCGACGCGGGGGCCAATGTCGCGAAGGCGCGAGCTGCTGGACGTTGTGGTGGCGTGGTGTATTCCGATCGCTCGCCAGATTTCGGACAAGGCTGGACGGTCGGGTAGCTACATCGTCGTGCTCGAAACGAACCGTTCGATTCGAAGTAAGCGCCTCGCGTGGGCCGTTCGCGATGTCTCGCGCGCATGAGGCACGATAGTGACGGCGCGCTGAGAGTAACGGATGATAGATTCCGGAGGACCGCCGGGAGATCAGACGGTGGGGGGCGGAGTGGGCTGCCTGGTCAACTTGTCGGCCACGTTCCAGGGCAGCAGTTCGTCGATGTGATTGATCTTGTGGTCGGCGATGTGGGTCAGGACGTATTCGAGGTAGGCGCGCGGGTTAATGTCGTTCAGCTTGCATGTCCCGATCAGGCCGTACATTGCGGCGGCCCGTTCACCTCCGCTGTCGGAGCCTGCAAACAGGAAGTTCTTCCTTCCCAGGCTCACGCAGCGCAGGGCGTTTTCGGCAAGGGCGTTGCTGATCTCAACGCGCCCGTCTTCGCAGTACAGAACGAGCGCGTCCCATTGATTGAGCGAGTAGCGTATCGCCTTGGCCAGCTCAGACTGCGTCGATAGCGTTGCGATCTTGTCCGCCATCCACGCCTTGATGGCCGCGAGCACCGCGAGGCTCCTCTGCTGCCGTACGCGCAACCGTTCGACGGCTGGCTTGCCGCGGATGTCAGCTTCAATGCCATAGAGTTCGCCGATCAGCTCGAGTACGTGCCTTGTCGCATCGGTCGGTGTACGGACGTGAACGTCGTATATGTACCGTCTCGCGTGATCCCAGCACGCGGCTTCGCGGATCTTGCCACCCGCATATAGCTCGTTGAAGCCGCCGTAAGCGTCGGCCTGCAGGATGCCCTTGAATCCGGCGAGATGAGTCTGCGGATGAATGCCTTTGCGGTCTGGCGAGTAGGCAAACCAGACTGCAGCCGGTTCCGTCGAGCCCGATCGGGTATCGTCGCGAACGTAGACCCACAGGCGCCCCGTGCGGGTCTTCCTGTTGCCCGGTGCAAGCACCGGAATCGGCGTGTCATCCGCGTGCAGCTTGAAGGATGCCATCGTGTAGATCTGCAGCGCTTCGGTCAACGGCTCGCACAGGGCCTCGCACTGGCCGACCCAGCGCCCCATGCTGGCAGGGTCGAGCTTCACACCGTCGCGTGCGGCAATGGCCGACTGTCGGTACAGCGGTTGATGATCAGCGAACTTCGAGACGAGGATGTCGGCCAGCAGGCTCGGATGCGCGATGCTGCGCTCAATCGGCAGGCCCGGCATCGGCGGCTGCGAGAAGTGATTGCAGCAGGTGCAGACTGCCTTGCGCCGGATCGTGCGAATCACTTTGAACATTGCCGCGACACGGGCGAGTTGCTCGGACACGTCCTCGCCGAGTGATTGCATGGCGTTGCCGCAGTTCGGGCAGCTCGAATCGGGTTCGAGCATGTGCTCTTCGCGCGGCAGATGGGGTGGCAACGCCTCCTTCGAGGAGGTTGCGCCGACGGCCACGTTTGTGCCCGATGCGCGGGCGCGGTGAACATCCGCGACACCGCGCCCACCGGTCAGTTCCTCCAGTTCGGTCTCAAGCCGCTCGATCTGCCGGTCCAGTTGCTCGGACTTGCGGCCAAACTGCATCCGTTTTAGTTTGTCGATCTGGGCCTTGAGCTGTTCGATCTCAATATCGCGCTCGGCAAGCTGGGCGCGAGCCTCGAGCAGCAACGCCTTGAGCGCATCAACGTCATCTGGTAGATGGGCATCATCGGTCATGCGCCGGAGTTTACGCGCGCCCGGAAGCGTTTACAACACCGATAGCGCCGCAGTTCGACGCGGCTGTCGCCAATCGATACCCTCGAGCAGCATCGACAACTGTGCATGCGTCAGATGGACCTTGCCGCCGTCGGCCTGCGGCCAGACAAAACGCCCTCGTTCAAGCCGCTTCGCAAGGAGCCATAGCCCGTCCTCAGTGGCCCACAGAATCTTGATGAGGTCACCGCGCCGGCCCCGGAAGATGAAGACGTTGCCACCCATCGGGTTCTCCTCGAGTGCGGTCTGCACCTTCGCCGCCAGTCCCTGGAATCCGCAGCGCATGTCGGTAACGCCAGCCGCGATCCAGATGCGGGTGCCCGCCGGCAGCCCGATCATCGCGACAGTTCTCGAATCAGTAGCCGCAGCATATCCGGCGACACGTTTCCGCGAATCCGCAAGCGTGCGCGGTCGAACTCGATCTCGCAGAGATTCTCCGACGGCGGCACCGCATCGACCGTCATCGGCGGCGCACGTTCTGCCGTCTCCGGGACGATATCCACCGGCAAAAGCGGTGGCACCTGAGGCTCGCGTTTCGGTGCCGCGCCCTCGGGCAGTGTCGGCAAACCGTACTCCCCCGCCAGATAGTGCCGCCGCCACTTGAATAACAGGTTTGCATTGATATCATTGCTGCGCGCGATCAACGCCACCGACGCGCCCGGCTCGAACGATTGCTCAACCAGTCGCCGCTTGAACTCGGTCGGAAAGTTCGGCCGCTTATACGCGCTGCCGGTCGCGCGCTCGTCCCACGTCTCGTCCACTTTGGCGTCCGCAATAATTTGGTGGACACCAAATTACCCGGTCACTCAATCCGCCGTCCAGAACGGCCCTCACGAGTTGCTTACGATTCGAACGGTGGGTTCTCTCTTGGGATTCAGTCTGCAGTTTCGATGCGTACAGGCACCGCGCTCATTACCGGCATGGCGTTGATCGGATCAAGGCCAACCGTCGTGCTGAGCAACTGGTTTGGATTTGTGCCGGCGTAGGTTTCGGGCTCCTCGTCGGGCATCGGTCCCCAGCCGTGCGGAATGGACACGACGCCTCGGCGCAGTGCAGGGTCCGCTTTGACGATAGCTCGAATGCGGCCGTGCGGCGAAACAATGGCCACGCACTGGCCTTCGGTCAGTCCTTGAGCAGCCAGCTCATCGGGATGCGCAAAGGCCGGATTGAACGGCATGCGTCGGCGCACCGCGGGCAGGTGGTGGTACATGGTGTTCTGCACGTCGCGCACACGCCGCACTGCCAGGCGATGCGTAAACCCCGGCGGCGCCCCCGCTTCGTTCAGAACGGCCGCCAGTTCGCGCTCGACGTCGTCCGGCATCACGTCAAAGCGCGCGTTATTAGCTGGCTCGCCAGGCTGCACGATCATCGGTTCGACCTCGTAGATTTTCCCATGTGGGTTCAGCTTCAGTTCGTCGAATGAAATGGAGCCGTGGCGAACCAGGATCGCAAGCAGCTCGTCGGTGGTCGGAGCTGCGCGCATATCGAGCGGAACGTCGTCGAATATGACCGTCCTGCCCAGGCGCCGCGCGAGATCCCAGAACACGAACCAGTCGTCCACGACTTCGGATCCCTCTGGCGGCGTCGCCACGGCGGCCGAGTATTGTGCGTAAGGCTGGAACATGATGTAGGACTCGTAGTCGCGCGAATGCAGGTCGGCGCGCTCGAACATCAGCTTCGGTGGAATCACATAATGCGCGAGCCGCGCAGTGTTAGTCATGAATGGCTCGATGCATACAAGTAGTTGCAATTGACGCAGCGCATCGGCGATGCGACGCTGGTCTGGCACAGCATCGACTGGATTGCCGCCGTCGACCAACAACGCACGGATCTGGCCGGCGCCAGGTGTAGTGATTTCCTGGGCCAGCGTGCCGCTCATCTTCTGGCCGAACAGCATGCCATGGCCGCCGACACGGCTCTTCCAGCCGGATTCCCAGGAACGGCGTGGCGGAATCACTTCGGCGCGGCGCTGGTAGCGCGGAGCGACCACGCCGGGATTCGGAACAGGATCGCCGGGGCGAGCGAAGCGGCCACACACGACGTTGAGGCATTCGACCAGATGCTCGGCCAGATTGGAGTGCGGCGCCATATTGGGCCCGGTTCCCGACGCGGCCGAGCCACGCTTGCGGCGCAGGCCGCCGGCGTCCCGGACGGGTTCCGCGAAGGCTGCAGCGGCGGCTTCCAGCCCTTCGACGCTTACGCCGGCGCGCTGGGCGACGTATTCGGGCGTAAACGGCTCGACCGCCCGCGCCAGTCGTCGCAGGTCCTTGACGTAGCGCGCGCAGAATTCAGCATCGTGCCAGCCGCGACACAGAATGATGCGCAGCAGGCCAGCCAGGACGGTCGGGTCCTCGCCCGGCAACACCTGCAGGAAGACATCGGCATGGCGCGCAGTCTCTGTCTCTCGTGGATCGATCACCACCAGCTTCAGGCCGCGCTCCTTCGCTTCGTGGAGCTGCTTGACCGGACTCTGCAATGCAAAGTTGAATGTGGATAGCGACACCAGCGGATTGGTGCCGACGAACAATAGCGCGTCAGCGAGCGCGTACGGATCTTTGCCGGCAGCCCAGCCGCCCAGTCGCTCAAATGCCACCCATTTGGCTGACTGGTCGATGGTCATTGTAGAGAAAAACGAATTCGAACCCAGCGCCGCGAGGAAGGCGGGCAACATATGATTGGCGGCGAGGTTAGAGTAGTTCATGGTGCCGCGAAAGGCTGCGACCGCATCGGCGCCGTGGCGCTCGATCAGTGCCTCAAGCTGCGCCGCGATCTCGGCCAGCATCGCGTCAAGCGGCATCTGCACGAAACTGCCATCGCGCTGCCGTTTCAGCGGGTGCAGGAGCCGCTCCGCGCTGTTATGCGCCTCATGCAGATACGCGCCCTTGATGCAGGCGTAGCCGCGCGTGAGTGGATTGTCGCGGTCGCCGCGCGCAGCAACGACGCGTCCGAGATCGTCGATGGTCAAGCGCAGTGAACAGTTGCCGGCGCAGATGCGGCAGGCGGTGACGGCTTCGCTTGGCACGGCGAGTTCCTCCTGTACTGTGGCTCCACACCTTGTCACCACCCACAGCTCTTGGCGCAAAGGTTATGGCCCGGCCGGATACCTGTGAGATGACAGAGCACCCGCAAATGACCATGCGTTACATCGCCGCCAGACTCTGACCGGGCATTCGCGATAATAAACGACGTTCATATGTGTGGCAAATAGCGTGACGACTTGTTGCGAGCGCCGTTGCCCGCAAGTCCGGCACGCCGCGTCCCGGCGGGACATCGGGCCTCGCGACGGCCCGTCCCACGACCCGACGCGTCTCTACTAGCGCTTATAACGCGCTCGCTCCGCCAGCCGCGCAAATTTGATCGAATGCGCGGCGTGCCATGCTCGTCGGTCAGATGACCGTTTGCGGCGCATAACGCGACACCTGCCGATAAAGTGCGAGCGGCGCTTCATGGCCAAACAGCGCCCCATGACCGCGCATGAACTAGCCTTGGGCGGGCGTCTCATGCAGAAGGCATAGACCGACCCGGAGCAGCCTCTCGGCCTTATCGAAAGCAAAGGTTCGGCGACAACGGTCTCCCCACCGTTATCTTGGTCAATCCACCAACTTGCGGATGAGCAAATACGCAACGAACACAACGGCTGCACCTACCAGTAACCAATAGATCAGTTTCTCTGGCTTGCTCATCCGACTCCATTGCTCGGGCGATGGACCACCTCCGACTGCTGGCATTTCCGCTCCATTTTTTTTCAATACTGCGCGAGTACCGATGCACCTTCCTTGTCAGCGTCGGTCGCCATTGTCAATGATCCGACTGGGGACGTCGAACGGCCGTTCCTGGCCGAATCCCATCCGCCGACCCGTCGATCGCCGATCGTAAAGGGTACGCGAAAGGCAAGCTATCGCAGCAACATGCCTTCGCGGATCTCGACGGGTCCCCCAACTACCCACGACAGATTGCGCTCGCCATGTCCAACGGGGAATCCTGCATAGATTGGAACGCCGAGCGGCGCCAACACGTCCAGCAGCACGTCCGCGAGCGAATAGTCCGCCCCGGCTGGCAACGGACAGCGGACGAACTCTCCGAGCACGATCGCACGCGCGCCGTCGAGGATGCCGGCGTGACGCAGCGTCATGGCGCTTCGGTCAATGCGGTATGCGAGTTCAGTAACGTCCTCCAGCACCACAATGGAGTCGCAAAAGTGCGGCTGCCAACGGCTGCCGGCCGTGCTCGCGAGGACCGTGAGGTTGCCGCCGACGAGTGGCCCCCTGATCGAATCAGCCGGCCCATGCAACCGCTCGAGCGGCAGCGGCGCCGGCGTGACTCCTGTGAGGGTATCGAGAACACTGCGGCGCGACATATCGTCAACTTTTGTCGCGAGGCCGTTGAGCGTCGGCCCATGAATCACGCGGATGCCGGGAATCTGTCGCAGCCCGTAGACAAGCGCGGTCGCATCGGAAAAGCCGATCACGGTTTTCTCGCATGGAACGGTTTTGGGTAGCGCCGACAGCACGTGCGCACAGCCATAGCCGGCGCGTGCGATCCAGATGATATCGACCGCCGGGTCCATCAACGCCGCAAGTAGATCGCTTGTGCGATGCTGATGGGATCCCGCGAGATACCGGAACCGGTCAGCCACGTGCGCGCCTACGGAGACAGAAAATCCCCAACTCTCGAGCAGACAGATCGCCCGTGCGAGGTTGTCCATGTCAGGAACGCCTGCCGGGGCGACGACTGCCACCCGTTTGCCTTCCACTGTCACGTCGGTTGCTCCACTTTGTTGACCGGTCGACGGATGCCGACGTGTTCGTAGGCAACGCTGAGGTGTGCTCCACGCAAGAACCCGCTGAGGTGTGCTCCACCCAAGAACCCGATTTCGTCCTGGAAAACCGACATCGTTGCGCTGAGCCAACTCCTTGTCACCAGTCGGAGCTCCGTTCGAAATCGATTGTCGGCGATTCGGGCGACGAAGTCGATCATCACTTCTGGGTCGCACGCCTCCTGCGGATCTGGCGAAGCGATAGCCTCGAACCGCCGGCCGTATGCGGGAGACATAAGCCGACCCAGGTCGTGTGGAAACGCGATGGCATAACGATGCGGCGCGTGAACCGGAGCCCAGCGGCGCGTTCGACTGCCTTCGCAGCCATCACGACGCCGACGAGAAGCTAAA
Organism: Paraburkholderia sp. BR14374; assembly: GCF_040948685.1. Lineage (NCBI taxonomy): Bacteria > Pseudomonadati > Pseudomonadota > Betaproteobacteria > Burkholderiales > Burkholderiaceae > Paraburkholderia > Paraburkholderia sp. BR14374. The sequence goes on along the minus strand of NZ_JBFPKF010000060.1, from coordinate 15 downwards.
TCTCTCTGACGCGTT